>JBGAVL010000289.1:0-8208 GCA_044228145.1 Obscuribacteraceae bacterium (SeqCode)
CGCGGGCGGCACCGGCTGTGTAGATTATTGGTTACCTGCCCTACTCAATGTTTAATATGTCTTGTGTCTGTTTGTAGGGGCGACGCCATGCGTCGCCCGGGCGATGCATGGCATCGCCCCTACAGTTTCATTTGGAGGCAGCTGAAGACGGCGTTATGCTTTGTTGTTGCGCTTACTCTTTTTCCTGTCGTGCTTCCGCTCGAAGACAATCTTCAGGCCGCTGAGACGACAGACAGCGTGGTGATGCAAGCTCTCAAAGAAGAGATGGCACGATCATTTTCTCGCCTGAAAAACGCAGGCGATGCGCCTGTCTATTACATCGCCTATCGCGTGTTTGAACGCGAGGTGGCAAGTGTCTCTGGCGATTACGGCAGTATTAAAGAAAAATTCGACGTCAATATTAGCCGCACCCTTGATGTCGAATTGCGCGTCGGCAGCCCAAAACTCGATAACAGTCACAAGATTCCGGCCAGCGACAATGGTGGCAAAGAGACATTCGGATACGAGGCGCAAATTCCATATGAAGACGACAAAATGGCATTGCGCAATATCATCTGGTTGAAAACCGATGCTGCTTTTCGCCTTGCCCAAAAAAAATATGCGCAAGTGAAGGCTAATAAAGATGTTCTGGTTGCTGAGGATGATCGCTCAGATGATTATGTGGTGGAAAAACCGCAAGTCGCCTATGCTCCCAAGCGACCGATCAATGTCGACCATGTTTTGTGGCAGTCGCAAGTCCGCGAGTCGTCGGCTGTTTTTCGCGACTTTCCATTCATTCGTACAGGCGATGTCGACCTCACCGCTCAGAGGCTGCGTCGCTATCTGGTCACCAGCACTGGAGCCGCCATCGAAGATGAAAGAATCAGTTATGATGCCAGGCTCTACGCCGATACCGTCGCCGAAGACGGAATGGTGTTGTGGTTGCTCGACAGGGCGGAAGTCGATGACGTAAAGCGAATGCCTGATGCGCCAACGCTCAAAGCCATGGCTAAGCGGCTGGGCGAGTCGTTGGATCGCTTGAGGAAGTCGCAGGTTGCCCAACCTTATGCCGGCCCGGCCATTCTTCAAGGTAAGGCTGCTGCCGTGTTCTTCCACGAGATTTTTGGTCATCGTATTGAAGGGCACAGACAGAAGGACGAGAGTGAAGGGAGAACATTTACCGACAAAGTCGGCATGTCCGTCATGCCGAAATTCATCTCCGTCATCGATGACGCAAGCGCGGCAAGGCTGGGAAAGACCACGCTTAATGGATATTATCGCTATGACGATGAGGGTGTGCCATCACAGAAAGTAGTATTGGTCGACAAGGGAGTGCTTAGAAAATTTTTGATGAGCAGTTCTCCCATCCGCGGCTTCAAAAACTCTAATGGGCATGGGCGCTGCCGCGAAGGACATGCGCCTGTGGCGCGTCAGTCCAATCTGATGGTGGTTGCCGACCCGAAAAATCAAGTCAGCCCGCAGGAGCTGCGTGCTCATTTGATAAGAGAAATCAAACGGCAAAAAAAGCCGTACGGGCTTATCTTCGATGATATCGAGGGTGGTTCTACTCTCACGCGGTCGTCCGATCCACAAATCTACAATTTGTACCCGCTCAAAGTCATAAAGGTTTATCCGGATGGCCGCCCTGACGAACTTTTGCGCGGAGTGGATATTGTCGGAACTCCGCTTGCCTCGCTCGAACTTATCTTGTCGGCGGGCAGCGATGTGCAGACTTTCAACGGGGTTTGCGGCGCCGAGTCGGGATGGATTCCGGTGTCGGCTTCGTCGCCCAGCCTTCTTGTCAAAACAATTGAAGTGGCGCGCCAGGCTAAGTCGCACAATAAGCCTCCGCTCTTGCCTGATCCCCTGCATGAAGCACGACTGCGCGGGGTGAAACGATAGTGATGGTGGAGCGCAAAGTAAAGTATTCGCATCGCCGCAGATTCTCATTTAGCAAAATGGTGCTGCTTTTTCTTGCACCGCTTCTGGTGCTTGCGCCCCCCTCACTTGCCGTCGGCATAGAAGACACCGTCATGAAAGCGATGGTCGACGAAATGGAGCGGTCATTAAAACGCCTGCGACTGGACGGGCATTCTCCGCCGTATTTCATCAGCTATGACTCGACCGATAACGAGCGCTTTGAAGCGACTGCATCTCTTGGATATCTGACCGGTCGCAGTCACACCCGCTGGCGCTCACTTGAGCCGAACGTCAGGGTTGGAGACTATGTCTTCGACAATTCCAAGTTTTACGGAGATTCTTTCAGCAGCACTGGCGGCTCTTCCGGATTGACCATCGATGACAATTACGATGCGATTCGCCGAAAGATCTGGCTAGCTACCGATACGGATTACAAAACCGCTGTCGAGCTATTGGAAGAGAAAAAAGCGCACTTTAAGCGCAACAACATCGACAACAAATATGATGACTTTTCGAAAGAGGAGCCGGTTGTAAGCGTCAGTAAGTCTCGCCCTCTCTCTGTGGATGAGTCGAAGTGGGTGGACCGCGTCAAAAAACTGTCTGCTATTTTTCGCGAGTATCCAGCCATTCAATTGTCGCTAGTGAATTTCAAAGCGAGCGTGAGCAATCGCTGTTTTGTCAGCAGTGAAGGCGGTCGTATCGTGGATGATACCGAAGACTGGGTGCTGACGATGGCGGTCAGCCTGCAAGCTAAAGACGGCGAAAGAATCAAAGACATGGAAGTGTTGGGCGGCCACAAAGAAGGGGAATTGCCGTCTTTTGAAGAAATGGAGAAGAGAGCCAGGCAGCTGGCGAATAGACTTAACACCCTGCAGGCGGCGCCGGTGATTGAAGATTATGATGGCCCGGTGCTTTTTGAAAGTCAGGCAGCGGCCGAATTCATGGAGCAAATACTTTGCGATAATCTCGCTTCGCAGACGGATTCCTTGTCTGCAGATTCGGTTTCGCAGCGCTCCAATCCTTTTGCCGAGAAGATCGGAAAGAAAGTGCTGCCCAGACAAATGAGTGTCGTCGATGATCCCTTTGTGCGTGAATTCAAAGGTGAGCCATTGTTCGGCGGTTACAATTTTGACGTCCAGGGCGTCAGAGCTCAGCGTGTCAATCTCATAGAAAAGGGCGTATTGAAGGCGTTGTGCACCGATCGCTCGCCTACTAAATATAGCAAGCATTCAAATGGACATTCCAATGGTTATGCCGGATCGACAAGCGTTGTTTTCATAACTTCCGACAGTGAGAACACCAGCGACGATTTACTTGCGCGCTGTAAGGAATTGGCTCGTGATGCAGAACTTCCTTACTTCTTGATTGCGCGACGGCTGCTCGATCCAAATGCCGCGCCGATGTTGCAAATGCCTGACTCCGCATTAACAAATGTTCTGGCTGTATCGGAGGCATCGGTGGTTTTGCCCAGACCGATCATTTTGGTGAAACATTGGGTCGACACGGATAAGGAAGAAATTGTCAGAGGCGCGCGGTTTGAACCAGTCACAGCGCGTATCTTAAAAGACATCGATATGGTTGGAGGCGAAGAACAGGCCACTCTAATTGGGCGTGGATCCGACAATTTCACTCATTTGATTTGCCCGTCTTTCATCATAGAATCGATGGAAGTAGACAAGGATTCGGCTACACGCGAAAAACCTCCATTGCTCGAAAACCCGCTCAGCCAGGCGTCTGAATTGTAAGAGGGGCGACGCCATGCGTCGCCCGTGCGAGCGCAAACGTAAACGGCGCACATCGCGCGCCGTTTACGTTATGTAGATGCGAATGTTATTTCGCTTCCACGATACCTTAATATGTGTTTTCGACCCTTACTTTTTCTTTGAACTCAGGAGCAACGTCACTTACTCGGTGTTCAACATAAGCGACTTTGTTATTCAAAGTTTTGTTGATGTCATAGTTCAAGTTGGAGATCGCGACGAACGAGAAGAGCAATGCGGCGGCAGCAGCAACCACAGTCAACCGGGCTACGCGATTCATCTTCGCTTCCTTAAGCTCTTCCTCAGTCATATAGCAATATGAGGAATCTTTGTCTGTCATACACTCTGCCATTTTGGCCTCCTTGCCTGTGGCGTCCAGCTTTCTTTGGCTTGTTTTCTACACTGCAAAGGACGCGATCCGTGCCAAGGAGTTCCATCTCTTCGCAAAAACTTGATTCTCAAAGCTGCTAAGCCTTAGCCCTTGCCCTTTTCCAGCAAGCGGTCTTGAAATTCTTTTGTTTCCTGGATGGATAAAAGTTGTCTTTTCAGTTCTCGCGTCTCTTCTTCCAGCGCAGCAATTCGCAACTCGACATGCGCAGATTCCATCTCCAGCTGCCTGTTCTTAACCTTGTCAGCGTAAGCAATGGCAAGAGGACGTCCGACGGTAACGATCGTAACGATTGCGATTATCCCCATTACGACCAGGAACATTATCTCGAACACGAACAACATGCCTTGAACTCTCCCTTAATACTCTTTTCTATCCCAATTATTCCCAGCCAGAGTAACTGACCCGCCTTGACACTCAATGGACATTCTTTGCATAATCAGAGTTCGGAGCAATACGTGGCACGGTAGCTCAGTCGGCTAGAGCGGGCGACTCATAACCGCCAGGTCGAGGGTTCGATTCCCTCCTGTGCCAATCTTTCTACGCTATGAATGTTCCTGGGAGCGCCGGCGGCTTGCCGGCTTCAACGCTAGTAAGACCATTTAAAAGCCGCCGGGCTGGTGGCTTTATAAGCGTTTGGCGGGAATAAAACGCATCCTTATTGACCGGGAACGCGATACCGCTCGACGTCGCCGAACTTGAAATATTGCCTTTCCGGGCTATCGGAAGTCTTGATTCCGGCCGTCTGGGTGACAAACTGCCTCTGCGAACGTTTTGGGAAACGCAGGTAGGTAGAGCCTTCCAGTGCGGTAATTGAGTTGATCACTGCCTTGTCGAAATTGGGAAACCCTGACGTCTGCTTGATCTTTGCACTTATGATATGCCTGTCTGCGGAGATTTTGCAGTGAAACCAGGCTACGGTGCCAAGCGGAAAGCGCACCACCACCATGCCGCGGCTTGGATCGAAGCGCAGGTCTACGTCATCGGGGTTGTTGAGGGCTTCCTGAACGCCCGACTGTACTGCCCAGAGAAATTTGTTTCGCCATTTATCCCATTCGACCTGCAGTTCCTGGTCGTCTATATCCGGGTCGCCGGCCGGCCCGAAGTCGGACTGCATTGCCGAGCCTTGCAACAAAGGCCTGCCGCCCGCCTGCGGTTTCATCGGGGTCAAATTGACATCACCGTCATCCTGCGCACCGCCTTGAAGCCCGGTTTGATCGGCATTGGCGCCACCTTTCAAAGTATCATCCGAAGCGCCCTGTCGACCTTTCAGAGCATTTAAATCAGCATCATTTGCCTCGATCCGGCCTGTCTGCATTTTCATTCTTTTCTTTTTGCGTGGCTGCTCCAGCTCCGGCGGCACTTCAGCGGGTTGCGGTGCAACGGTAGTCTGTTTGCCGCCGTCTTCTACCCAGTCGGAAGCCTGCACAGCATATGGAAAAGAACCGGCAATACTCGCAAGCAATAACGCAGAAGCGAATAATGTGGCAGCTCTTGGGAATTTCATTTAAACTAGCTCCGGTTAGCTGGCGCCTATTGGACTTGAGCCGATTTCTACCAATTATGTTCTAGCAAAACTAGCAAATTAAGATTGCAATTTACTGTCTAGAATAACTCAATTGTGCCGTTCGAGTCTTTGGTGGAAATACTGACCTGATTGGCATCAAGACGAATATGTCCTCTTTTTGTTTCTCCTTAATTCCCGGGTCCTCGGGTCATCTGGCAGGCAATTCATGAGCGAAAAAGAGCGCGAATTCAAAAAGCTGGGGCCTCGCCACGACGAAATTGCTGATTTGATTACAAAGAGCGTAGACCGCTTGCGCCTGGCTGGTGCATTGCAGGACAGTATGCTCAGGGTCCCGGACGAAGGTTTTTTCACCTGGGAAGCTGTTCATGAGTTTGCAAAGAGCGTATTAGGCGATACTTCATTTGGTGGCACTTTAGACAAATCCGAAAACGAGAGCCCATTGCTGGTTGGTGTTTCCGGCGGCGCAGATTCTACGATGCTCCTCTATCTCACGCTAGCGGTTCGGGAAATTGGCCTGTTCGCGCCCATTTGCTGTCATGTCAATCATAAATTGCGCGGAGCTGAATCCGACGCGGATG
Source organism: Obscuribacteraceae bacterium (SeqCode) (assembly GCA_044228145.1). Lineage (GTDB taxonomy): Bacteria > Cyanobacteriota > Vampirovibrionia > Obscuribacterales > Obscuribacteraceae > QKMZ01. The sequence continues at coordinate 6,154 of JBGAVL010000289.1, forward strand.
CCGGCTTTTGCGAGAAGCTTTCGAAGAAAATGAACGTGCGCTTTTCATGCGTGGAGGCCGATGAAGCGCAGGCTCGATCTTTCAAGGAGCGTGGCAGCGAAGGTGCGATGAGAGAATTTCGATATGCCGCGTTTCAGTCGCAGGCTAAGCTATTCGGCGCACGCATAGTGGCGGTGGCGCATACACTCAACGATCAAACTGAGACAGTCTTGTTTCGCTCCTTTCGCGGAACATCCGCATCCGGATTGCGCGGCATTCCCTGTTTGCGCCGCCAAAATGACATTCTGATTGCGCGTCCCCTGATAGATGTTTCCCGCGCCACTATTGTCGATCTATTGAAATATCTCAATTTCGACTGGCGCGAAGACTCGTCTAACTCGCAGCTCCATTACGCACGCAACTATATTCGCTCTGAGATTGTGCCCCGCATCGAAAGCGAGTTTCCTGACTTCGGCTCGCGAATAGAAACTATGCGCCAGTTGATTGCGGATGATGAAGACTTACTTAAAACAATGTGCTTGAGCCAGATTTCGCAAGTGGAGGGCAAGAACGTCAACAGCTGGCAGTTGGCAAAACTTGAACCGCTTCCGGTAGCACTGAAGCGAAGAATGTTTGCTCAGGCGCTGAGGGCGAGAGGGATTGAGGTGAGCTTTGAAAGGGTCGACAAATTGGTGAATATGACCGTCGGTAATAATCAAGTTGAGAGCCTCGATTACAGCAATCCTGCTGCCAGGGCGCTCAGTTTGAATGAAAAGTGGGATGTGGTGAGGCGTAAGGACTATTTGATGTTTATCGATAAAGAAGACATAGCTGACGAGACTGAACCAGCAGATCCAATTGCTGTGCGGGTTCCGGGCATGACAATTGTGCCTGCCATCAACAAGGTTATGTTTGTCGAAGCGCTCGAACCAGGTGAAAAGGGTCCAAAGCGATTTCCTGCGCAAGACGCGTTTGAGGCTATTGTTTCGCTGGCAAATATTCAAAGTCCGCTTGTCATCAGGGAGCGGCAGCCGGGAGATTGCATTCAACCTTTTGGAATGCAGGAAACAGTCAAGCTGAAGAAGTATTTGCACACGCACAAACAAGAGGACGACGAGCCGGCGACCGGCAAGCGCAGGCTGTATGTGCTGGCTTCAGGCGAGGAAGTGCTGTGGGTGCCGGGTGTGGGGATCAGCGAAAAATTGCGTGTGACCGGGCGTCCAACCCACACTCTCAAGCTGCTTGATATCGGAATCGGGGAGTCAACCTTGTGTTGAAACGGGTTAAGCGAAGTTAACCTTGATTGCAAGCACTGTAGGGGCGACGCCATGCGTCGCCCTGTGTAGTTGTTAAGTCCTTTAACCCTCACCCTATCCCAAAATTTTCGGGCGGGCGACGCCATGCGTCGCCCGTACAACCTCCGTATTTAAACGGGCACAAAAACGGGTCAGTCACGTCAATCAGATCTTCAAGCCGTCACGATGGAAGAATTGAGAACACCTGAAGTACTAGTACTGGATGCAGTCTGCAAGCTTTCGGCAAGGAAGCCCGCAAACAGCCTGTGACTCTATGGTTTCGAACTCTTAAGAAAGACCGGAAAGGCAGGCAGGTTCAGGCTTAAGGTGTTACACTTAGCATGTTATAATCTGAGAATTAGGTATCTGGAGTGGTAGGAATGAGGAAGTACGGAACAACTTGGGCCGTTTTCTTTTTGTTGGTAGTGCTGGTTATCTTCGTGTTTTCGTTGACGAGCATTAGTCGTCGCGAAGAACCGTTGACTTACTCGCAGTTGCAAAATCTGTTGAAGGAAGGCAAGGCCGACCAGATTCAGAAAGCTACTCTGACCAACGGCGAAAATATCGGCTTTTTCAAGGTGGCTGGCAACGATCGCGAGCGATCTGTAATTTTGCCGGCGGAAGCAAAAGAAGATTTGATCAAGCAGCTTAATTCAGCGGGCGTCTCTGTCGAAGTGAAAGAGCCGGACAAGTCCAGCTTCTGGTTCCAGCTGATTAGCTCCTTCTTCCTACCGATCTTGCTGCTGGTCGGATTCCTATTCATGTTCCGCAGCGCCCAATC
>JBGAVL010000028.1:0-31132 GCA_044228145.1 Obscuribacteraceae bacterium (SeqCode)
ACTTGGAAATCAGGAAGCCTCGAAGGACCTGGAGAATAGCGGGATACTGCCCAGGACACGAATAAACGACAACAATGCCGACCCGTCGCGGACAGTTTTCTCTGTAGAGTGGGGTGGCAAACCACTGTCCAGGCTCCCCAAGGAGAGGCAAGTCGAAGGTGAGCAAAACATTCGACCAAGATTGGAGTTGGTGAGGCAACCAGGCGGACAGGGCATTCCCGCGTCCGGCAGACTGACACAGGAGTGGCAGACAGACGTCCCGGAAACCACAGGGGTTACTGGCAGGGGCACACGCGACGGCACACGCGACGGCACACGTGACAGGGGCGGTGAACGCGGCCGCACGGGCGAACGAAGTCGCAGTGGTGAACCTGATCGCGTGGGCGCGCGCGACCGCGCTCCAGAAGGGGATCGCACAGACATCAGCTCGGCAACCGACAGCGAAGCCGGAAGAGTATATGAATTCAAACTCGACCACAACACAGGCCGGCACAAAGTCGACGCAGCCGTGATCGTGCCCAGAGGATACGATCCTGAAAAGCCCACACGTATGCTCATTTACAATCACGGTTTCCGCACCGATGCGCACGCGGCATTGAGCTATTCGCAACTGACGGAGCAAATGAAATCGGCTGATCCGCAGACGATCCTAGTGGTTCCTGAGTGGCAGACTCGACCGGGCTCAGAAAGCTCAGCCCGCGGAAAGTCAGATGAGCAGGGTTTCTACAGAGGTATGCTCAACGAAATCATGCAAAAAACACCCGAACTCAAGGGCAAAACCGTCGATGATATCGCCAGCCTGGGAATCATCGCGCACTCCGCCGGCTACAACCCAGCCATGGCTCAGCTGTACAAGAACGGATTGCAGGACAAGATTACCTCCGTCACCGTTCTGGACTCGATGTACAACGCGAAGGCATACGACGGATGGATTACAAACAATCTGCAGGCTCTTGCCACCGGAAGAAAGCAGTTCCAATTGATCTACACCGGACATTTGTCCAAACAGAGCCTGGGCTTGGAATCACGCGTAGAGCGACAATTGAACGATGCCGGATTAGGAACGGGAAGCATCTACAAAGACCACAAACGCGGAGGCGACCTCGTCAGCCCGGAAACAATGGCGCAGCACGGCTTCGTTTTCAAACGCAGCGAATTCACCAACAGAGGCGATGGTGCCCACGGCGCCATGACTCATGTCTATTTGCGCCAATTGCTCAACTCCGAGAAGAGGAGAGGTTAGATGAAACTTCACGCTAAAGTCACCCATACGGCCATAACCTTACAGGGGAACACTTCCCGGTTCCTGTTCTCAGCGCTCGCGCGCCTTTACTCTCAGTTGAATATTGTCCGTCTACACCCTGAGCCCCCCGGCTCTTGCCCGCGCCTTTCCCGTTGCCCGCCCTTTTGTTGCCTGTCCTTTCGTTTCCCACCCGTTCGTTTAAATTTCCGTTCTCCAAAAGTCCGCGCCCACGGCAAGCTCAGGTCGATTGACGACCTTGAAGCGAACCTCAGATTTCCGCTCCACCCCATTTAAGAACCAGCGAAATTATATATGTCGGAATCCTCAGCACCACTATCGCGTTTTGCAGCCAACGAACATCAGCCCGAAGAGCATGTTCACAGTGCCGGCTGCTCTCACGATCACGACGACACTCCTGAAGCTGAAACGTTATTGCCTAAGCTGACAGACACGGAAGCAGCCTGGCAAAACATCGCTCGCGCAGCATGGACTCAAAGCGAGATGACGGCAGCAAACATGCCCGACATCAGCAAGCAGAGCCTTAATGAAATGCTCGGATTGGATTTCAATCCCAATACGCAAGTAGCAGTTCCATACACCAATCTAGGCAACCCGAACCTACAGGGCTCCGGCCGGTCGACAATAGATTGGGATGCGCTTTCCCGCGGTGAAACAGTAGTCATCAATCCTGTGCCCAATCGCCCCGCTAGAAATCTCGACCTGCGTGTTCCCGGGATCCCCGACATACGTCCAGGCGGCGCAATCGAATTTCCGCGCTTAAACGTACCAGACTTAAGAAGTGGAGCAGGAGCGCGGCTACTCGACCCTGTGCAAGATCGCAACATTCTTTCGCACGTGCCGGACGCCCTCTACATTGGACAAAAAGGGACAATAACATCCACACGCAATAGAGGCGGAGAGACCCAAGAATACTGGCTGTCCGGCGACGCCGCTCGGGCCTTTGCAAAAGCGCAGGAAATACTGGCAGCAAAGGGGAAACAAATAATCGTTTCAGGCAAAAACGGAGCTGGAAGAACGGTTGATACGCAAACGGAAATCTACAATCGCAGCCGCGGCGGCACGAGCTTTGCGGCCGGCAGACCGACAAGCTCCAACCACACACGCGGCAACGCTATGGATGTATCCAACTACACAGATCCAGATGTAAAACGAGCGCTACTGGCAGTAGGCTGGCGGCAGGGCGACAGCCGCGGTCCGATTGCCAATGATTTGCATCACTTCAGTTTTGCAGGCACGCCGCAATCACAGGAGCAGAGAAGGGCCAATCGCCGCCGCTGACCCGCAATCGCCGGGACAGTCCAATCGCCGACGCTGACGCCCAATCGCCGGGGCTTAAGTCCGACCATTGTAGTGAAAGCGTCCTAACGGCTCGGCTGAGCGGGATTCTGCGGCACTGCGTATGGCACCACTGCCGGTATCGGCTGCCCGTTAGCATAGCGAGACATTTGCTGTGCTCGCATCATTTGCATTTCACTGGCGAAATTGCGCGCAAAGACTCGTGCCTTCGCGGCGGTATTGCTGAGATCTTCGGTTTGTTTCGCCTGTTGAGTCGGCTCTGGGCTCTGAGGTGCCTGACTGGTTGTCGTAGGTGCATTGATTATGACTGGCGGCAAGACCGGAGGCATGTAGCCGTAGCCGTAAGACGGTTGAGTGGTCTGGTTGTATTTCGAAGCAGCCCAACCCGCTGCCGCTCCGGCAGCATATGGGTTGGCGGCTGGATATGTCGTGGGATACGTCGTAGGGTAAGTCGTGGGATACGTCGTAGGGTAAGTCGTGGGATACGTAGTGGGGTAAGTCGTGGGATATCCGGTCGTAGGATAAGTGCTGGAAGATGCAGCAGCGCTCGATGCTGGATAGCCGGAGGCGTTGACGCTTCCGCTTGCATAGACGTTGTTGGTGGTGTTGCCATTATTGCTGGCATAAGTTTTGGTCGGATCATTGGTGAACTGTTTGCCGGACTTTATGCTGTTGCCTGCCTGATTTGAGTAGTTACCTCCTGCCGGATTAGAGTAATTGCCTCCAGTCTGGTTAGCAAAGCTTGCGCCCCCAGAGCCATTTTTGCCGCCAAATGCCTGGAATCGAGAATTTCCTTTCCCACCTCGATTAAAGGCACCGCCTCCGAAAGAACCACCGCCAGAACCCCTACCAAACGCACCCGCGCGCATGGACCCTCCGGCGCCGCCCCGATTCAATCCTCCAGAATTCAAAGCGGAACCGCCACGAGCCCCGCCGCGCGCCACTGTCCCACCGCCGCCACCGCGTGCCGACGCTCCGCCGCCACGTGCCATCGCTCCTCCCCTTGCGCCGCCATGGCCCATGCTGTGTCCACCGCCATGGCCCATGCCGCGCGCTTGCGCAGGCTGAATTGAAACGACCAGGGAAACCAAAGCAAATGTTAGAAGCTCGTTGCGCATTACTGAAAATCCTCCGCCGGAAAGACCGGAACGCCACCTGACTGGCAATACACGAGGATGCAGAGAAAGTTGCGATTTGGCTGCGCAATTTAATTTTTGAGTGCCGGGTCAGTAAACGCTGCAGCAAATCTATATTGAATTATGATTTCAATTCCAGGTGCGCGCTTACCTGTTCCAGGACATCTTTCAGCTCCGCGGACTCGGAGCCTGAAATAGATCGAAGTCCGTCTATTGCCGTCTGCTTCAGCATGGCCGCGCGCTCGAAACGCCTTCTGTCCGCCGCCATGATCATGTCGCAAATATTGGTCGCCACCACGCGATAGGCGCTCGGCGGAATCATATTCACTTTATCCCTGGCTTGTTTCACCATGCGCTTGGAGGCTTCGCGAAAGCCGCTGCTCAAGGCAATTGCTGCGGCTACCGCATATGACCTCCAGTCATCATTGGTACGCTCCTTTGATCCGCCGTTTTTCGGATCATTGGTGATAGGCAAAAGCAAAAGGGTTGGGGTGTTCATACAGCGAACTCCAAACACATACGTCCACACCACTTTAGTTTTCGAATGTTTTGGAGTTGTTAAACAGGCGCTTTCATTAGCACTTTTGAACAATGAACCAAAAGCGACTGCCCTCGCCATCATCACTGTCGACGCCGATAATACCGCCGTGCCCTTCTATTATCGCCTTGCAAATCGCCAGACCCAGACCACTGCCACCATGAGTAGTGGCATCTTCGTGCTCCACCTGGGAAAAGCGCTCGAAAATACTTTTGATCTTGTCCTTTGGAATTCCGCGCCCCTGGTCTGCGATCGTTACCTTTATGCCGGTGGGCAACTCGGTAGCGGAAACAGTAATCGTTGACTTCTCTGGTGAAAACTTGATTGCATTGGACAAGAGATTGACCAAAACTTGAACAATTCGATCGGCTTCAACATTGACCTCGAGCGAGCTTTCAGGCGCGTCGATCTCAATCGATTTCTTTTCGGCAAGACTGCTGACCGAATCGATTGCACGCCTGACAATGGGATCGAGATCTTCCGGTGCAGCCACCATGTTGAGCATTCCCGCTTCCATTTTTTCGATATCCAAAAGTTCGTTGATCAGCTTGACCAACCGCTCAACCGTGTATTCCGCGCGAGAAAACCGCTCTTTTCCTTTCTCGTTGATTTCACCAAAGGCACCCTTTTCCGCCAGCGCAAGAGTAAACTGCAACGATGTCAGCGGACTTCTCAAATCGTGGCTGATCATGGAAATAAACTCTGCTTTTGTCTGTTCTGCTTTCGTAAGCGCGCTGGACATTTGGTGAAAAACCCGGTCTAGCTCCGCAATTTCATCGCTGCCTGAAATTAAGGGATTGAGTTCTTTGCGGTCTCTTACTCTCAATGCATTGTCGGAAAGTATTGCTAAACGCCCGGAAATATTCTTGCTGAAATACAAAGACATCAACACGGTTATGACAATATTCGCAACCAGAGTCACGATCAAAACCGCCCAAATGCGAGTCCTCATCGCCTCTTCCTGTTTGTCTGTAATATAACTCTTGCGAATTTGCTTCGTGATTGCTTCGATCTCGTGCTTCACAAGGAAGTAGGAAGCTGTGCTTTGCCCAGCCAGCTTTACCACCGCAGGCATCCAATTTCCGCCCTCAATGCTGTCGAGAGAAACACGCATGTTCTGCCGCAATTGATTGACACCCACTTCCAGGCTGTTAATGCTGGTCGCAGTCTCAGGCACGTCTTTAGTAAGCCGCTTCAAATCCTGAAATACGAGCGGAATCAGCGCATCATTTGTTTCATAGCCGACCTTCAACTGTTCATAACGACGGCACCCGTACCCGATCAAGGCAAGCTCCGCCTCAATCAGATGCTTGGAAACATTTCCAATCCGGGCAGTAATGCGCTCGCCCCGCTTGGCTATGCTTTCTTCGCGTTCGGCATAGCCAATCAGCGCAGCCAAAAGAGCAACAAACACGATTTGACACAGCAATGGAATCGCTACAATGAGCAACCCCTTCTGGGAAAGTTTCAGATCAAATCGCAACAACCAGCCTCTTATCAGTCAATTTTTTCGATGAGAAAAAATCATGCTCACATCTAAACGAATTATACAGAGACGAATACCAAATGGATTGCTAGCGCTAGTTCGCGGACAACCTACAGTCTTTTCCATACTTGCCGCTTAACCGACACGGTCCTAGGATATGACTAGTAACATATAGTCATGATGTCGAAAGCAAGGAATGAACAACGAAATCTCCAAATCAGAGTTTAAGGCGAAGGCGCTCGAAATACTGCGAGCCGTAGAAGATACTGGCGAGCCAGTATTTATAACCGATCGCGGAGTTCCAATTGTGGAAGTTAGACGCTATAGCAAGCAACTTCGTGCCGCGAAGAAACTATTGCAAGGCAGTGTCATGTCCTTTCAAGGTCCGACAGAGCCAACAGATGAAGACTGGGAGTCCCTTGCGTGATTGTAACTGACACGCATGTCCTGGTTTGGTGGACAAACCAATCAAACGATAAGTTGAGAAAAACGGCCCAAAATTACCTTCAAAAGGCTGAAAAATTGGATGGTGGAATTACCGCCTCGGCAATTTCCGCCTGGCAAATCGCTGTTCTTGCTTCCAAAGGACGCCTGATTCTTTCGATGGACATCGAGGACCGGCTTGACAACACAGCGACTCTGCCGGGTTTGAGTTTTTTGCCGATGGAACATCACCGCTTTCAGGCACCTGTTGAATACTAAATTCGGTCAGTGTACTCGCCCAAAAGCTTCAAGATTTGACGACAAGTAGCCGGTAACCTATAGTCAGAATCCTTGTCGAGTATTGGCGAGCAGAAAAGGTACGCAAAAATGGCCAAAATCCTGTTGGTCGAAGACGATCTGGAAGTGTGCGAAGTGGTGAGCGATTGGCTCGTCGACGAGCACTACACAATCGACGTCGTTAATTCTGGAAGCGAAGCCATTGAGCGCCTTCGCTTCGACAAATACGACGTCTTGATCTTTGACTGGCAGCTTCCCGATCTCACAGGCATTGAGATTTGCAAACGTTTTCGCTCCAAGGGCGGAACGACTCCAGTGCTGATGCTCACAGGAAAGAGCGAAATCACGGACAAGGAAACAGGTCTGGACGCCGGCGCTGACGACTATCTGACCAAACCTTTCCATCCTCGCGAACTGTCCGCTCGCGTGAGAGCGCTTTTGCGCCGCTCAACCGATTTGAAACAGAATGTGCTTAGCTGCGGCGAGTTAGTTCTCGATCCGCAAGGCTTCAAGGTCACGAAAAACGGCGCGGAAGTGGCGCTTTTGCCGAAAGAATTCGCCCTACTGGAATTTTTCCTGCGCCACCCCAATCAAGTTTTCAGCCCCGAAGCGCTGCTCGATCGTGTCTGGTCGGCTGAATCAGAAGCCTCGCCCGATACTATCCGCGTGCACATCACTAAATTGCGCGGAAAGATCGACACCGACGGTCAACCTTCAATAATCAAAACGCTGCACCGTCAGGGATATAAGTTGGAAACTCCCACGTAGAGTGGCGCATAGCATGTGCCACTCCGTTTAAAGCAGCCGCCTCCGGCAACCGGCGCAGAAGACGCGCAGTCCGTTGGGCTTGAAGAATTTTACTTCTGACCATTTCCGGTTGTAGGCAACGTACATTTTGTCGTCGCTTACTCCGCGATAGGCGATGTGTACCTTGCCCTCGCAGCAGACTTCTTCCGGTTCTTCAGCAGAAGGTTCGACAACTTCCTTCTTCGCGAAAATTGATTGAATGGTCTTAATCAGTTTAATCATGAGGGCCTAAGATCGTTTGTTTCGATGGTGAAACGTCCAACTTCGATTCAAGCGACCGGATTTTCACAGGTAGTCGCACAATGAATGTCGAGCCGGCACCAACTTCCGATTCGACGTTTACGCTTCCCTGATGCCTGGCAATAATTTCTTGCGTGATCGCCAGTCCCAAGCCAGAACCGCCGCTAGAGCGGCTTCTGGCTTTGTCGGCGCGATAGAATCGTTCAAAAATATGCGGCAAATCTCCAGCATCGATACCAATTCCGGTATCAGAAATTCTGATTTCCAGTTCTTGCGCACCGTCAAGATTTGCTTTCACATCGACATTTCCCTCTTTCGATGTGTAATTGATGGCATTGGTGAGAATGTTTACCAGTGCGCGTTGCAAGTGAATTGCATTGCCGGACACGATGGTTCCATCCAGATCCGAATCGACACCAAGTGCGACTTGCTTTTTCTCCGCATTCGGTCGAACTTGCTCCACTGCATCAGAGATGAGCTGTTGAACATTGATGTCCGTCTTTCTGCTCATATCAAGACCGCTGTCCAAACGGCTGATATCCAGAAGGTCTTGCAGAAGATTGGCCTGGCGATCGACCAGCCTCTCGAGCGACTCGAGAAACTGATGACGCAATTTTGGATCTTCTGCCGCACCCGCTTGCAGCGCTTCGACAACAGATCCGATCGCCATGGTCGGCGTTTTCAACTCGTGGCTGGCATTGGCAATAAACTCTTGCCTCAAGCGCTCCTGCTCTCGCAAACGGCGGATCATTTGATTGAAAGATCGCGCCAATTCACCAACTTCGTCAGGACGTTTTACCGGCACTGTTTCCGACATGTCGCCTGAGGCAGCGATCTTTCGCGCCGTCATGCTCATTTCCTGCAACGGTCTGTTGACCCGGCGAGCCAGCCATAGACTGATAAGTACGGTCATGACGCCAGTGGCGAAGATGATCTCTAGAAAGATGATCAAGTCTCTGTGCAGTCGTTGTTCGATTTCAGTCAGCTGCACTCCGACGCGGATTACACCTGTCGTTTGCCCGCCGGCGCGAACCGGACAGGCAACGTAGAGCCAGTTGCTGTTGGTCGTGCGTTCGTTTCTTGTGTAGATTGCCACGATACCGGCAAGCGCATCATTGATTTCCGCATTGTTCGAGATGTTGGCTCCATCAGGCGGTTGCGAAGGCGTCGATGAATCCGCAAGCACTCTACCGTCGCGATCGACGACAGTGATAACGACGCCGAGTTTTGTAGCATGCCTATCTACAGCGCTCTGAATGCGCTGCCTGGACTTCTCCGAATCCATCCCCAGATCGTTGTCAATTTCCAACGCCAGGTGCACCGCTTCGACTTCCAGTGAGTTGCGCAAATCGGTAACGGACTCGGATTTGATGGCAAACAAAGCCCACAAGCTGACAGCGAGCAGCGAGATTACAATGATGACCAGGTACGTGAATAGAAGCTGGTTGGCCAGACTTCTAAACATCCACTTGTAGATTCGCTCCAGGAGCCCCATTGATATTGCTCGGTCAAAAGAGAAGCTAAGGCACTTGAGAAATACTTAGGAACTGAAACACGCTCAAGCCGTATCCGTATCCCCGATCTAATTAAATACCGATTTCAGTGAAAAAAATCGTTTCTACCTCGATATCCATTTGACAATCGACCACCAATCAATAACTTGCCTTGGCCGTCTTATCAGTCACAGCCGGCTCAGGAGCCCGCTTGCCATGCGCTATGCCGCGGTATATCAATCACTTGACAATAGCGCCAAGAGTTAAGACAAATTGTTCTATCTGTGCGAAACTTAGTCGCGAGTCTATATAATGCGGGAGCGTAGAAGTTTGATAAAGACTGCTTCTCTAGCCCGCCAAATGGGAGGTCCATTCCGAAGATGTCTGCTGTGTTGAACGTAACCGACGCCACGTTTGAGCAAGAAGTTTTGAAGGCTGAAATTCCAGTCCTGGTCGACTTTTGGGCTCCCTGGTGTGGTCCTTGCAAAGCAATCGCTCCTGTAGTGGAAGACCTTTCTAAAGAATACGAAGGTCGCCTCAAGGTTGTGAAGCTGAACACCGACGAAAATCCAAAGACAGCGCAAGCCTACTCAATCCGTGGCATTCCAAGCCTTTATGTCTTCAAGACAGGGCAGGTTGTCGAGCAGGTTGTCGGTGCTGTGCCCAAATCAGCTCTCGCAACAGCAATTAACAAGCACGTATAAAAGGTCGATCAGGTAACCTGATCTTTTTACGGGCACTTAACTTAGATCCGGCATAATTTAGGCAATAAAAACATGGCCTGGCGTGCTTTCGCGACAGCTATGAGTAAGGGTTGACGGGATCGTTTGATCATTATGATCGCGACAGGCAAAGGAGATCGTGATGCAGTTGGCGCAATCGAAAAAGGTAGCCGCAGTTGTCGTGGCAATGACATTAGCGGTGATTAGTTCGTCTCAGCTCTCGGCTGACGCAAAAAAACATAAAAGAGCTTGCGGAAAGCCCAGCGTTGCATGCTCTGCAGCAGGCTGCAAGGACTTGAAGACACTCAATTCCGCACTGAATAAGACCGGTCTCTCGAGAACTCTCAGCAACAGAGGAAGCTACACTCTGTTCGCTCCCAGCGATGCTGCTTTCCAAAAGATTCCCAAAGCAGACAGAGACGCTCTTATGGCTGACACCAAGAGACTCGCAACAGTACTCAAGTATCACGTTCTTCCCAAGAAATACACGGCAAGCGACCTCTCCAGCCGTCGCTCGCTCGTGACCCTGGAAGGCGAATCAGTGATGCTCAACAACAAAGACGGCTCGCAAACCGTTGATGGCGCAATCGTCACCAAAGCCGATTGCGATTGCAGCAACGGCGTCGTGCATGTAATCGACACAGTTTTGATTCCCGAGCGCGGCAAATAAGCGCCCGGTTAACCATCAAATCTTCGTAGGGGCGATGCCATGCATCGCCCTTATTTGCTTTCAGGCCATTGCTTCCTTCTTTTTTGTAGGGGCGATGCCATGCATCGCCCGGCCTTTGCCATGCATCGCCCGAGCTTCGGCATACGCCATTCAGCCAATGTATGCCTCGGACCCGACAAGACCAATCGGAAACTCACTACTAGATTAATCCCTAGTGCGCTGCCTGATGGGGTGTGCCAATATATAGGTAATCGACCGCATATATCGGAAGCCGGGGCAGCGGAGTTAGCACCTTGAAAGAAGCATTTATCATCTTTGTAATCGCTCTCATTATTGGCAGCATTTACAACGGCTCCCAGCAATCAGGCGCCTCTCCGGACGTGCCTGAGTTCTCTACTCAGCAGCCGGCAGCCTCTGCAGAGGCAATGAACAAGATGGCCTCCGTCGATGAAAGCAATTTCGAAAGCGAGGTGATCGACAGCCAGACGCCTGTTCTTGTCGATTTCTACTCGGATACGTGCGGTCCTTGCAAAAAAATGGAGCCTATCCTGGCTGAAGTAGCCAACGAGTATCAGGGTTCTTTGAAAGTGGCGCGGATTGACGTTTTGCGGGCACCGCACCTGGCTCAAAAGTATCAAATCTCCTCCATTCCGGTATTCATGGTCTTCAAAGAAGGCAAATGCGAGTATTCGACCACCGGCGCAATGCCCAAAACCCAGGTCGTTGCTATGGTTAAGCCTTATCTGTCCGGACAACAAGCCAGCACTCTGCAAACCGCCGACTAGGCGCAAAGGTCCCAGAACCGCTATCCAGCTTGCGTCCCGACATGCCGGACTCTGAACATGTGCGGTAAAACGCATGCCGGGTTTACCCTAGAAAGCCACCCGGCAAAAGGAATTGGCAGTTCGCGACTAAAAACTATAGAATGCCGATAGATACAGGGAATATTAGATAAGTAGTGACAGGGTGCCGGTCTAGCAAAACAATATGAAAACATTTCTGGTCACTTTATTCATAGCGATGGGCATAGGATGCCTGCTTAATGGCATTGATCTGAAGGGCAAACCTATTAAGACTGGAATAGGCGACATTGCGGTGCCAGGCTTTCCCTGACAGCAAATGAAGCAAGACGGTGTAATCCCAGAGCTGGCATACACCGATGGCTACCGCAGGGTGCGGTTGCTGACCGATATAGGTAAAACCAACAGTTGTGCCGTAGACCCCAACGCCGGAAAAGTAGAAGATTTCCCGTTCTGGGGCAACAATTGATAAACACGGAAGTTGACTGACATGAAAAATTGGGCGAGATGGACGGTTTTAATTCTCTGGATGGTGTTGCTGCTCACTACAGCACAGTTCTGGAACCCATTCGCTTCGTTCCCCGCATTACTTAAGTACTCGGTCACCTCCGTGTTTGCCGCCGCTGTGTTCGGCGCCATCATGTTCTTAATGCAGTGGTATATCGTCCTCTCCGTGATCTTTCCACTGCCACCGAGAGCGGATTCCAAAGCTCCAAAACCGTTTTGGGTGCGCGTACTTCCTTTCATGTTCGAAAAGCCGCGAATCAATCCCAAGGCTCCAACAACATTGACCGAATTGATCGGCAACGAACAAGCGAAGTTGGAAATTGCCGAAGTCATAGACATGCTTGCGCATCCTGATAAGTATGCCGCTTCAGGAGCAGAGTTACCGAAAGGCATGTTATTTGTCGGAGCCCCGGGTGTAGGCAAGACACTCTTTGCAAGAGCAATCGCCAATGAAGTAGGCACGCCCTTTTACGTTATTGAAGGTGGCGCTATCAGTGGTCTCTTCATGGGACTGGGCGTGCTCAAGTTGAAAACACTCTTCAGCAAATTGAGACGCCACGAGCGTGCGATTCTGTTTGTAGACGAAATCGATTCAATGGCTGTTCGCCGCACTCAGGACAAAGGATTTGGCGGCGTCGCTGACATGAATATGACGCTCAACACTTTGCTCACTCAAATGGACGGATTCCACGCCTCCAAATTACTTGTCATCGGTGCCACCAACAGTGATGGCGCCCTTGATCCGGCATTGACGCGCGCCGGACGCATGGACAGACGCATTTACTTCCAAATTCCCAATCCGGAAGAACGCGTCAAGATTTTCAAATACTATTTGGAAAAAGTCACTCACGATCCAGACGTGAATATTGAGTACATTGCCAGCTTGACTCAAGGTTTTTCACCGGCTGACATTTATCAAATCGTCAACGAAGCAGCTCTCGTAAGCACCCGCCCCGGTGGTCCGAATCGTGTCACTACGGACATTTTGGAACAAGCTCTCGATCGTGTTTCAATGGGCAATGATCGCGTGCTTGTCGATTCCGGAATTGTTATTGCAAACCCGGATCCGACAGTCAGACTCGATCACGTCATCGGCATCGATGACGCAAAACAAGACGTTTCCGAAATCATTTCATTTCTGCGCAAGGGCGCCGACCTGAAAGAAATGGGAGCGAAAGTACCACGCGGCATTCTTTTGATCGGACCTCCCGGTGTTGGTAAAACTCTGATGGCAAAGGCAATTGCCAATGAGGCCGGTGTTCCCTTCTATGGAATTTCCGCATCGTATTTCAAGAGTATGTTCCCAGGAGAGGGTGCAGCCAGACTGCGAAATCTCTACACTCAAGCAAGAAAGAGTCCGGCCGCAATTGTATTCATCGATGAGATTGATGCCATTGCCGGAACCATGAGTGATGTCGGAAACGTTCGAACCAGCGAGCTCAACGAAATTCTCGTTCAACTCGATGGTTTCAGCCGCAGCAACATTCTCACTATCGGCGCCACCAACCAGGAACAAAATCTAGATCCTGCTTTCTACCGTGCCGGTCGTTTCGATCGCAAAGTCTACATTGGCTTGCCCGACTCAGACGCACGCAAGAAGATGTTCGAACTTTACATGACTAAGGTCAAGAATGAAGGCGAGTTCGACCTTGAGGAGCTGTCTAAACAAAGCGTAAATTTTGCCGGCGCGGATGTTGCCGCAGCAGTAAATGAAGCCGCGATCTTGGCTGTGAGGAACAACAGAAAGAAATTCATTCAAGCCGATCTAGCAGAAGCAATCAACAAGCTGTCTGCGACCGCAGGTCACAAGCTCAATACGACCGGCATCAATATGGCGCGTCTGCCGGATGTAGATGTGAAGTTGGACGACGTGAAAGGCATAGAGGAAGCTAAGGCTGAAGCCGCTGAGGTGGTGGCTTTGCTCAAGAACATGGAACTAGTTCAAGAAGCTGGACTGAAAACTCCCAAAGGAGTTCTACTTGTCGGGCCTGCCGGAACAGGCAAAACCATGCTTGCAAAAGCGATTGCCAATGAAGCTGGAGTACCTTTCTACGCCTTGAGCGGCAGTGACTTTGCTCAGGTCTGGGTTGGTTTGGGAGCGGCCCGAGTTCGCGCTGTGTACGAACAGGCTCGGCGCAGCGGTAAACCGGCGATCGTATTCATCGATGAAATTGACGGACTAGCAGCTCACCGTGGAAGAGACTACGGCGGAGGCGGAAAACAGGAACAAAACCAAACCCTCAACCAGTTCCTCGTCGAACTGGACGGATTCGGAAAACATAAAGTGCTCACCATCGGCGCTACCAATAACGCATCACTTTTAGACCCAGCACTTCTGCGTCCAGGCCGCTTCGATCGCCAGATCAACATCAGCATGCCGAATCTCGAAGGCAGGGAGGCGATGTTCAGGCATTACCTCGAAAAGCTGAAGTTGGATAGCAAATTCGATATTCGCGAAATAGCCCGCATGACAGTGTGGAACTCTGGCGCCGATATTGCCAATATTGTCAACGAAGCCGGTCTCATTGCCGTTCGTGAAGGGCGCAGGGAAATCACAGCCGTCGACATGATCCAGTCGATTCAAAGACAGAGCTTCGGCATGTCTTACAGCCGTCACGTACTGATGGATGAGCTGACAGTCACGGCTCATCACGAAGCCGGACATGCCCTTGTAGCCTACTTCCGCAACAAGCGCGACAGGATTCAGGTGGTGACTGTCGTACCGAGCGGCTACGCATTGGGATACGTCTGGTCTGTCGGAAAAGAAGATCGCTACAAGCACTCGAAATCGGATTTGATGGTAAACATCGAAATCTCGATTGGCAGCTGGGTTGCAGAACGCATGTTCTTCAAAGAAAACGCCTCCGGTGTAAGCGCAGACTTGAAAAATGTCGCGAGGATTGCACGGTCGATGGTGCGTGAGTACGGCATGGACGACCAATTTGTGTTCAACACGAATACGGCCTTTGGTGACGGCAATACAGATCAGGCGTCCGAAGACACCGAACAAAAGCTAGAAGCAGCCACCATGAAGATCATCAACGAGTGCAAGGAAAACGTTGAAAAGCTGCTCACAAAGCACCGCGACAAGCTTCAAAAGATGGCTCATGCTCTCATCGAAAAGGAAACTCTCTATTACAGAGACATAGTTGCCATACTGGAGCCGGAGCGCACTGACGAAGACATATCTCGCGAATTGCAGTTGCTGGAAGAAAGAAAACTGGTCGGAAAACCACGCGATGCAAGCCTCACGATTCTAAAAGGGCTGCAAGGATTGGGTGGTTTGGGCGCCTTAGGTGGCTCAAACAACGAAAGCCCGAGTACAGACCAACCCGGCATCAGTCCCATGACTGATGAAGGACCAATAGGCTAGGTCGCTAAACCAACTGCATAACCGTCTTGGATTTCGCTTTCCGATTTATCTCTTCGGATACTTCGTGTCGAACCACTCGATCAGTTTGGAGTTGCCCGAAGCGGCGATCTTTCCGCGCGCTGTTTCCAGATTGTCCGTGGTGATGAGCGGCGTACCGGCGCGTACAGACTTCCACTCGACGCCTAAGTCTTTGTGCAAGACTTTGCTGAGTGCCTGCCGTGAAGAGGCATCGAGACCTGATCCTTCGAGCATATTTTTGGCTACCGCATCCGGTCCTTGTTTGGGGACGACTTTGCTGGAGCTATTATCGAGCGGACCTGCGGCTGCAGCTGATGCAGCCACTGCCGACATGTCGGCCGGGTAGCGGCTGACGAACCAATCACGCAGTTTGGTGTTGCCTGTTTCTTGAATTGCCTGAATCACTTTGTCGCGATTCTCCGGTCTTACTTGATTGACCGCACGCGAGTCATGATTGCCTGCTTTCACACCGAGAGCTGTAGTCAGGTCGGTGATTGCCTTGCTGACGCCGCCCGGCTCATCTTTGAAGAATTGCTCCTGTCCGGAAAGCATGCGTTTGGCCACGCCATTGGGCCCGTCATTCTTATTGAGCAGTTTTGTATTGTCATAACTCGAAAGCGAGGTCACGTCGGCGATAGGCTTGCCGCCAACATCAGCAGGAAGACGAAGCTTTGCTTCTTCCATCGTCTTGTATCCAAGTCCGCTGAGCAGGCTTTCTCTGGTCATTTTGCCGTAGCTCGATGTCCACTCCATGTACCCGCTGCTGAAAGCGCCCATGACGTTGTCTTTGAGCACCGAGCCGGGCTTGTTGCCTTTGTGCCGGTCTTCGTCAAAAGCGTAATTCAAATTATCGAGGGTTTGACCGATCTGTCTTTGCTGCTCAGGTGTAGAAGCAAATTGCTTACGGAAATCAGCACCGCTTTGACCTGCTTGGTTCCATCTTTCCTGGAATGACTTGACGCTATCTTTGGTGATCTCACCACCACTAGCGATGCCATCGAAAAGCTTAGGATTGGAGGCCAGGGCCCCAAACTGTCTGCGGTTGTCGGCTCGAACCACATCAACAGCCAACTCCTTGCGCATCTGAGCTTCAGTCACAGAGGCTTCTCTGAATCTGAATTTCTGTGAATCACTCTGCCAGATATAGGGGTTGGCACCATTTTCCGCCTTGAGTGAGCGGTACTTATTGTGCATCTCCCTGTACAGCTCCTGATAGATTGGATTGACTTCTTTGGAAGCGGCTGAGGTCAATTTGTCAGCATTTACTATGCGCTCGCCTGAGAGTAATGGGGCTCTCCATGCGTTCTTTTCCATGAAGTTTCCGCTATTCTGCACGCCGAATGCAATCGCCATGTCCGGCAAAATGTTGGGCATTTTATTTGAATCGCCCTGCAAGTTTTTTAGCAATGCCGAATTGTAAGCCTGGCGATCGCGCTCCGGCACAGATTCGACTTCGGATCTCAGTCGGGTTACGGCTGCATCAGATCCTTCCTTTTCCAGTGTTGTACGAATGGCAGCAGCGTCGGCTGCGGCTTCTCTCACTGGTCCCTTTGTGGAGTCGTATGGTTGAGCTGATTCGGCCATGATCAATTCTCCTGGATGAAAACGATCGGGCGCGTCACGGTGGTCTGCGCCGACTCTTTCAATTAGTGAAAGAATCGCTGGTGGGCAGAATTCCGGTACGCGACCCTGGGAGGGGCGGGGGATCTGAGTTTGAGGGGAAATTGGGCTTTCGCTGCCCTTTGGATATTTTTGATTATTTCAAATCAACGTGACGGCATCGTTACGGCGACTGCGGGAAGTACGCGGGCGCACTAAAAGGGAGGCTTCCGCCTCCCTTCGAGATTGCTTTGTGATTAGTGATTACGCTTTCTTCGGATAGCGCTTGGCGAACCACTGCTTCAGTTGCTCGTTGGTGCCTGCATCGATATTCTTGCGAATCGCTTCGATCGATTTGTCAGTCAGAGCACCTTGTCTGTCGTCATACTCTCCAATCTTGATAGCTTGGCGAAGAGCGGTTTTCGCAGCAGCATCAAGAGGTTCGCCGGCACTCATTCGTTCGGCAATCTTAATTGGTCCGTCACCCTTACCGATGCGGCCTTTTTCCATATTGGTGTCAGGCTTCACAGCAGACATGTCCACAGGAGCTGCAGCAGGTTTTTCAAGCTTCGGATAGCGGCTGGCAAACCATGACGAGAGGTCGTTGTTTTCAGGCTTGCCGGAATCCTTCGCTACCTTAGCTTCTCTTTCCTTGATGGCGGCGGCTATTGCGTCTCTGTTTTCAGCCGAAACCTTCGGTACGCCTTGCTTATCTTGCTTCCAGATGTCCGGCTGACGCAGAACATCGGTCATGATTGCTTGCGCTTCAGCTGGGTTCTTGAAGAATTTAGCTTGATCGCCACCGAGCATGCGCTGGGCTACTTGATATGGTCCGTCTCCACGAGATTGGGCCGTGTTGTTGTAGTCGGTCACAGACGGAACGTCTGCGCGCGGCTTGGTTTGCACGGCAATGTCAGTCGGCAATTTCTTATTCATTGCATCGACATCCGGAGAGCCGTCCGGCTTGGTGTAGCCGAGACCTTTAGCCAAGGTGTCCTTGGTCATGTAGTCGCCCTTGTTGAACCAATTCCATGGCAAAACCCCAGCGCTATTTTCCTTGAGCACAGAACCAGGTTTGTCATCCTGATTCTTCGGATCGTCGAATTTCTTCTTCAGTGCTTCTGCAGTCGCCGCTGCTCTCTCCTGAGCAGCTTTGTCACCGAATTGCGCGCGGAATTGCTCACCTTCAGTGCCTGGCGCATAGAATTTCTTGTTGAACTCATCTACGCTGCCCTTATAAATCTTGCCTTCTTTGTCAGCCAGAGCATTGAATAGCTTCGGATTGGTGACCAATTCGCTGAGATCAACTTTGTCTTGCTTTTGCTTGTCTTGCTGCGCGGTGCGCTCCGTAGCTGTGGTCTTGCTGTCGGCAAGAGTGCGCTCCAGTTGAGCTTTCGTCACTGGCATGTCGCCAGCGTAATAGCCGCCGCCCATTGCTGCTGCTTGTGCGGCGTCCGCGTTGTTCTGATCCTTCATTTGTTTGTACTTATCGCCAAACTCGCGAAGCACGGCTGCTTGCAATGGATCTTTGGCATTGAATTGAGCACGTCCAAGCGCAGTTTCGTCAACAGCATTGCCTTTGATTACGTCGCCAGGATTCTTGAGGACTGCGGCAACAGAGATTTCGGGCAAAATTCCCGCGGCCTTCAATTGTTTGGCCATCTCTTCCTGGTATTGTCTTTGCTGTTCGGCGCTCGCGCCCGTCAGTGCAGTACCCTGGGTTTCTGATACGAGTTTTTCATTGCCGGCCGCAGCGCCATCTTTGTCATAGGCATCTTTGACGCGCCTGAAGTCGGCGTCAACATTCTCTTTGACTGTCTTAGTAGCGTCGTAGCGGCCTTCTGTGGGTTCAGCCATAGTAACTCTCCTCAACCTCTAATCGGTGTTTTAAAAACGTGGAGCTAGAGCTTGCTACATTCGTCGTACCAGCCACAACGAGTAGGTCCAAGCAAAATGGACTTTGGTGGGCTTTGCAGCCTCTACCTTTATACCTAAATTACGGGGAAGATAAACCGGAGGGCCAGGCGCTGTAGGTACAGAGACCGGCGTAACGATAATATTGCCAGCGTAAGATTAACTTGTCAGTGGGAAAATTACGTAGTCGAACCTTAATTCTCGACGACGTCTATCGAAAATCCATAAAAGCTTCGGCGCCGCTGAAGATTAGAGCAGCGGCGTCCGAAATTTGTGGGCAGTCCTTCAGCTAGGGTGCCATGACCCACGTGCTGTCGACTGGATTAGTTGGCACCACTGCAACGGACGGAGATTTCTTCTCCGGGTATTTGCTGCGGAACCAGGCCTTCAATGCCTCATTGCCGGTTTTCTCAACCGAGGCTCTGAATTTTTCCACATCAACAATTCCGGGTTTTTCAGCATCGCCGATGACTGGCTTGCCTGCCTGCACAGATCTCCAATCAATTCCCAATTCTTTGCTCTGTAGAACGCCCTGGAGTGCAGCTCGAGCATTTTCATCCAGCCCGGATCCGGAAAGCATTTGCCGAGAAACCGCATCGGCGCCCCGTCCAGCAATTACGCGGGTGCTGGAATAGTCTCTTGCAGCAGGCAACTCAGGAGTCTCAACGGCGGCGGCTCTCTCCGCCGGCTTGTTTTGAGGATATCTTTTGTCGAACCAGTTAAGCAGTTCAGTATTGTTGCTCTTGCGAATTTCCTCGCGCACTTTGTCTCGATTTTCTCCTGCCAGCTGATCGGTGCCCGCTTTATCTTTGAAATTCCTTCCCAGAGCCGCCTGCAAATCTCTTTGCGCTTTGGCCGGATCGGCAAAGTCAGATCCTTGCAGCATACGCCTGGACACCTGGTGCGGGCCTTCACCTGATCTGAGGGTAGACAGTTCCGGTCCTGCCGGCGCTACATCCCTGGGCAACGTTCCATTCGGCCGCCGCTGCGCTTCGACCTGAAGAGTTCGTACTGCATCTTCGCCCCCAAGCCCCTTGGTCAGGGTCTGCTTTGTAAACGCGTTGTCCTGGACAATGTTGCTTTCAATAAGTCCAAGTCGACGATTTTCAGGAGTGTCTACTTTGGGATTGTCTTTCAAGAACTTATCGATACGATTCTGTTGGTCCTGCGTTCCAAACTGGGCGCGAAACTGCTGATGCTCAGGCTTAGTACCATCGCCCCACTTGGCCTTGAAAGCGTCAAGGTCTTTCTGTTCGATGCGACCATCCTTTACTCCGCGACCTAATCCGGCCATAGCATCAAAGAGTTTTGGATCGGTAACCAGCGGCGAGACTGTGTCTCTGGACTGTTTGTCTTTAGCGTCTTGATTCAAGGCAGCGGGAGCTTCCACGCGGGCAGCGTCCTTGCCGGGATATCGTTTGTCAAACCAATTGAGCAGCTCAGTATTGTTGCTCTTGCGAATGTCCTCGCGCACTTTGTCTCGGTTTTCTCCTGCCAGCTGATCGGTGCCCGCTTTATCTATGAAATTCCTTCCCAATGCCGTCTGCAAGTCTCTTTGTGCTTTGGCGGGATCGGCAAATTCGGATCCTTGCAGGATTCGTCTGGACAATTGGTGCGGGCCTTCACCTGATCTCAACGTGGAAGCTTCAGGCGATGCCGGCGCTACTTCCCTTGCAATGGTCCCGTTGGGTCGCTGCTCTGTTTGTGCCTGAATTCTTCGCACTGCCTCTTCGCCTCCCAGACCTTTGGTCAGGGTGGGCCTTGTAAACGCATTGTCGTGGTACCAGTTGCTCTCAATCAGGCCAAGTCGACGATTTTCCGGTGTGTCTACTTTTGGATTGTCTTTCAAAAACTTATCGATGCGATTTTGTTGATCTTGCGTTCCGAACTGTGCTCGGAATTGCTGATGCTCAGGCTTGGTGCCATCGCCCCACTTTGCCTTGAATGCGTCCAGGTCTCTTTGCTCGATGCGACCATCCTTTTCACCACGGCCCAATCCGGCCATTGCGTCGAAGAGCTTCGGATTGGAAACAAGAGGCGAGACAGCATCCCGGACTTGCTTATCCCTGGCAAGCTCGCGTGCTGAATCGACCTGGCGATCCAATTGCATGCGCAAGCCAGCATCCGTAATAGAGCCACTGCCAGCTCGCCGCAAAGCCTCTTGTTCTCTGGCGTAGCCGGATAAGAGCATGGAAGCAACAGGATCTTTGTCTTTGAGGGCTGCCGCTCTTTCATTGATCTTGGTGAGGTCTATTTCACCGTTCGGCTTTTTGACGGCATCTCCTTCCTTTTGTACAGCAGCGATTTGCAGGGCAGGCAAGACGCCATCTCTAGTAAGTTGCTCGGTCAAAGCCGTCATGTAAGCAGTCTGTTGCTCCGGAACAGCACCCCTGAGACCGACCTGGCTGGTTTCCTGTTGAAAACGCTTTAGCGCCTCGTCTGCGCGGCCGCTAGTAAGGTCGGAGGAGATAGCTGTGGCGTCGTCTTTGGCATTGACCTCGGGTGTAACCGAGCGATCATAACGACCTTCTGTATTGGCTTGGCGCACTGGGGCTTCTGCTACTTCAGGCATTGAATTCTCTCCTAAAAACGTGTTTTGCTTGCTCCGAAAAATTTGCTTTTACCGGCCCAGCAACCGGTCAAGCATGCAAATGCAGAAGGAAATCCGACAGGACTTTTAGCACTGTCATGAAAAACTGCAATTGGAGGAAGAAGAAGAGCGGTACGGTAAAACTCAGAACTTACTAAGAGATCGCCTTTGTTTTAGCCCTACGGCTCAAAGCGTACATTCGATATTGCCTTGGGGGAGCAGGCGATACCGATCGCTCGACTACTCGCCTACTGGCAACGTCGATTATTACAAACCAACGTGACCGCACTGTTACAATCAGAAAGTTGCTCCATGGTAGGTTTGGAGAGTTAGAAATATCTGCCATACAGGCGACCTGGATTTGAGGATCAAATGGACAGTCAGCGCCCCGCATTCCAAAAAATCGTGCCCAGCGTGGCCAAACCACCGGCAAGCGAGCGGGAATCAGCAGAGAGAGCCTTATTTTTCGCGACAATCAATGGCATGGAAAGCACGCGCCTCTTGCGCGAGTATATGAATGTCTGCGAGCAAGAATTTCACGCCAACGATGCTAATACCAATGTTCCGCTTCCGGAAGTGTCCCAGGAAGAATTTGCTGAAGCGGTGAAGGAGCTGCTCTGCTTCTCAATCTGGCTTGCTCTCTACGAGCATGCGGAAGCAGAAGCTGATCCTCCGGAGTGGTTCAAGATCTTTATTCTTCAAGCGATTGGTCTGTCCGACAAACTCTACGCAATCCCCAGTGCCAATGAAGTGGGCGATAAGTATCCCCTGGCCGAAGGCATCGAAATGGCATGTCAGCTGCTTTCCATGAATATGGCACACAAGCTCAAATTGGGCGCCACCGCGCCGGCGGCTTCACTGCACCTGTCATCACTCGTGCAAAACAATGAGCGCGTCCGGGCGGAGCTGTTGCATATTTCGCTCACGGAAAGCATCGAGAGCCTGGACAATATCATTCATGAAAGTTCGGCAATGCCGAGCTGAGCACGGCTGCAGCACTCGGTACACAGCTGGCATGCGTGTATTTTCTGTGCGCTTATGGATTGAAAGCGAACAAGAATGTGGTCAGGAAGTTGAAGCCCGCATGCCCAATGATTGTAGTGGTTGTGTTCGTATACTTTCTGACCAAACCCATGACACATGACCAGAGAGCCACCTGGATTATGAAAATCGGCGCGTGGTTGAATTGCGCGTGCAATATGCCGTGCAAAACGGCGGCGGGAAAAATACCAAACACCGGCTGCAGTGCGCCGCGAATCAAGGTCTCTTCTCCGACGCCGGCAAAAATTGCCGTAGCCAAAGCCAGGATCAAAGACTTGTCGGCACCGCCCACAACACTGAAGGTGCCAGAGTTGTAGACGGCAAGTTTGGTGGCAAGGTCGGTTCCCTGCTGGTGCGTATAAAGCGACCAGAGATAGTCGTACAGAAAGCTGAAAACGACGAGGGCAAGCCCAATACCAACTTGCTTGGCGGTAGGCTTCTTCCAGCCGAGACGATCGATCGCTGCCCTCCAGTCACGCTTGACGAAAATGCCGACGCCGCAAAAGGACAAAAGCACCAGACCCAAACCGTTGTAGGAGAAAAGCGTATCTATGGGCACGGGAATCGGCAGCGGCAAACCTGGCAATTTCATGCCATCGGGATCGACAGCGCCCAAAAGTGTTGCAAACGTACTTATATAGATGAAGAGGCCGACCATGTGGGGAATGGAATTGGGCAAAAACACGTGGATTTTGGTCACGACGTCGTAAATCGACAGTTTTTTATAGAGCGCAACAGCGATTGCTCCCGAAAAGATATTGTCGAGAAAACTGAAGACCTTCGAATATAGTTGGCGGCCGTAGAGAGCCAGGCAAACGCCGGTCGCAACGGCCATTCCCAGCGAAACGCCGCTCTGCCAGGTGTTGTGGCCGAAGTCTATGAGACCGCCGGCCGCAAGCAGGCATTCCACCAGGAATGTGGCGATGATGAGAAATCTGAGCGTCCATTCGAGCCAGGGGCGCGTGGTTGCACCGTGGGCCATTAACCCAAGAATCCCACAACCCATGACTATGATGAAATCGCTCAATTGGGCCTCTTTTGTTACTGTACCTGAATAACTCAGGGGAAATTTTAGGAAAATTCCTGGATTTTAATCTTTCTCTATCGTGATATTATATTGTCAAGATCCAGTTTCGCGCTTATCTTCTATCATAGTAAGAAAATGAGAGAAATAAGTCGGGCTGTAGGATCCCAGAAGTCGGAGGTATCAAAGAGAAAATGAAAACTCGTAAACTACTCACTGCAGCTGCATTAGCAGGCGTATGCGGATTTGGAATATTCACCACATCCAGTATTGCCAGCGGCCCAATCATACTTGGACCAACAGTTGCGCCGAAAATTGCTCCATCCGTTTCGACGGTGAACAGACCAGGCGTCGACATGGTGAAAATGTACCGTGGACTGCGCACCTTCTGGCTTTCCAGAGCCATCGTAAGGTAGTCGTATAGCCTATCTGCTCAAATTAAATGCCTTCGGATTTCTGAAGCGGGTCGCCACATGGAAATTGTGTGGGGTCCCGCTTTTTTGCCTTTTTTCCGAGCCCCTTTATTGAGCCGCTATTGGCGTCCCGACGAGCTTTCCAGGCTTGCTAGAATAGTTTATTGGCCCGATTTCTCGGGCATATAAATAATGGGATATCAGATCTCTTAGATCCTTCTCTTTGAAGAAAGTCCCAGTTACTAAGGCGTTATTTGGAGGGAGACCCAGTGGACGAAGTCAGTTTTCGCACGGCTGAGACCGCTGCTCCTGGCACCGTGCCTGCTACCGGCGTGGCTTACAAGGAGCCCAAGCCGGCAGCTCAAACCACCGCACTGGCTGAGCCGACCTCCCCGCAGGGGGCGGCTGCTGCCGCTCAGGCTCTCGGACCCTACCCATGGATACTCAATCCCTTCGTGGACCTGATGTTCGCCTGTGGAGGAGCCTTCTGGCTACTCTACCTGGGATTGTCGATGACCAACTTCGGCTATGGCTTCGACGGCAACACAACCGCGCAGGCGTTTTTCGCCGTCAGTATCATAGGACTGCATATCTTTGGTGACGGACACCAGCCTGCAACGCTGTTTCGCGTGTATGGCAGCAAAGTGACCCGAGACGCGATAGGCAAGCCTGCCGCCGTGGTGGCGTTTATTGCACTTTTGTGCGCGCTGTCAACGCTCTTAATTCCATCGACAACCGTTTTTTTCATCAAATTTGTTCTAGCCTGGGGCTTCCAACACCAACTCGCGCAGTCTTATGGAATCGCGCTTGTATACTGCTACAAACGTAAGTACTACTTGAATGCTGTCGAGAAAAAAATCATGAAGAGCATGGTAGATGCCACCATGGTTTTCTTGATTTTGCGCATGTTTGCTCTCAAAGACTTCGGCACATTCAAACTGCTGGGTTTGTATGACGTGCCATTCTTCGCAATTGTCCCCGAGTGGCTTTGCACTGTCAGTCTGGTGGTTATGCAGGCATCAGTTCTGCTCTTTGTCGGCATGGTAGTGAGAAAGTACATCAAAGAAAAACGCTTGATGCCTATTCCCGCGCTGCTTACGATCATGACTTTGACGGCGCTGCCCTTGATCGCCGGCAATCATTTCGCGCTTCTGTATTACATGTTCTCGCAATGGTTCTTCCATTCCAGCCAGTATCTGGTGGTCACTTCCGCGTTCTACTTCAAAGAGAAAGGCTTGCCGGAAAATATGACATTCCACCAGATCGGTCGCATGCTGTGGACTCCAACTTCTTTTCTGTACTTCGGAATTGTCTTTGCGGTAGGCTTCCTGGTTGCATTCCTTTTGCCGACCTGGATGGCGCAATTCGGACTGGCTGAAAAAGCGCTGTGCTTTATTTCCATCTGGGTTTTCCTGAATGTGCAGCACTTCTGGACTGACGCATTCATCTGGAAGCTGCGCGATCCGGTCATAAACAAGCTGCTCATCTCGTAGCTCGCAATCTACCGGCAGAAGCTGCACTCCAATCCTGCGCAAAGCGACGGAACAGTTATCCTGCGCAAAGAAAGATGCGTGGCAAGTCTTTGCTCCGGACAACAGTTCCGTCTTTCTCTGGTAATTGCCGGCACGCTGCTTGCAGCAATGTGCTACGCGGCCGATGCCTGCTTCTTTTTGCGATCAGCCAACAAGAACGGCAGAATTGTCTTGCGTGCATGCTCCTCTCTAAATCGCCAGAGGAATGCATCCAGCAGGTAGTGAATGTTAGCGACGCCCAGGTATACCCCGGCAATCATCTGCGTCATAACAGGGGTCACCCCGGGCATGTGCAGGGCGACTTTGATAATCGCCAGAGTCAACACTCCCATGCCGCACGTGATGAGAAACAAAGCCAGTGGAGAGAACTTAGGCAAATTGATGCGGTTTTCCTCGCCAGTCAGGTACTTGTTTTTAACCAGCATGTAATTCAAGCCGATGTAATTGAACCAGTGCATCGTCACAGGAATCAAGAACGAGTCATCAAAGCGCTTTCCAAAGAATGCGAAGGGTAAGAAGGCTAAGACCGAAAGGGCCCAGAACATAAGGGCCGGGACGTTGATCGACGCACCTTCTCTGACTTGCTTGCTGAAGAGGACGATGTATTTGCCGACGTAATAGGCAGATGCCGCCAATAGAACGGCGCCAAGAAAGTAGCAAAGTTCATTCTGAGGAGCGCCAAAGAAATAGCGCCAGTAAAAAATCGTCGCGAAGAAACTCGCCGGCACCTGCTGGCTGCGCATTTCGGTGGTCCGGTCGACAATCGCTTCGCCGCGTCCCTGGTTGTGATACAGCAGGAGAATACCGCAGTTTTGCTGAATCAGGTGCTGAAGTGCCCAGAGCATGGTGAAGAGCTGAATCAGCCACGGGTAGTAAACATTGCCCAGAATGGAAACAGTCATGAGAATGGGCGGACCGAAGTAGAAAACGGTCATCTTCAGCGGCTGAGTCTTCCAATAATCCCGATTCATTTTGTCGAAATACGCAAACCAGGTCGGTCCCCAGTGGAACGCCCCAGCGCCGAAAGCCTCCAGAAGCAATATCGTCCAGAGGACCGAAGTGCCCAGCTGAGTGAAGCGCCACATAGAAAAGAGAGCGACTGCCAGGACCACAGGGAAAAAGAAAAACAGCAAGTCATAATTGCGCCCGAACATCCAGGGATATTCGAAGCGCACGCCGTCTTTAGTAATTACCGATGATGTCATCCGGTCTTTTAAACGTCAGTCTCTTTACTTATATTACCCTTCACTTCATATGCGTATGCAATAAACCGATAACCAAACTGGCATAATGGCTTAAGACCCAGGCTACCCGTGCCCTCGAAAACCAGGTCAATCAGTGGACGCGCAGACAAGTCAGAATATTTCGAACGATTCGGTTGAAGCTCGCAGTCCATCGCTGCGGACAGCGGCGGCAAACTACCTGGTGCTGGCCGGTCTGGCTGTGTTTGCCTTGCTTCTGGCCTGGCCGACTCTGCACTGTGGAGTCTGGCTCGATGAGATTCTTTCACTCCATAGCGCTACGGCTCCCGACTTGGCGGCGGTGCTCAAAAACTCCTTCGGCAGGCAGGACGATTACCATCCGCCACTGGGATACATGGTGATCAACCGCGTAGTCGCGCTTCTGGGCACCAATGACATCGTCGTCAAACTGCCCGCATTGATTTGCGGGTTGTCCACAATTCCCGCCCTCTATTGGCTGGGTAAAACCGCTCACTCAGCGCGCGTCGGATTGTTGGCGGCGTTTTTTTTCGCGGTCTCTCCATTTGCCAATTTTTTCTCATGCCAGTGCAGAGCCTACGCAATCGCTCTGCTGCTCGTGACTGTGGCATTGACCTTCTTTTACAAGCTGTTGGACGATCAAAATCCCCGCAAAATGATTGCCTTTGCAGGCGTTGCGCTCTCGACGGCCCTACTATGCTACACGGAATATGTGGGTTGCGTTTTGATACCACTTTTAGGGCTTTCCTCTTTGATCATCTGCGCACGCCAGTATTTGAAAGCGCAGGATAAAACAGCAAAGGATACGGCAATCAAGAAATTTGGCAGATCCGTCGGGGCGCTCTTTACTGGATTTCTGCTCTTTTCTCCCTGGATACCCTCACTGCTTTTGCAAATGAACGGAGCGTCATATCCGGACAAGCCGGCCCTGACGCGATTACCTGAGGTTGCGTCGTTTGCCTTGATGAACATGCTGCCCATGCCTGTGGTCCTGGGGTTTTACTTTTCCTCTGCCTTAGTGGTGATTTTGATCGGTCGCTTCATTTGGACAAGAATAAGAAAAAGCGGCGAGACTGAATCTAAGCCATTACATATTTCAATCTCCGACAACTACATTATTCTCTTATGCACCACATTCCTTTCGTCCGCCATTATGCCCTACCTGGCAGGCTTTTGGAACAATTACTATCGCTATATCTACCCGTACTCCGCGTCAACCTGGGTGCTACTAGCAGCAATTTTTTCTTCGCTCTTTTGGGACAAGCGAGATCAGATTTCGACGCGCTCGAAGGTCGCGCTGGCAACTACTCTTTTTTGCATTGCAGCGCTCAACGTTGCTTACATCCTCTGGTTCGATCAAAGACCTAATTCCGGTTTTTACACTATCGCCAAAGAGATCAAAGCAGGAAAATTCGATGATGCGGCGATCGTCATTACTCCTGATGTTCTGGGGCCGACGCTTGCCTTTTACATATCCGAAGAAGACGAGAAGAAACACAACCTTGGAATTTTTGGTTTTCCGCGCTGGAATGAAACCCGCACTCCCGCCATCATTCCTGACATGGCAAAGCAGTGGGCGCCGGAAACTCTGGTCGCCGAATACGAGCAAAAGATTGCCGACTTGCCGGCAAAGGGCTTCAAACACCTGGCTTTTGCTAAAGACTCAGACAAACAAATCCAAATGTTATCAACGAAGAGAATGCCGAGAAAGAAACGTGTAGATGCTTTGATGGCGGTATTGAACAGCAAGTACAAACTGATCTCCACAACGCGCTACCCCGGCGCCTCAGAAGACATCACCGTGCTTCTGTACGAGTTTTAGAGGCAATATATTTCGCTTTAGCTATCAAACAAACTGCGCAGAGATGGCTATTAATGCGGTTATCGGGAGCGCCGGCAGCTAGCCGGTCTTCGTCTACTTGTCCTTCGCGCTGTCGGGTGTTTCAATCACTGGCGGTTCGATTACTTTCGGTTCGATTACTTTCGGTTCAATTGCAGGCTCCTCAATCTCCAATGGCACTGCTCTCTCCGGAGGTTGCGCCGAGGTAACTCTCGGTTCATCCGGTTTTACTCGATAATCGCGTGTCAAATGTTTCTCCAGCAAGACGTAAAGGCAGATGAATAAATAGCGACTGCCCATCTCTTGAATCTTCAGTTTTGAGATGCCTGTTCGTCTGTTTTTCCAGGTGATCGGAATAACCGTCCAGCTAAATCCGCGCACCATTGCTTTCAAGGGAATCTCGACCGTCAAGTTGAAGTGGGGAGAGATGAACGGCGCGCATCCCTCAATGACGCTCTTTCTGTAGGCTTTAAACGCGTTGGTTGTGTCATTGTACGAGATGTTAAACAAAACTTTGACGAACATATTTGCCATGCGATTCATAACTAGTTTATGAATCGGATAATCGATGACACCGCCGCCTTTGATAAAACGGCTGCCGAAGACGCAGTCATAGCCCTCGTTTAACTTCTGCCAGTAGCGCACCACATCGTTGGCATCATCGGAATTGTCCGCCATCATGATTGTCACCGCGTCCGATTGAAAGTTGTTCAATCCACAAATTACGGCTCGTCCAAAGCCGTGCGGTCCGAGGTTCTTAATAGGTCTGAGAGTGGGAACGTCCTTTGTCAGTTCGGTCAAAATTTGCCAGGTGTTGTCAGAACTGCCATCATCGACGACAACAATTTCGTGGGGAATCTTGTTGGTAGACAGCTCCAAATGCAGGTGCCGAACGGTTAACTCGATGCATCCTTCTTCGTTGTATGCAGGAATAACAACGGCGATATTATTTATCGTGCTTGGAGTCGGCTTCTTTGATTTCATGCACCGGAGACCTTAAGCCAGTCAGGGTGCGCCTCTGCATGCCTGGCAATCTCTTCCAAAATTTCAGGCAGCTTGACCGAGATTTCAAAACCAATAGTTTTCTTCGCCAGCGAACTGTCCATCACCACCCACGGAATGTCCAGTTGGCGGTCTTCTTTCACCGAATCTACGGTATGCGCGCCAAATCGTTTTTCGCACCAATCTGAAAGTTGCTTGAGTGACATTGCATTGTCTGCGCCGCCGCCAATATTGATGATGTCGTTCTGCCCTGAGCCTGACTTGCTCATCTGATTCTGCACGAGTATTGCCAGATCCTTCGGATGCATGGCATCGCGCAATTGATGTCCCGTGCCACCAAAGCCGATGTATTTCAAAGGTTTTTTGCGCAAGTAGGAATTGATCCAGTACGTGAATATTCCCTGATCGGGCTTTCCGAACTGCCCGGCGCCAGCGAGCACTCCGGCGCGGTTCACAAACACTGGCAGCTTGTAAGTCTCGGCGTATTCCAGGGCTAGGACTTCCGACGCCAGTTTGGTGGCACCGTAAAGCGAGATTGGCGCTTGTGTTGAAAAACTTTCCGAGATTCCCTTCTCGGAAACCCCTGCTGGAGCCTTTTTTGACTTGTCGAAAACGAAGGCTGAATCTTGCTCTGCAAGCGGCACATCTTTGAGCGCGTTGATCGAATAAACACGGCTGCTCGAAAGAAGTATAAAACCAGAACTGTGTTTGCGCGCGTTTTCCAAGAGATTGATGGTGCCGTAGAGGTTCGCATCAAGGACCTGGCGCGGGCTGGAAACACCATCAACACCTGCAAGCACAGAAGGATTTGCTGCAGCGTCTACAATCCAGTCGACTTTAGGCATTTGCTCCATGTCGCTTTCGAAGCGGACATCGGCATGAAAAATTTCGACACCCAGGGCTTTCAAAACATCACGATTCAAATGGCTGCCGGCACGAGAAAAATTGTCAAATCCACAGATCTTCAAACCTGCCTGCGATTCGACAAGACAACGTGCCAGCGAACTGCCAACAAAGCCACAAATTCCGGAAATGAGAATCCGCATTATCTGCCACAAAAGAGCCAACTCAGGCTCTTTTAACATACACTTCTTGGCTTTTCTTGAAACGCTAAGCCTGATAAAGCGGCGAGTCCGAAAAGTGGAAACCGCAGCGGCGGCTAGACTGCCACCCAGCGCTCTTTGTTGACGTTGTAAATCTCGGTGAGAATATCTTTGATGCTCTTTTCGACGCGCCAGTTAGGGTAGTCGCTCATGAATTTGCCGTTGTCACTGATCCACCAGATGTGGTCGCCGATGCGCGAATCATCCACATAAGTCGAATCGAGCTTCTTGCCGGAAATCTCTTCCGACAGCGTAATCGCCTCCAGCATCGAGCAGTTGCTCGTGCGCCCGCCGCCGATGTTGTACACGCGCGCCACCTTTGGATCTTTGATCACTTCATGGAAAGCCCGCACCAGGTCGTCGTTATGGATGTTGTCGCGTACTTGCTTGCCCTTGTATCCGTAAATTTTGTACGGTTTTCCAATCACCGCGCAGCGCATCAAATAGGCAAGAAAGCCGTGCAATTCAGCGCCCGAGTGATTGGGACCGGTCAGGCAACCGCCGCGAAAACAGGCGGTGCGCATGTCGAAATAGCGCCCGTATTCCTGAACGAGCTCGTCTGCTGCCAGTTTTGAAACGCCGAACAAACTGTGCAAACAATGATCGACGGACATATCTTCACGAATGCCGTTCTGGTATGTGTGCGAAGGGTCGATTTCCCAACGGGTTTCCAGCTCCACAAGCGGCAAACGATTGGGCGTGTCGCCATAGACTTTGTTGGTGGAAGTAAAGATAAAAACAGCCTCCGGACACACTTTGCGTGTAGCTTCAAGCAAATTCATGG
>JBGAVL010000290.1:0-8207 GCA_044228145.1 Obscuribacteraceae bacterium (SeqCode)
CTGGTACAGTCCGGGGAGCGAAAACGAGCACATAAGCCTTAAGTCTCGATCCTCTTTGCGCCATAAGCTTGGACAATTCATAGATGCTGGCAGCCGTGCAAGGACACTGGGGATGAGCAAATAAGATCAGTGTGGGAGATGTGCTAGCAAGAGTAACAGCTTCACTTTTCGGCCATTGCAAGGGTGGGCTTCCTGCCAACCCGGAAGTCACCTCATAATTCATCAATGAAGGCATGCCTAGTGCGATTGCTCCCAACCAGAGCAGCCCTAGAGCGCCAGAAATAACAATTGATGATTTCATAATCTTCGGTGACAACGTCTTGGCTAAATAGTCACGCAACTATTCTATCTCTTCCAAGCGATTGCCGCCTCCACCGAAAGCAGAATGCCGGGTCGTTTTAACAAACTCAATTACTGCCTGCGCGATCATTCAAGATCACAACAGGTAGGTTATGTCCCTTCGCGGATGTTGAAACATCTCGAGGAACCAGCAACGCGCCACTGGGGGCGGTGCCTACAGGGCCGGAAGACACGAAATCCGGAACCTTGCCTCTCCACATTTCTTGAAGCTCCGCGTTTGACAGTCCCTCGAAAAATACTGGCTGATTTCCTTTCCGCAGCAACCCAATGCCGGACACAATAGGGTTGTTCAGCTTGATTTCATTGTTTGTTTTCAGTGGTGAGCCGTCACGCTCTGCCGTGAGCATTTGGGTAATGGCTTCCGACGCTTTGACGTAAACATCGGCTGGACCGGCAGCAGCTTTTAGCTCGTTAATGCTTTCAAACTGAGAAGATACTTTTCTCAGTTGAGCAAGCCGGGGGAAATTCTCAGGCGCGACATTCTTTGCCGGGGGAATTCCGATTTGCGCCAATCGCTGTTCTGCCTCCGCAGCTAACGCCTTAGCCCTGTAATCGGTGCTCCACTGCTCTACCAGCTTGACGTGTCCATCCCATCCCACAGATGTACCGGTAGACAGATTGGCTCTGTTTGCCTGCGCGATGTGCTCGAAGGGTCCGTTTATCAGAGCGACTACCTGCGAACCTTCCGAATACACCTTGTGATTTCCAGGAGTAAACAGCGAGACAGACATCGAGTATTCCGGCGATTCGATAGTTGGACGCTGCCTGAGAAACTGCTCGAAGTTGTAGGGCGAATGTCCATAGGCACTGTACTCAGACATTTGATGACCGCCATAGCCAGGGGCAAACTCCGAGGGCAATACCGGCAGTAGATGTTTGTTAAGCTCATCAACACGCGCCTTAGCCGGGGTGTGAATCTTATCCAATTCGGCAATCACTTCAGGAGTAAACCAGGCTTCTTCAGCTTTGACTGACTTGATGTCTGCGCGATTTAAAATTGCCACCATATTCAATGCATCAGGATTGCGATAAGAATTGACAACGTTGTCCATCTCTTTCTGGTTCGCTAATCTAACGGAATTTCTACGATCAGGATTGAAACTCAAATCCGCATCTTTGCTCATCACATCGGTGATTCTTTGAATGCGCGCATCGGAATATCCGAGCGTTCGCAAAACACCCCAAGCCATGCTCGTGGACGTTCGGTTGTGGTCGAAATCTACCATGTTCTCTTTCTTGCCTACGTCATGCAATAGCGCAGCCCAGAGTAGATTTTCTTGATCCTTAGGCAATAGTTTTGCAAACTCGGGATCTTTGGAAGCTCTTTCCACAACCTCGAGCAAGTGTCTGTCTAAAGTAAAATCGTGCGTCTGATGCTGTTTCCTTCCGACAATGCCACCCTCAGATGCTTCGCCAAACACTGACGGCATCAGCCTTCCGAGAGGACCATTGCCTAACATGGATTTCAACGCTTCTTTGTTGAATAGGGCCTTCTCAATAGACTGGCGCATCGTTGCTTGTTGCGTTGGGGTCAAATCCGCAAGCTTGCCCATGCGCAGCTCCGGCATTTGAATCGACGCTGCAGCCTCAAAGCCTGCGCGTTGCAATTCACCAACCGCCTTGGATGCTTCCAGTCTTCGACCATATTGCAAATTCGAATCCGCCAGTGCGGACTCTATTGGCGCAGTAAAATCGCGCTCAAATGATTTGGGATTTTCTTTGCCAAAACTATGAGCAAGGGTCAATGACAAGAGCAATCGTTGGCGATGGATCGGCTTATTACCCTGCAGATCAAGCGAGTTAAGGACATCGGACTTAAGTGTATTGAGTAGTTGAGGAACATGCTCCGGTGCAACTTTTACACCGTGCTCGACCATAGCTTTGATATCTCCAGGCGACAGAAAGACATGGCGCTGCTGTTCGTCGGCTTGCCGGCCCTTTTGAAGAATGGAATTTGAAAGCTCCTCAGCCGTCACCGGTGGTTTTCTTGACATAATCTCTGCGATATACGCACTGCGATCCAAATTTGGATTGAATCGAGAATTAACAGCCAGCGCCCTTACCAGCTCGGGATTCTGCTGCGCGATTTGATCGCTCATATGCCAATCTCGCTCATAGAAATTCATTCGACTAATGAATTTCGGATCAATATCCTTCAACGCCGCCGCTCTGATAGCGATACCATCCGCGCCACCATGCTTGGGAGTGATTCCGGTAAGCATTGAATTGAACACTTCATACTCTTTCGGTCCAGCTCTATGTTGCGCGACCTTATAGACTTCATTCAACTCTTCCGCTGCATTTCGATTCGAGCCTGTGATCTTTCTGCGCACTTGATCCAACAATCCATCGCGGACTTTGCCAGGCTCGAGCGTGAGAGTCCAGTCGGCCCATGCACTAGCTGCAACATTGCCGGTTTCAATTTGCGGCGTAATTCCTCGTCCAGCGAGCATTTTCGCAGCAGGCATCTGATTGTCCTTCGCCAGAGTCACAGAAGCCATATCCAGATACGATGGCGGTTTTTCTAGATTGAGCAAATCGCTCAAGGCCTGCAACTGTTTGGCTGGCTCGACAAACACCATGGTTTTCGCCAGCTCTTCTGCAAGCTTAGGATTTGGTGTTTTTTCAACTGCTTCCAGCTGTTGCTGCCAGAGACTTGTTGTCTTCTCAGGGCCGATATGTTTTGCAATCCGATAGCCTTGATGCGGATCCGACTCAAGCAGATGCGGCCACAGCGTGCTCAGTTCGGCGTCCGTCAAGCTCTTGCTCTGACGATCCAATGTCTCAGTGAACCAGACCCTTTTCTCCGTGGGCAGCTCTTCGATATGCTCTGACACTTTGCGCCATTCGTCAGGCGTTCTGGCTCTTTGAACATCTCGCCATATTGCCTTATCGCCTGGAGCCAGTTCCACCCTCACGGTTTGATCGACATTAGCACCTGTCCTGAACTCGTTTGGATTTATGCGAGCCGGCGCCTCCATATTGGGCACCACCTGGAGTATCACTCCACTTTCGCGCTCGCCTGAGCGTTTTCCTGGTGCCTCAGAAGTGACTTCGGACTTTGCCTGTTCGCTAAGGTTCGGCACACCTCGATTAGCCCGCGAAAAATATGTTGCCCCGCCGAATGCGCCACCGACGACAGCCATGCCGTACATTGACTCGGCCAGTTCTTCGGCTGTAGCAATTCGGCCTTGCCTGGCGACTGCGTCATACTCAGCGCCGACGAATCCTCCCGGCAAGCCTCCCAGCACGCCTGACATGATCCGGTTGCTCAAAACAGGCGCGACGCCAAATCTCGTAGCTACGGCACTTTCAGCCAGTCTACCGACGCCGAGACTGCCTGCAGTCAGGGCTGTAAATGTAGCTGCACTGCCCACGCCGCTCACTGTTCTGTCAGCAAGGAAGGAGACCAGCCCGGCGCTGCGCGCGCTCTCCTGGCTGGGAGTGAAGGCAGTGCCATAGACCATCCCTGTAATCGCTGACTCTTTCAGGCTCAACCCTATTGCCGCACGACTCGACAGGAGTCCGGACTCAATGGAGGCTGCCTTTCCGAATGCTCCCAGCTTGCCGAGACCGAATTTGGTAAGGGCGAAGGTAGGAACCATGCCGAGGGCGCCGCCGAACGTTTGAGCGTACCAGTTCGATGAATTGAAGCTTGCCGCTTCAGGAGCCTCTACACCGACTTTAGAAAACACATTTTTGACGCTGTTCATCGCGTCATTGCTGATGAATTGGGCGATTCCGAGCGCCGGCTGCTCTACTGCCGAGAAAACAACCGAATTGGCCAGCTCGCTGAAGAAGCTGTCGTGAGTCTTTGCCATTTCTGCTTCAGCTGAATCGGCTTGCTCAGTGCTGCTAGGCTCGCTTTTTAGGGAAACTTCGTTGGGCGGCATCAGGGACAACCAGGGTACTCCTTTAAGTACCTACCCATAGCTCTGTTACTTTAAGCCTCTGAATATCTGTATAAGGTTGTCTGTCAAGGCTTAATGGACTTTCGGCCTACTGTCCGGTCGTTTCTCCGCATTTAATCTAGCCAAACACTCGAAATCAATCTTGAGCGGCTTGGCCTCGGCTCTGAAAGTTACGGTTATAGCAATCTGATCCAACGTTTTGCGAACCAGAGAGAGCGGATGTTCCGGTTGCCGCCTGAACGTGGTAAAAGAATTGAAGGAATTTTCTAGCGGGAATCAATGCCTTTTCATCTTCTACGCGACGGCGCAACCCATTATGAACTCGCCGCCTTTGTCCCCGATCACTTCGACCAACTAGCTAATCCGCCCCTGGTAGTGTTTCTGCATGGCTCCGGCGAGCGCGGCTGGGACCCTGGAGTACCCCTCACAGGTATCGCACACATATTTGAAAACTTGCAATTGCCTGCGGTCGTAATTTTTCCGCAATGCAATTGGGAGCATCGTGCCTTTTATGGTGAAATGGAAGAAAGGGTCATGCAGTCCATTGAAAAGGCCATTGTCGAATTCCGAGCGAATGCAAACAGAATTTTTCTGGCAGGCTATTCGATGGGCGGCTCAAGTATTCTCTGGTTGATTGCGAAATATCCGCAGAAATTTGTCGGCAGCATTTGCATCGCCCCCGGTATCACCTGGATGGGAGAAGAAGCGCCACCAAAATTACCCGATGTTGACGAAGAGCTTTTCAATTCGATGTTCGTCGCTGAAAACAGACCTGAAAACATTGCAAAACAAATCAGCAATATTCCAATCTGGTTTCTTCAAGGAACAGCAGACCTGCCGTGCCCGATTGAAGAAACACGCTCTCTAGTCGATGAATTGCGCAATCTTGGAGCCCACCCTCTTGTCACTGAATACGATGGCATAGACCACGACTCGCTTAGGTTGGCGCTCGAACAGGAAGGATTGTTCGACTGGTTGTTTGCACTTTAATTGAACATTGCCCTGGCGCCGGGGAAGGTTTTGCAGTGCCGCCGATCGCTTGTATAGAGCGATCGATCACATATCGATTCGACCTGTTACAGTTAACCCTGCTTACCACCGAACAGTCTTGACATTTGGGCAAACTTTAAGGAGTCAGATTTTGAATCACTATGCAAAGACCGCGTGCGCAGTATTTTTAGCTCTGGCAGCTCTGTCTATGCCACTATCGGCCATGTGCGCAGATGCTAAGAAACCCAACATCATTGTTGTAATGGGCGACGATATAGGCTGGTTCAACATCGGCGCATACCACCAGGGCATGATGGCCGGACGCACGCCCAACCTCGATCGGATGGCCGCCGAAGGCATGCGCTTTACCGATTATTATGCCGAAGCGAGCTGCACCGCCGGCCGCGCTAACTTCATTACCGGCGAGTTGCCGATACGCACGGGAATGACCACGGTCGGACAGGCGGGATCTTCAATCGGTATCCCGGATCAAGCCATCACAATCGCTACGGCCCTCAAGTCGGTTGGATATTCCACCGGACAGTTTGGCAAAAACCACCTGGGCGACTTGAATAAATTTCTGCCTACAGTGCATGGTTTCGACGAGTTTTTCGGCTACCTGTATCACCTGGATGCGATGGAAGATCCGTCACATCGCAATTACCCACCCTCGCTCAAAGCTTCGGTCGGACCGAGAAATATGCTTCACAGCTGGGCAACTGACACAGATGACCAGACGACCGAGCCTCGCTGGGGCAAAGTTGGTAAACAAAAAATCGAAGACGCCGGAGAACTTTATCCGAAGCGCATGGAAACCGTCGACGATGAAATACTTGCCCATACAGTCAAATTCATGGACAAAGCCAAAAAGGATAACAAGCCCTTTTTTGTATGGCTGAATCCGACACGCATGCACATCAAAACCCATTTGTCGGATAAGTACGAGGCAATGCGCAACGCAGAAAACGGTTGGAGCATGGAAGAAGCCGGCATGGCCCAGCTGGATGATGTCGTCGGCTCAGTGATGCAGTACTTAAAAGACAACGGGATCGACGACAACACCATGGTAGTTTTCACCACGGATAATGGCGCCGAGAATTTCACATGGCCGGATGGTGGTCAGACACCATTTGCCGGCGGCAAAGGAACCGCTCTTGAAGGCGGATTTCGAGTGCCCGCTCTTGTTCGTTGGCCAGGAAAAGTTCCGGCAGGCAAGGTGGAAAACAGTATTATCTCTGGACTTGACTGGTTCCCCACCCTGCTGGCAGCCGCAGGCGCGCCCACCATCAAAGACGAATTGTTGACCGGCAAGCAGATCGGCGATCAAAACTATAAGGTTCACCTCGATGGTTATAACCAACTTGATTTGATCACGGGCAAAGGTCCCTCCAAGCGCAACGAGATTCTCTACTTCACTGAAGGTACGCTTGGCGCCATAAGAATCAATGACTACAAATATCGCTTCACTAACCAGCCGAATGGCTGGCTCGGTGCGACCGAAAAAGTTGATTGGCCCATCCTCACCAACTTGCGCCTCGATCCTTTTGAGCGAACAGGTATGGGCGACGGCAGGGGTGGTTCTATGAATTTCTACAGTTGGTACGTCGATCAATTCTGGCGCTTTGTCTTCGTTCAAAAAGAAGTGGCAAAGGTGGCGGAAACATTCGTTCAGTATCCGCCCATGCAGAAGGGTGCAAGCTTCAACATGGAAGCTGTAAAACAAATGATCATGGAAAAACTCGGCAAACACAGCCAGTAAGTAATGCCACTGCATATGGTTGCGATCATTGTTCAAAAACAATCAGTAAGACTTCTGAAGCGATGCTTCGGTCTTGTGATTGCGCTTACAATGATCGCTCCTATATTTGGATTGGCAGTGACTGCATTGGCCCCCCCTGCATTGGGCATTCCTGCACCAGCCTCCACAAGCGTTTCGTCTGCATTTGCTCCGACGGTTCCTAACAAGACTGCGGCGCCCGCCAAAGGCCCCAAGGGAATGGTCTGGATTCCTGGCGGCGAATTTTCGATGGGTAGTGAAGATCCCACTATAGATACGGTGTGCGGAGGGCACGAAAAAATGCGCGACGCACGTCCCATTCATAGAGTTTATGTTGACGGTTTTTGGATGGACAAAACCGAGGTCACAAACCAAGAGTTCGAGAAATTCGTCAAAGCTACAGGCTACAGAACCATCGCGGAGATCACGCCCACGCAAGAACAGTTCCCTACTGCGCCAAAAGAAAATCTTGTCGCCGGCTCGACTGTTTTCACACCAACACCAAATCCGGTGCCATTGAACAATATGTTTCAATGGTGGCGCTATGCAAAAGGCGCAAATTGGAAACATCCGGAAGGACCGAATAGCAACTTGAATGGACGTAAAAAATATCCCGTTGTGCAAGTAGCCTATCCTGACGCCGTTGCTTATGCAAAGTGGGCAGGCAAGCGGTTGCCGACCGAGGCTGAATGGGAATTCGCAGCACGAGGCGGACACAGTGGCGCGATCTATCCATGGGGAAATGATCTTAAGCCAGGCGGAAAATTCATGGCCAATATTTACGAGGGAAAATTTCCTGTCAAAGATACTGGCGAGGACGGCTATGCAGGACTGGCCCCAGTGGGTCAATTCCCAGCTAACGGATACGGACTCTATGACATCGCCGGTAATGCCTGGGAATGGTGCAGCGATTGGTATCGAGCCGACTACTATCTGCAGTTGTCCGAGCAGACCAAAGGCGTAGTGCGCAATCCACAAGGACCGGATACGGCATGGGATCCCTCCGAACCAAAGGAAAAAAAACGGGTTCATCGCGGCGGTTCATTCCTTTGTACAGACCAGTACTGCACGCGCTACATGGTAGGAACCCGCGGAAAAGGTGAAGTGACAACGGCAGGAAATCATCTCGGCTTTCGCTGTGTTCAGTCACCAACTAAAGCGCGCTGACT
>JBGAVL010000291.1:0-8153 GCA_044228145.1 Obscuribacteraceae bacterium (SeqCode)
GCAATACATTCAACAGCAACAAACGCCGGACTGACCGCTGGCGCGGTCGCGCCTTTCATCTTCGCCCTGAAGGGCGGCCTTACGGCGCATTTGGTAAACTAGGTCCTCGTATCGAGTACCCTTCGTCGAGCTTATCATGAACAGACAATCCAGCAAATTTGTGTTGTGCGGAATCAGTGCTTTCTCAATCCTGGTGGGTGTTTGTCAGGCGCCCTCAGTGAGTCAAGTCAAGCAGACGTCGACGCCACAGCAGGCTCCGTCGTTCTTGAAACAAGCCGGGCAGATGATACTGGATAATGCTCAAAAGGGCGTTTTGCATAACGTCAATCAAAGTCTTCAAGCGCCGGCTCAGCAGCCTCAGACCCAGACACCGCCTGGATATTCTGGCGATCCAACCTCATTGTTGTACAACACTCAGCCAGCCACGGTCGCGCCAAAACAGCAGCAAGCCGCTCCCTGCCGTTCTTGGGTCAACCCTGGTGAGAAGCCGGTTGCAATCTTACTTTGCATTCACGGCTTGGGATTGCAAAGCAACTCTTACGAGTTTTTCGGCACCGAACAGTCAAAAAGAGGGCTGGCAGTTTACGCCATTGATGTGCGCGGATTTGGTTCGTGGATGAAGGCGGGCGGCAAGACTCAGGTAAATTTCAATGAATGCCTGGCGGACATAAAGCAAGCTGCTGAATCTATTCGCGCTGCTAATCCGGGAATTCCGCTTTATATTTTAGGCGAATCGATGGGTGGTGCCATCGCACTGAGAGCGGCGTCCATGTATCCCGATCTGATTGATGGCTTGATCTCGTCGGTTCCGGCGGGAGAACGTTTCAATCAAGGCAAGACAAGCATGAAGGTTTTTCTCAACCTTCTCAGTGGATTTAATCTAGCAAACGTCGGCGGCGAACTGGTTAATCAAGCCACGCAGAATGCAAAACTCAAGAGTAAGTGGCAACAAGATCCGCTTGCGCGTCTGAATTTGACTCCCCAGGAGTTGATTCAATTTCAAGATTTCATGAACAGCAACCACGAAGCGGCTAAAAAATTGACCGATATGCCTGTGCTCTTCGTGCAGGGTAATGGTGATCAGCTCGTCAAGCCCGAAGGAACGTGGGAATTGTTCAACAGCGTCGCTGCAAAAGACAAATCATTTTTTGCCGTGCCAGGAGAACATTTGATTTTCGAAGAAGCACAAACACAAGATGCCGGCCCTCGCGATCAAAACTTTCGTGTGATCTCGTCCTGGCTGACGACAAAAGTAGGCAGGCGCCCAGGGCGCAGGCAGATGGCTGGCGGAGCGCCTTACGGTGCTGGACAATATGGTGGACCGGGTGGAGGGCAGTATCCGAGCCCTGGACAATATCCTGGTCAAAGCGCCGGACAGTATC
The DNA here is from genome assembly GCA_044228145.1 of Obscuribacteraceae bacterium (SeqCode). Classification (GTDB taxonomy): domain Bacteria; phylum Cyanobacteriota; class Vampirovibrionia; order Obscuribacterales; family Obscuribacteraceae; genus QKMZ01. The sequence goes on from JBGAVL010000291.1 coordinate 1,383, forward strand.
CCGGTCAAGTTGGAGGGCAGTTTGGCGGACGAGGATTTGGCGGCAGAATGCCATTCAGTACTGTCGGACTTGAATCTCAAGTTCAACTGATTGATAGCCAGCAATATGCGCTGGCAATCTCGCAACTCGAGCAGCTGAGAATGCAGAGACCTGATGACGCCAATGTGGCTGCACTTTTAGGACGTGCGTACCAGCAAAGCAGCCAGCCGGAGAAGGCTGGGATGATGTATCGCAGGGCAATGCGTTTGAGTCGCGGCCGCATCGATCAAGAGCAAGCATTCAATTCTTATTTGCTCGGTCTCAGCAACATTGCGCCAAGCGGCGCCGCACAAAGCCAGCCGGTGCCATATGCGGGTGGAGGTAGCGGACTGGGCCAAATTGTTAGCGGACTAGGTGGAAACTGGTTCGGTGGCGGTACTCCATCCTTCACGCCGGCTGCTAAAGGGCGAGTTTATGCTTTCTATGCCAATTGGGCTGACCAGTGCAAGAGCATGAACGAAGTGTTGACTCGACTTTTCATCACATACGGAGACCGCGTCGACTTTCAGCGAGTTGATATAGACAGCGCAACCGCTGACTCTTTAGTGGAGCAATTTAAAGTCGGTCCGATACCAACTGTGATTTTTGTTGCACCAAATGGGCAAGTGTCGAGCACCATTATTGGTGAGTCTACACCCGGCAATTATGAGGCAGCAATAAAAGCGATTTCGCGCTGAGTAAGATAGTAAACCTGCTATCTTTGCGCTACCAGACTTCTCGACAAGACAGTTCGATATGCGTTCTCATATGAGTCCGTCATCTTTTCTTTGCTGAAGAGTTTGGCTACCCTTTCTCGGCAAGTTTGTGGAGTGATGTTTTGTACTTCTTCGAAGCGTTTCACCAGGTCATCTACACTGTCTCCAATCACGCCAGTTTCTCCATCTGAGATCACTTCTGGTGCGGCGCCGCGGCGGAAGGCCATGACCGGTGTTCCACATGCAAGTGATTCGGAGAAGACCAGTCCAAATGGTTCGTCAAACCTAATTGGACAGAGAGTCGCAATTGCAGAATTATAGAGCTCGTATTTTTGACTCGTAGAAACTTCGCCGATGAATTCTACATTCGGTTCTTTCAGCAATGGCTTGACGTGCTCTTCGAAATAAGGTTCGTCGTTTTTGTCGACTTTGCCTGCAAGAGTAATCGGTATGCCGAGCTTTCTTGCTATTTGAATTGCTTCTTTCGTCCCTTTGTCATGGCACAGTCTGCCGAGGAAAAGCAGATGTCTTCTCTCAATCGAATTGTCGATTGAGAAATCGTCCAGATTGATGCCATTGTATACGGTGGCGATGTAGTTCAAATCACTAGGATAGTTCAATTGTCTGTATGCGTCGCTTATGGAAATAAGCGGTGATTTCCTGTAGGCAAGGAAAATGTCTTTGCAGTAGTCGTAAATCGGATTGTGGTTTGTTGACACTGATGGGCACCTCATCTCGTTCAGTGCCGGTAGCGCAGCGTAACCCATGTGGTTGTGGATGATGTCGAATTGATCTTGCATTTCTTCGAGCTTGATCAATGTTTTGATGTTGTATGCGTGCCACCTGGTCGGTGGTATGTCTGAGGCTCTCAAACCCTCCGGCGCACATGCAATCAGGCGGCCTTCCGTTTCAGAATCAGCGGTCGCAAAAAGCGTAACCTCATGTCCTCGTTTTACGAGTTCTTCTGTAAGCAACGACACGACAAGCTCCGAGCCGATGGTTTCCTTTTCTGGTTTCGGTTCCTGCTATTTAGCTTTCTACTATGACCCTTAAATCACCGTTCTTTCTCAAAATTTGACAGCTCGTGTGTCCGTTCACCGCATTGAAGGCAATATCCAGCTCCGCACTGCCTACGCGCAAATTGTGGAAGGTCACTTTTTCGAGCCATTCCGGCAGGCATGGTTCTTCAATGCGGAGAATTCTTCTTTGCGCATCTGGCATGAAATTGACACAGGCACTGAGCATTTGGAAAATGCTGCCGGCAGCCCAGGCTTGCGGCGAGCAAGATACTGGATAGTCAATCGGGCTGCCCCAGTGCGTTCTTTCAAAACCGCAAACCAACTCCGGCAAGCGGAAATCTCTTTGATGTTGCGCGACAGCTGCCATGGCGCTCAACAAATAATGCGCGTCACGGATGCGTCCGATTTTTCTGAAGCCTTCAAGAATAATTGCATTATCGTGAGGCCAAACTGAGCCGTTGTGATAGCTCATTGGATTGTAATAGGACGCCTGTGTTGAAAGTGTTCTCAGACCCCAACCGGAATCCATGTCTGGCGCCAGCATGCGGTCTGCGACGCGCTGTGCCATTTCGCCGTCTAGAATGCCTGTCCAGATGCAGTGTCCAGCATTCGAGCTGATTACTTTTACTTGTTTACCTTCTGCGTCGAGGGCGAGTGCGGGGAATTCAAGCTCAGGCATCCAGAAGTCGCGTTTGAATTCTCTCTTCAATTTTGTCGCTTGAGCATGCAGCCTTTCGGATAATTCCGGCTTATTCAACATAATCGCGATTTCGGCGACTGCCAGAAGTGCAGCGTATAGATATCCTTGCACTTCGCACAGGGAAATCGGAGGCTTTGCCAGTTCACCGTCTTGATGACCGATCGAGTTGCCTGAATCTTTCCAGCCCTGGTTTTCCAAGCCTTCCGGACTTTCGCGAATGTACGAGAGGTAGCCTGTTTTTTCACTGGCTTCGTCCAGCCAACTGAGAGCCAGTTCCAGCTTCGGCCAGATGGTCATGGCGAATGCCATGTCACCTGTCCATCGCAGATATCTCGCAACCAGCATGCACCACAAAGCGGTGGCGTCTACGGTGCCGTAGTATGGAGTGTGCGGAATGGTGCCCAGTCTAGCCATTTCACCGAGTCGCAACTCATGCATGATTTTGCCCGGGCGTTCGGCGCGAAACTCGTCGACTTTTGTGCCTTGATATTCACCGAGCAGCTCTATGCACTCGCGAGCAAGATCCGGTCTGTATGGAAGCAATTGCCAGCCCGTTATGGCGCTGTCTCTGCCAAAGGGGGCTGAATACCACGGAATACCAGCGGCGATGCCAATGCCTTTGGGAGTCGGTTGGCGCAATATATAAAGATCTCGCAATCCTCTCTCGATGGAGAAATTGACGATTTCATCTTCGGTCATGATTTGCGCGCCGTTTGATCTCCATAGCGCAAATCGTTTGTCCGAATCGTCGAGCAAAGTGGCGAAGTCAATTTCAGGGCGAGCATGAAAAGGCTGGTCACCGTCAACGCGGGTGTACATGAATATCTGCAGATACCAGGGCGTGCGAGGAGGCAGAGTCAGTCTATACTTTGCTTCTCCATCGATGATGCTGTCGGGAGTGGCACCGCGAAATTCGATCATGGTTTCGGCTAGTCTATCGTCGAGACCTTTGTATGCGAGAAACAATCGTTTTCCATGTTTGTCTTTTCTCGGCAACATGCGCTTGCCGCGCTCAGAGCGGTTGACTCCGCGCACTTCGAACATGTCTGCGAAATCCGATTGATACTTCATGCTGAGTTCGACAGTTATTTCGCCGGCGCTGTAATTTTCGATGACGATGCGCTCGGAGACCACATCAGATAGAACTATTTGTCTTTGCACCATCAAGTTTTGTTGGGACAAACTGTTGGTTTGCGGATTTGTGTAGAGAAAACTTCCAGCGTAGCCGCGCTTTACGTCGGCAGACAAAAGAGACAGCTCTGCGCCGTCAACGGTGAAATCCCACACGCTCAGGTAGCGTGTGTCGTACTTGTAGTAGCCAAAGCCGAGTGTGTTGCAGGCAGGGATGCGTGCTTCCTGGTCGAGGACCATGAAGTGGCTGCCGTGCTTCAAAATCAGACGAGGGTGAGCGGCGTCGGTAAGGACGAACGGCATTCCCTGACAAAGCGGTCGCGAGTCGACGATGTATTCGCCTTCCTTGTCAAAGGTGATCTGTTCATTCTTCATTTTGTCCATCAAAAAACATCTACCCCGTGGTCAGACCGGCGAAGTGGAAAATTGTTCCTGTGATTACGGTTGAAACCAGCAAAACCATGCCATGTTCCTCCTACCCGTTGTTACCGTGTAATCTTTCTTTGGAAATTTAATGTCTACTCTTCTCTTGGTAATAGGGGCTGGCTGCTTACACCGGGCGGGGATCCGCCCAGCTTTGGGGCGATGCCATGCGGCGCCCCAATTTACGCAGTTACTACTGGCAGGAGATCTTCTGCTGAAGTGGTCGGCTTTTGGCAGGCAAAGTTCTTGCAGATGTAGGCGGTAGCTTTGCCTGATACCGGCATGCGATTTTCCAGGAGCCGGTAGGCATTTGTCGGTTTTGAAACAACCACCAATTGATTCGGGCGGTAGCCGTTGTGGGCGCAGAAAATCATCTCTTTGAGATCGTTGCCCATTTCGCTTGCAACAATCGCTATTTCCTGGTCGGGATGAACGAACAAGTCCGCCGCGCAAAGCAGGTTGCCGAACTGGTCGGGTAATTTGCGGAAAAACGGCGCGTACAAGAGAAGTAAACCTTGCGCGCGTAATATATAAGGATCGTGACCGGTAATTCGAGCCAAACGAATCAGATTCATCGTGGCCACTGAAGTGCCGGACGGAACCGCTCCGTCGAAGTGACTGCGCGGGCGAGTGACCAGACGTTCGTGGTCGTCGCTTGTGTAGTAGAGCCCGCCTTCCTCTGTGTCGTTGAATCTTTCCAGCATGACGTCATTGAGCTTGCGTGCGTGGGCAAGCCAGCGGGCATCCGGGTCAGCCGATGCCAAGTCGAGCAGAGCCTGGACAAAAAATGCATAGTCTTCGAGGTAGCCGTTCAGCTTAGCCTTGCCCTTTCCGTAAGTGCGCAGCAGCCGGCCGTCTTTGACTAGCTTGTTCAAAATAAACAAGGCGCAAGTTTTGGCTGTTTCCAAATACGCTTCTTTGCCGGTGGCGACATATCCTGCGACATACGCCGAGATCATTAAGCTGTTCCAACTGGTCAAAACCTTCTCGTCACGACCCGGTCTGATTCTTTGTTCTCGGGCGTTCAAGAGCTTTTCATTGAGCGGGCGCAAGCGATCGAAAAAGGTTTCCACGCTCATTCCATAATCGCGTGCGATTTCCTCCGGTGTTTTTGCGAAATGCAATGCGCTGGTGCCGTGTTCGAAATTTCCGGTCTGCGTAACGCCATAAACTTCGCACAGCCATTCACCATCAGCGGTGCTGGCAATCTCTTTGATCTGAGCGGGGGTGAAGACATAAAATTTCCCTTCTTCACCTTCGCTGTCCGCGTCCAGGCTGGAATAAAATGCACCTTCTTCGGTCTTTAATTCCCGGTCGACGAAAGAAAGTATTCCTTCTGCGATGTCCAACCAGTAACGCCGTCCCAAAAGCCTGTAAGCGTCGACATAGGTCTGGCACATCAAAGCGTTGTCGTACAACATTTTTTCGAAGTGCGGGATAAGCCACTGGCGATCGACTGAATAGCGGGCAAAACCGCCGCCAATCTGGTCGTAAATGCCGCCCATCGCCATGCGGTCGAGAGTGGTTGTGACCAGTTCTTTATGCGCTTCTTTGACTGAAGGTGACTTTTCGACCAGGTGATCGATGCAGCGCAGTGAAAGATTGATGTTGAATGTGTGGGGGAATTTGGGTGCATTGCCAAAACCACCGAAGCGATGGTCGAAAACATCAAGCAATCGATCTGCAGCATCAAGAAGGTAGTCTTTTCTGATTGATTGAGCAGGGGCCAGTTTACCTTCGCTTCTGGCATTCAAACTGTCGAGCATTTTCAAATGCTCGGTTACGCTACCGGAGCTTTCTTCTACTTCAAGGCGCCTGTCTTTCCATGCTTCGGTCAAAGCCTGAAGCAACTGTGTGAAAGCCGGCATTCCGTGGCGCGGTTCTTTCGGAAAATAGGTGCCGCCAAAAAACGGCTTCAAATCAGGTGTCAGAAAAACAGTCATCGGCCAGCCGCCGTGTCCGGTCATCAACTGAACGGCCTTCATGTAAATCTCGTCGATGTCGGTGCGCTCTTCTCTGTCGACTTTGATGTTGACGAAATTATCGTTCATCATCCGGGCGGTATATTCGTCTTCGAAAGATTCGTGCTCCATGACGTGGCACCAGTGGCAGGCTGCATACCCGACGGAGAGTAGAATCGGCTTGTCTTCCTTCTTGGCTCTGGCGATCGCTTCTTCGCCCCAGGGATACCAATCGACCGGATTGTGAGCATGCTGGAGCAGGTAAGTGCTGGTTTCGTGAATCAGCCTGTTGGTGCCTGGCGTCAATTGAAGCGGAGTCTGGTTTGATGTTGACTGAGCATCAGTGTACGCCGGTGCATCCGTCAATGTTTTGGCGGCAACGTCTTTGACAGGGTCTTCTGTCTCGACATTTTGAGGTGCTGCATTTTTTAGCGCTGAGCCCTTCTGTGCAGCTTCTTTCTTTGCGCCCTTCTTCTTTTTCGACGCTTTCACTTTCTCTCTCCTATTGCCTGGGCGTATGCCACAAGCGTCGATTCTACTGCCTTTTCCCAGGTGATTTCCTTAGCGGTTGTCATTGCCGCTGAAGAAAGGCGTGACGCCAGTTCACGATCGTTCATCAAACGCCCGATAAGTGCTGCCAGCTCCTTGTGGTCGAGATGGTTCTTCAAGATGAGGGCGTCCTTGTTGTCGGTCAAGATCTCCGAGACTCCGGACACAGCGCTTACGATCGGTACCAGCCCGCGCATCATCCCTTGAATGGGCGACATACCGAAGGGCTCGATTCGCGACGGCAGTACTATCGC
>JBGAVL010000292.1:0-8143 GCA_044228145.1 Obscuribacteraceae bacterium (SeqCode)
TGGCACGTTGCAGCCAGCGAATGTGGCGAATTGGCTGTAGACGAGCAGGGCATAACTTGCACCGCAGGTAGTGCAGCTGTACTTGGCTTGCCGGAGCGTCCGTAGTAATAACTAAATAACCGGTAATTTCCCGAGTTGCGCATCGCGATTCACAGTGCCGTTTTCTGTGCGCGCTTTCGGCTTGACGCGTATGCAGCTTTATTTCAAAGGTTGTGTGAATAGATCTTCAATATCCGAGGATTTCATTCCATTGCCTCCTCCGAAAATGAGTTGAGCTTTGTCTTTAGCCCGCGTGAATCCGGAAGGTATCTTAGAGATTGCATTTGCAAGAGGAACACGCCCGATAGTTTTTGGCTCGAATTCATGTACCCAGTGTCTTCGCGCTTTCACCTGAATAGGAAGACCGTACTTTGTAGGAAGGTGATAAAAGCCGCACCAGGCAATCACGGAGTCCGGCGAAAATGGGGGTTTCTCAATGCACCAGAAGTCGACAACAGGTTGCGCGGACTGGTTTCTCCAACTTCGATAACCGACGTAATGCGAGCATTTCTGCCCGCACAAAGTAGTTTTTTCGATAAATTCGACGCGTTCCAATTCCCGTCTTCGCCTGGGTTCGTTATCCGAAAGTCTCCATTGGTCAAAGGGAAGGCGAAGGAAAGTCTTGTTTTCGAAATTTACGTTAACCACATTGTCGGGGTCATTCGAATTCCAAAGCGTTAAGCCAAGCTTATTGCGAGCGCCAATAGCTGCCGAAGTTATCGTAAAAACAACAGGCCCAAATTCGCTGCTTCTGCCCGTAAGCTTTAGCGCCGACTCGGATGCTGCAAAGACTAGACCAGTTGATAAAAGAGCTATTGGCAGTAGACCGAGAAGAGCCGCCATCGGAAGCGATCTTTGCTCTGTGAAAATCTTCATGGATTCTGTGTACCAGTGGCAATCGGTGCAAAGTGAGAGCTAAATAGGCACTATATCACGAAGACGAACTTGACCGCGCACAGTTGCACCATTGGCGAAAGCAAACCACTGATCACCATCGGCGATACCAAGCTAAAAGCGATCTGTATTTGCAAGATAAATGTGAAATCCGAGAAACAGCTAAGCATCTATCCCGAGCGCGTTTTCAAGTGGGTAAGCTTTCACATTTGGTTAACAATTCGGAGACAATTTCGATTGTGCGTGTATACTGATTTGAGTAATCCCCAGGAACGGACGCAAATGAGCAACAGCTCCACACCGCGCATCCAATTCGCCTCTTGCCCATCAATGGCCGGCAAGATGTGTCCGTCCACCCTTTGTGCTACCTGCATGTGTCCCCCACTGGGGACAATATAAATCAGGTTGCAGTACAACCATCTTTAAATTGAATAGTTTTTGTTGCTCGCTTTTGCCGTTTTGGCATAAGGAGTTTCTATAGTTCGTAAAGGGCCGACGACAGTCCTGGGCGAACACAGCGAAGTCGCAACATCAAAACAGTGCACCGAATACGGTGTCGCATTTGTTGTGCAGTTTGCGCTGCGCTGCGATGCGACTGACCAAACACGTCCCTGCACAAGACGACAACACCCGATAAACCGTCCCTGAACAAGACGAAGTGAAGACAACCCGTCCCTGAACAAGACGAATAAAAATACAAACGATCTACAACTCCAAGGAGTTCGAAAATGGCAAATCTATTTATTACAAACGCAACTGGCTATATTGGATCCGCAGTGGCGGAACAGTTCAAATCTCGCGGATACACCGTTACTGCGCTGGCACGTTCAGACAAAGCGGTTGAAGAACTTCAGAAGCGCGGATACAAACCCTATCGCGGCGATCTGCGCAAGCCTCAGGAATTCGAACAGGCTGTAAAAGAAGCGGACATTGTTATCCATACAGCCGCTACCAATGACAAAGACTTCGGCACAGTCGATCAAGCCGCTACTGAAGTAATTCTCAACGCCCTCAAAGGAACCAACAAGACCTTCATCTACACAAGCGGTGTCTGGGTGCTGGGTAATACAGGCGATGTCCTGGCTGACGAAACATCCCCGGCAAATCCGATTCCTGCTGTTGCCTGGCGCGTCGAGTTGGAAAAGAAAGTCATTGACGCGAAAAACCATGGTGTTCGCTCGATCGTCATCCGCCCGACAGTTGTATATGGCAGAGAAGGCGGTCTGATCGCCAGCATCTACGCCACTGCTCAGAAAGATGGTTATGCCCGTTATATCGGTGAAGGCGAAAATCATGTTTCACTGATCCACATTGACGACCTTTCCAATCTGTATTTCATCGCCGCTGAAAAGGCTCCTGCCGGTGCACTTTTGCATGCCAGCAACGAAGCTCCGCAAACGCTCAAGGAGATTGCAGAACTCGTGGCTGCCGCCGGCGGATTGGCTGGTCAAGTCAAGTCCTGGCCGATCGAAGAAGCAAGAAAAATCTACGGACCAGCCGTCGATGGATTTGTTCTCGATCAAAGAATCGAATCCAAAAAGACACGCGACTCTCTGGGTTGGCAATTGAAAGCGCCGTCGCTTGCAAACGAATTGCCTGTCTATGAGCGCGCTTATGCCGGTGCACTCAAGAAATAGTTTTCCTCCCATGTGATTTGACAGCAACGCGCAGGCTCCGGCTAACCACCGGAGCTTGTGTTGTCAATCGGGAGCGGGCTTGTCAAAGCTGCTTCTCGGTGTTCAAAAGTAGGGACCTTTGCGGGTCTACTAATAACGATTGGTTGCCAGGACCACTCAGGTCTACGCCTGCTGCCCAGCCATTGGCGCTTGCAGGCGGTAGGCAAGGGGGTGTGCTTCACGGGCGCGGAGGGATCCCCAAATTTTGGGTTAATATACTAGCGACGCCCCCGAGGTCCCGCTTTTAACCCATGGCAAAGATTCTCCTGGTTGAAGATGACACAGAGATGTGTGGCTGGCTGGAGGATTGGTTCAAGCAAGAGAACTTTGTCTTCGAGTCGGCGAACAACGGCGAGGATGCTCTGCAGCTCATGGAGCAATTCGAGTTCGACGTCATCATTCTCGAGTGGGGTCTTCCTGACATTTCGGGAATTGAAGTATGCAGGCGCTATCGCTCGACAGGCGGCGAAGCTCCGGTCTTGTTCTTAACTGGAAAGGGCGACATTGATGACAAAGAGCAGGGGCTGGATTCAGGCGCCGACGACTATCTGACCAAGCCCTTCGATGTGCGCGAGCTAGCCGCACGGGTGCGCAGCCTTTTGCGCAGACCAAAACAAATCTTGCCTGTCGAGTTAACCGTCAACGGTGTCGCGCTCGACTTGAAAACGCGGGTAGTAAGAGAAGGCACCAACAACTTGCGGTTGATGCCCAAGGAATGCGCCTTGCTGGAGTTTCTTATGCGCCATCCGGATACCATTTATTCATCGAAAGCCTTGCTGGATGCAGTTTGGCGATCGGACAGCGATTCGTCCGAGGACACGGTGCGTACGTGCATGCGGACGCTCAGGCTAAAACTGCAAAAACTCGGCCGTGATGATTTGATCAAAACCATTCTTGGCTCAGGCTATATCATCGAACTGCCAAAATCGTAGATATAAGCGCGCAAAGTGCGGGCGAACTGCTCAAGGAGTTAAACGCAATTCGCCCGGCACCTTATCGCGCGTGGACTACTTCATTTGTACGGTGCAAACGACCGGCTGTTCCGCTTCGGTTTTTTTGAACAAAGCGACCATTCGAACCGGTTTCTTCACAGACCCGGGTGACGGAAATGGGGCCGAGTTTTTGATCGCCTTGATAAGCGCGGTTCGCGTCACGGACGATTGACCTTCCGCTGGTGCGTCTTCGTCATCAAGCAGGCGCAGGTGATTGACGTTGCCGTTGGAGTCCATGTCAAAACCAATCTTTGCCTTCACTACATCAAAACCGCTGGGCACCGAATAGTTTTTCGCGATCTTGGACGAGATTTCTTCCAAATAAGCTTTGTTATCACCCTTGGAACCTTCGCAGCCAGATGCTTTATTGCATTCGGCATTGCTGGCAAGAGTGGTGCTCATGGCAAATGCACAGAGCAAACTTGTCACTGCGGGCAGAAGATTTTTCTTCATTGCAATTGTCCTTTTAGTCCAGTATTAACTAGAAACGGTGGCGAAACGCCACTATGACAAGGCGATTTTAGCCCATGAAATAGCGGTTTTTGGCTGGTTTGATTTATTTTCCTTTCGGGAACATCGCTTGAGAAATTTCGTCGCAACCGCTTGAGATCGATTTCGTTTACCGAATAACCTTTCGTTTGCATTGGGGTTTTTCACATAGCTATGGTGAAAATTCACTTGCCAAAACTATTGACACCGCGATAATAGCCAATACGCTTAAACCGCACAAATCGGACCAAGAGTCGCTTTCGGCGCACTCTCCGCTTGGCGTTCGATTATTTAGTGCAAAACATAACTGTCAAAATTCGGATCCACGCAGTCGATTTCGCAGGAGATATCCAGCGCAATTGATTTTCCGAAACTCAATTTGACCGTGCACCGTTAAAACGGGATTTGCTGCGCATTCGTCCGATTGCGCGCGGACCTTCACACCCATATTGCTTGCCTATTAGCAGAACTTTGTGTCTGCTCAACGGCGCAATTCACTTCTTTGCTGCCAAGGAGGCCCACGCTATGCTGAGGTCAAATTCGCCATCGTGCTCGCACGAACAAACCAATTGCGACTGCGATCGTAAGTTGTGGATTGAAAATGCTGGTGTCATATCGGATCTGCACCAAGGTAATTGGCGAGCGCTGGCCTTGAGCCTAATTCTATTGCTCATGCATGGAGCCATTTGCATCAAAATGACAGGATGCGACCTGACTGCGCTCGCAAGGCAAATCCATGGTAGCTGTGCGCATATGCATAATCAGTCGCTGCCAGTTTCATACATACAAGAAGGTTATATAAAGCCAACGAGTTCAAATGAATGGGGGACGCAATGTGAAGCGTTACCGGACACCAACGATGGTGCTAATGGCTCAGATGAAAATGTTTTGGACCACACCGCCCTTTTTGAATGGGCCTTTGCACCATTCTCGTCAGTAGATAATTTTGTTAGGTACGCTTGTCATAATGCCAGTGCTTCGGTGGAGCATTGGATAGTTGGTCCGTGCGCAGACAATGTCACCTGGCTAATTAATTTCACCGCAACACATGTAAGCCACCCTTATGCACTGCTGGTGAGTAAGGAAAGGGTTTTGATAGATGAGCATCGCGAGATTCTCGGTATCAGGCTAAGAGTAGCACTCGATCTGTCGTTTTGTTTAGTCGGGTTTTTTCTACTGCGCTGCGTTGCAATAAGGATCTTTGAAAAGAACGTCAATAACTTGAGGTGCATGATTCGATACTTTGCCGCACTAATACTAGTAATGCTGGGGCCACTTGTGTTCAGAGGAGTGATTGCAGTTACTGAATACCACTTACCTCAGATTGCGGGCTTTTTTGGCGCTGGTAATTCGTCTCTTGGTGAGCAGCTGGCTTACGGGCTCAGTGGAACTCTCATGGCAGTTACAATCATCGGTTTTTCTCTTCCCGGTTCTCTCCAATTCGGTACTTGGTTCTGGTATACACCAACTGGCAATATTTTGTTTTCTGCTATTGATTTCTACCTTGGTTTTGTCTGTTTGATATTCGTTGCACAAGCTGCCTACCTAACGCTCTTCAGCTTTTTCCAGTCTCTTCTGTTTGCTGTGCATTTGACATTAGCTCCATTGTTTTTTGCATGCAGTGCAGACGAACGCACAACAAAACTTTGCCGTGGTTACTTTGCCGTTTGGATGGACCTGATGCTTTGGTCAGTACTGTGGGCGGTGCAAATTAGCCTGTTGAGATTTATCGCTATTTCGGAAATGAATTGCCTTTTCAGAGTCGGGTACTCTTCCATTGTTTTGCAATTGATGATTTTTACTCCTCGGATAATTGCTCTTCTTGAGCTGAGTCCAGCATCACACTACTTTGCGATGGATCCTCTCCGTGGCATGTTAAGCGGAACTGCTCACCTTGCGGAGATTTCTAAGGCAGCCTACAAAAGTTTCACAACGCCAAGATAGATCCGTTTACGCCGACCGATCTATTTGAGCTTTCATGAGGGAACAGGGGAGTAGCAAGTCATCTTGCTACTCCTTCTGTAATTGGGCAGGAGAGCAAGCTGTATTGTTTTGAAGAATGTACCTATCGCAGCGGCAATTTAAAGCGCGCTTCGATCAATTTGCGATTGCGAATGCGGCGAGATTTTCTGCGCGTGATTTTAGGTGCGCCTGGCGAAATCCACTTGTCCCAAACTTTGAGAGCGAGTGTTTGCCATTTTGTGCGCCAGCCGTTTTTGAACGATGAGTTCTTGCACACTCTCACCTCGGAGCGCGGGTAGGGTGCTTCTTTGCGGTCAGGAGCTGAGAGTCTGTCGAAGAACCGCCTGGCTAGAGGCTTCAAATTCAGCGAGATTGACTTTGGTTCGAACATGAATGAGGGGTGCTGGATAGCCCACTTTTCGGGGCGCGATTTGTCGTCAACTTTTCTTCTTGATGCCGACGCGTCCTAACTAATCTAGTTAACAGTGGCCATCCAGACGAAGGCAATATGGTACACCAATCCGGGCTAAAAGTAGCGCCTGGCAACCTGCAACTCGGTCGACAAGGTGAGGCTGAAACGCAGATTAAATGCGCCATTTAATGAAATCGAGATGCCCATGGAAAGTGAGTCGACGGTGATGCGATGGTGACAGCCACTGGCGATTTCATTCAACACCTGAAATTTGTATGAAGGAAGTCAAGAGATCGGATTTTATGTGAAATGCTGTAGGTAGCAAAAACAGAATCAAGCAATCAACAAGGTCACCGCTGAAAACAGATCGAGGTATGCCATGGAAATTATGAAGAAAGCGGCAGAGATTGCTGATGAGATGATCGGTACGGTCGGCTGGCTAATCAACAGAGTAAGCAATACGTCGAAGCTGTACGACATAAGCGATGCGAAGGGTCTGACGGCGGAAGTCACTGTTCCGATTCAGGCCGGCAGACCGGGCGAAGTAGTGGTTCTTCTTGGTCATTCGCTGCGCAATTTCCAGGCTCGCGCCACCAGCGAGACTGGTAGTTTCACCAAAGGTTCGCAAGTGTTGGTCGTCGATGCCGGACCGAACATTCTTTATGTGCGGGCGTGTGGTGATGCGGACCCGCCAGCAGCGAGCGAGCAGATAATCAGCTAATTGCCAGATCACTTAATTCCGCTGCCTAATCGTCGACGCCGAAGTCGACAGTTGCAGACAGATTGATGATAAATGAAGCGCCTTCTCCGAGCCGGCTCTGGCAGCGGATTTTTCCACCGTGTGCTTCAATGATGCGTTTGCAAACATACAGGCCAAGCCCTGTGTTGGAGCTGGATTTCGATTCCCCCGGCTCTTTCCAATAGCGCTTGAAGAGGGTGGGAATCACTTCTTGCGCGATTCCTTTTCCCTGGTCTTTGACTATGATGCAAACGCCGCTGCCGGAGCGGTTTGCGATCAGCGAAATCTTGCTGCCCTGCGGAGTGGCTTTGATGGCATTGTCCGTCAAGTTGATCAGCACTCGACGGATGCCGATGCGGTCGGCAAGTATCATTGGCAGGTCGTCATCAACTGCCATGGAAAGTTCGACATTGGCGGCGACGGCGAAGGGCTTCAATTCCTGCAAGCACTCATCCACTACTTCCTTCACATTCATTGCTTCCATGAAGAAGAGCTGCACACCTTCTTGTTCTTGATAGGTGAGCAGGAGGTTTTGCACCATCCACAGCATGTGTTTATTACTGCGTCTGAGCGTCATCAAAGCGTCGGACAATTGCGGGGCAATGTCTCCAAGAGAGCCGTTCAAGACGCTCTCGAGAAATCTCTCCGCTCCGGCTAGAGGAACTTTGAGGTCATGTGCAAGCGCGGTGATAAACTCGTCGCGCTGCTGGCTTACCTTGAGGCGGTCGGTTACATCTTTGATGATCAGGACGAAGCCTGTGACAACGTTTTCTGTAGATTTGACAGGCCAGATAATCAAGTCGCAATAGAGTCCTGATTCTTGGTGCGAAGGGGTCGGGCCGAGGTGGTAGCCGTTGATTTCGATTGGGTGGTCTTCGGCGATAGCTTCGTGAAACTGCCCTGGTGTGAGTGCCGATACCAGTACGCAGATGTGCTTGTT
>JBGAVL010000293.1:0-8064 GCA_044228145.1 Obscuribacteraceae bacterium (SeqCode)
GGGGCAGCACATTGTGCGGTTTTTTTATGATCCGCTAGAGGTTAAGCTGGGATTCTTTCTTTTCGCCGCAGGACTGGCAGTAATTGTATTTCTTTTCCGGTCCGGCCAGCGCGCGCAGTTGGTGAAAAATGAGGATCCATCCGACTGAATCATGAACTTTCTCAGTGAGAACACGGGTTTTGCTGCCAATCTCCCTCGTTGGATGGTTCCCCTCTCGGGCTACTGCCGCTAGAATAGAATAAGTACTCAAGGTATCAAGGCGTCCTTCTTATCTTTTGATTCGGGCTCTGCTCCAAGCGAGTGAACCTTTTACTATGACCGGCTCCGACAACCCAACAACTGAAGAAAGGCTGCAAAGGGCTTTGTCCACACTCATGGAGATGGTTGGAGAAGACCACCCGCATACTGTGCTGGCGAAAATGAAGCTGGGCGACCACTACTATGAAAATGCGCAGTACACCAAGTGCAAACCTTATTACGTGACAGTCCAGGAAAAACACACCGAGATTTATGGTGCTGACACCATCGAAACTGCGATGGCTACTCATAAACTGGCATTGCTTTATCATGCGCTGGAGCAGTATGACAAGGCTGAGCCCTTGTACAATGAGGCTCTTCGCGTACTGAGAATCGAGCGCGGCGACTATCATCAGGACGTATTGGGAGTCCTCAAGGACTTCGCTACTATGCTTCAGATGATGAATCGTGATGAAGAGGCGCAAGAACTCCTCAATTTTGCTCAAGATCACCTGTCCGGGCGCTGGAAAACCATACCCTACGAGGCATAGCGGTTTCATCTCCCAGGTAATGACGGTTTCAAATTTCAACCGATATCGGTTGAAATTTAAACCTTGCTGGACTCTTCTTTTTCAAGCTGGGTCAGGACTTCGATGATTTCGTCGTGAATTTTTCCGTTGGTCGCTAGGATGTGACCTGATGAAATGTCCAGAGGTCCACCGGACAGGTTCGTCACTTTGCCGCCTGCTTCCTCGACAATCAGGCTGCCGGCGCCGATATCCCAGGGCGCCAGTTTCATTTCCCAGAAGCCGTCCAGGCGCCCTGCGGCCACAAAACAAAGATCAAGCGCCGCTGAGCCGTCACGCCGGACGCCGTGGGTTCGATCGGTGAGTGTCTTGAATTGCAGGATATTGGTTCTGGTCGCCCTGGTGGTGTCGGGAGGGAAGCCTGTGGCAAGCAGGCTTACTTTCAATTCTTTGGCATCGGATACAAACAGACGCTCATCGTTAAGATAGGCTCCCTGACCTGGTTCTGCTGCAAACAATTCGTCGGTGATCGGATTATACACAACGCCCAGAATGCTCTTGCCGTCTTCTTCAAGGGCGATTGACACGGAAAAGAAGGGATATGTATGGGCGTAATTGGTCGTCCCGTCAAGGGGATCGATGAGCCAGCGTCGGCTGGAAGTTTTCCCTTTGGTAAAGCCGCTTTCTTCGGCGAGCACGTCATCATCGGGAAATTCATTCTTGATGATGGAAAAGATCTTGGCTTCGGAGGCTTTATCGACGTCTGTGACTATGTTGAAGGCTTCTTTGTAGTCGATTATTCTGACGTCGCCCAGCCGCTCCTTAAGGATCTTTCCTGCTTCAAGTGCAGCTCTTGTGGCAATTTGTCGTGCGTCTTTCAAAATTAGAGATTCTCTATTGATGTAATGAGGTGCTTGAAACCCGCTAAATGCGCCCAACGCCGCGCTATATAGCGCAATAGTTTCAAACTTAGTTTACTAAAAGTGGCAAGCAGCCGATATAAGAAACATTAACCGGCATCGTCAGCCGCTTGACGATTGTTAAGCGAGCTAATTATGCTGGTAAATCTCGCTTGCGATCAGGCGGCGAGCACCCACTTGTCAGTATGAGTTATAGGCAAATGTACAACCAGCAAACAATTTCGGCGATTATTATCCTTGATTGAGGCTGGCTGCAGGTTCAAATTTTGACCGCCGCCAGTTGATGAAGACTGGCGGTTCGCTTATTTGGACAGGCCTATCTAGAGTTTAAATGACACAAGCAAAAGAGACTGCGGAGCATAAACATGAGTGATTACAGCTTGAATCTCCCCCAGACCGATTTTCCGATGAAGGCCAACAGTGCTGTGCGGGAAATCGAGATTCAAAAGCGCTGGGAGGCGGACGATGTTTATGCAAAGGCCATGAAAAAGCGTGAAAACAGCGAAAAGTTCGTTTTGCATGACGGACCTCCCTATTTGAGCAGCAACAAAATCCACATCGGCACTGCGCTTAATAAGGTGCTTAAGGATATTGTCTGCAAGTACAAAACCCAGAAAGGTTTTTATTCTCCTTATGTGCCTGGCTATGACAGCCACGGTTTGCCGATCGAAAATGCCGCCCTCAAAGACGTCAAAGGCGGCAGGCACTCGATCACGCCTGTGGAATTGCGCCAGCGTTGCCGTGAATTTGCACTATCCAATTTGAAAGGGCAAGAAGACAATTTCCGCAGATTGGGTGTCTGGGGTGACTGGGCGCATCCATATATAACTCTCGATCAAAAATTTGAAGGCGCACAGATTCGCGTCTTTGGACAGATGGCCACAAAAGGTTTCCTCTACAAGGGCCTTAAATCAGTGTCATGGTGCCCGACCTGCGAAACAGCTCTGGCCGAAGCGGAAGTCGAATACGCTGACCACAAGTCGCATTCCATCTATGTTAAATTCGAAGTGGCTCCTCAATCCAGGGAAAAGTTGCCCAAGTTCGTCAAAGCCGACGATCAAGTCAACTTCGTTATCTGGACGACAACTCCCTGGACGCTGCCCGCCAACCTTGGCGTGGCACTGCATCCTGATTTCAACTATCACTTCCTGAAGACCAAAGAGCACGGCATACTCGTAGTTTCAGAAGGTCTCAAAGAAGCTTTCTTGAGCACTACTGGAATAGGCGGTGTCGAGCTGCTTGGTGAAGCTCTGGGCAAAGACTTGGAACTGATTGAGACCAAACATCCTTTCATCGACCGCACAAGTCTTGTCGTCTTAGGCGATCATGTCACCAACGAGACCGGTACAGGCGTAGTGCACACCGCCCCTGGACACGGTCCTGAGGATTTTGAGTTGGGCGCTAAGTACAAACTCGGTGTGGTATCTCCTGTCGATGAGCGGGGAATCTTCACAGAAGAAGCTGGAATGTTCAAAGGACAGTTCTACGAGAAAGCGAATCAGCCAATACTGGATCACCTGACAGAACTGGGCAAATTGCTTCATCACAGCACTTACAGCCACAGTTATCCGCACTGCTGGCGGTGCAAAAAACCACTTATATTCAGAGCTACCGAGCAATGGTTTGCCTCTGTGGATGGATTCCGCAAAGAAGCTTTGAAAGCTATCGACAGCGTTAAGTGGATTCCGGAATCCGGACGCAATCGCATCTTCAATATGGTGGAAAACCGCTCCGACTGGTGCATCAGCCGCCAGCGCGCCTGGGGAGTTCCTATTCCCGTTTTTTATTGCGAAAAATGCAACAAGCCTTTGATGACTGCTGAAAGCATCGAAAGGGTGGCTTCCGCATTTGAAAAATTCGGCTCCGATTCATGGTGGGAAAAATCACCCAAAGAACTGATCGGCGATCTGAAGTGCGAATGCGGCCATGCCGAATTCCGCAAGGAAACCGACATCATGGATGTATGGTTCGATTCGGGAACAACCTGGCATGGTGTTCTCGACTTGCGCAAAGATCAGCTTCGTGGTGCTCCTTGCGAACTCTATCTGGAAGGTTCCGATCAGCACCGTGGATGGTTCCAGTCTTCTCTTTTGACGTCCGTTGCGGTCACCGGTAACGCGCCGTATAAAACCGTTCTAACACACGGTTTTGTCGTTGATGAAACGGGCAGAAAAATGTCCAAATCAATGGGCAATGTAGTCGAGCCTGATGAAGTGATCAAGCAATATGGCGCCGATGTTCTGCGTCTCTGGGTCGCATCGGTCAACTATACGGACGACATCCCGATCGGCAAGAACATGCTGGCCCAACTGGCCGAGGTTTATCGCAAACTGCGCAATACGGCGCGTTATTTGCTCGGCAATTTGAGCGACTTTAATCCTGAGACGGACAGAGTCGCATACGAAAAGCTGTCGCCAATCGACCAGTTCATATTGCACAGGCTGAGCAATCTCGTCAAAGAGGTGAGCGAGGATTTCGACCGCTTTGAATTCTTCAAGTATTATCAGCTCTTGCAGAATTTTTGCGTTGTCGATCTCTCCAGCTTCTATTTCGATATCGCAAAAGACAGGCTCTATACGGGCGGCAAGAACTCCGAATCCAGACGTGCCGTGCAGACTGTTTTGGAAGAGGTCTTAATGACGCTTGTGCGTATCATCTGCCCTGTCGCACCGCACCTGGCGGATGACATCTGGCATCATCTGCCCGAGCAAATAAGGAGTTTTGAGGCGAAAGAGACAAGCGTACTTTTGACTGACTTTCCTCAGCCTCAGGCCCGTTATGTTGATGAGACCCTGTCGCAGTTGTTTGAATCCTTGATTGACGTTCGTGAGATCGTCAATAAGGCTCTCGAGCAAGCTCGGGCCGATAAGAAAATTGGTAAATCAACGGAAGCACAGGTAATCATCGCTATCGAGAATGCCGAGCTCAGGTCGAAGGTCGAGTCTCTTGGCTCAGACTTGCCAGGCTTCTTCATTACCTCTCAAGCGACCGTACAGGAGGAAGTGAACGGCAAGGCTCCGGGCGCCAGATTATCGGAAGTAAAAGAAAATGGATTGACCGTACATGTGTTTGGCGCTGAGGGCACAAAATGCGCTCGCTGCTGGAAATTCAATACGGAAGTCGGCACCCTCAAGGATAATCCTGACCTTTGCTCCGCCTGTGTGGAAGCGCTCAAGGAAAGCTAGAGTGCGCTGGAATTCCCTGGCTCGGCGACCGATATAGGTGTCGCTCGGCAGATTCAATATTCAGGCTTGAGGAAAACCTAATTTCTCAAGCCTACTTGATTGTGAATTAGGGGTATAAATAAGTCAGTGTCCGTAGCATTTGTTTTTGTCTCATGAAGCAGTAAAGTCTTGTCAAAAGACGACATCGAAAGCCAAGTCAAAAAATGCAGAGAGCAACTCAAAGATGCTCAGGATTTCTATTGGCAATCTCGCTTTCAAGAGTCGGAAGCTCTCTACAAAGAGTGCCTTGCCCAGCTGGACCACATCTTTCCAGGCTATAGCCCTGAAACGGCGACTTGTTTGCAAGGTCTGGGTGACACATATTATTTCCAGAGCCGATATTTGGCAGCGCAGGAGCATTACAAGCGCTTGCTGTCCATGCGCGAAAGACTGGCTGCCAATGATCCTCAAGGTCTGGTCACGGCACTTATCAAAATGGCCAAGACCTCCGAGAAGCTCAATGAGCCTGAAGACGCTTTGCGCCACTACAGACGGGCGCTGGAGGTGGCACAGGTTTCGCTCTTTATCGGACATCCGATCCTTACCAGTTTGCTCGAATCTTACCTGGCATTTCTGAAGCGCTCGCAGGGTGATTCCGGTTTGGCCGTCGATATCGAGAAAAAACTGAAGATGTCGCGCGAGAGATACACCGAAGAAGAACTCTCCAAGATAATGGGCAGTTCCGAAAAGTCTCATACTGGTTCGGGACGCCAATCGTCTCAACCGATGGAACCTCAGGACGACGAGCAGCAAGAGGTGGATGTCGATCACCCGCTTTATGAAGGAAAGAAGCCTGCAAACAATTTGATGGGCCTGCTCTGGATGATAGGCACGATCGTAATCGTGTTGAGTCTTGCCGGGGCCGGCATTTACTTTGGCGCGTCGCTGGGGGAAGCGCCGGAATATGCTTGCGTAAAGGTCGGACAAAAATTTTCAACCATAGACAATGACAAAGTGATAACCGTCCAGGCCGACCACATGGTGGACATGACGCTGAATGGCAAAACCAGCAAAGTAAAACTGCGTACTTTGAGTAATCCGGCTAGCGGCTTGATGTTTGCAGTCAGCGATTTTGCAGGTAAGCAGCCTCTGTACGTGCGCACTGGTAATGTCATAGCCGATCCGGCAGGTACTGTTTTATACGCGACTGAGGCACCGGAGTGGCAGACCATTCAGGCCATGAAGCGAGTGGCTGCAACAATTAAGCTTTACGTAGAGAAAAACCATAAGATGCCCGATCGATTGGAAGAGTTGATCGAGTTTGAAACCAAGCTTGAGTTTGCCAATCCGTTTTCAGGAATGCGCAATCTGCCCGCTGTTTCATCCGGAACCTATGGACCGGAGGGAGACGCTGAAAAAATTCAGGAAGCATTGATTAATACGAAACAGCTGGACACCAGAAAGCTCAATACAAACCTTCTCACCCTTTCCTTGCCGAAGGTTGTGGCACCGGGTGCGGTGCTGTCCATTTGCTTGCAAGGCGATGAAAAGAAGCCTTCTTCGTTCTTCATAGTTGGTGCCGACCGCAATGGTCACTTGTTCCGAAACTGCACGAATTCAGGGGCGCTTGTATTGCGAGGTGCTCCGGACGGCAGCTCTCAGTTTGTCTGCCCGCTCGTACAACAAAAGGACATCCCGAAAGAAGACTCGATAATCGTATCGATTCGCTCCAGCAAAAAATTTGCCACATTGCTGGGCATGGTAATTGCAGATGTCGCCCTGATTGTGCCTATCGTCATCGGTTGGATCGTATTGCAGAATTTCACCGATAACACGATGATCGGCTACGGTACGATGAGCCAGAAAACCAAGAAGATCAAAGGTGCAAGATGGATTTTCTTCCCGTTTGTCATGCTCTATATTGCCTTTACTCTTCTTGTGCTTGGTGAATTTGTAATAGGCGGCGTCATTCCATAGTGACGACGGGCTCAAGCTCCAATGCCTAAGAAAGCGCGAAAGAAGGCTTCAGCAGCGGATCTATTTTTTTCGTCACGCGTTGATCCGCCTTTTCTTGAGGAGATTTTCACTGCCGCCCATGATCTTGATTTGTCGTCAGATACTCGCGCACTAATGTTTCTCATCTACGGATCAAAAATTGGAAAGGATGCCGGTGGCAAACAGCCCTTGTTCGAGGAGACGGAAAGCTGGCTCCGACGAGCTTATTATTTTGGTTTGAAGTATGGTTTGCCACCGCAGCCAATGATGATAGCGCGCCTGCTCGAATATGAAGACGGGCTAGACCTGGCAATTGCATATGTGCGTGAATGTGATGCTGCACCGGTTTTCAAAATCAAGGAACAACTTGGTATCGCGCTGCTTGATAGTGGTATGGATGGGCCAGGCTTGATTTCATTGTGCCGCGCTTTGCACGCCATTGAGCCTCTGTCGGAGCGCCTGTTGGACGCATCTGAGGAAATTGAGTTGATTTTGCCTCACATGCGCCAGACAGAAGAGCCAAAAGCAATCAAGCTGAGGCGCGACCAGGTCGACAGGCTCTCTTCTTTGATCGGCGAGTACATGTTGCGCACTCGTTCTACCAAAGTGGTGATTTTGCTCGCCGGTTTCATCAACACTATGCTCGCCACTCAACCTTTAACTTCGCACCTGGTAGGAACGATCGAGCGAGCATTGGCCGAGTTTCTCAAATTTGACGATCAGATGGTGGCTGAGTGTTTGAAAATCGAAATCGATCAAGACCGTGGCAAGGTCACCTCCAATCTAAAGGAAGTAGTGACCATATTGGATCGGGTCGGACGCTCTTCCTGAGTTCTTTTTCAAGTCTTGCGCTGGCGTACGGTCTCCGCAATCAACGCAATGCCGCCGGTGACAAGTATCATCAGTGTACTAAGAGCATTGATTTCTGGACTGACTCCGAATTTCACCATGCTGAAAATGCGCAGCGGCAAAGTAGTGCTGCCCACACCCGCCGTAAACTGAGTGATGACGAAATCGTCCAGGGACAGGACAAAAGCCAACAATGCACCAGCTACGATGCCGGGTGCAAGCAGGGGCAATGTCACTCTGAAAAACGCCATTACAGGCGAAGCGCCTAAGTCCTGTGCGGCCTCCTCCAGGCGTGGATCGAGTCCTTCCATGCGTCCCATCACGGTGAGGGTAACATAGGCGACGCAAAACACTATGTGCGAAACGACTACA
>JBGAVL010000294.1:0-7982 GCA_044228145.1 Obscuribacteraceae bacterium (SeqCode)
ATTTGCAATGCTGATCGGTTATGCACGAGTATCGACGGATGATCAAAAGTCTGATTTACAGGAAGATGCCCTCAAAGCGGCAGGGTGTGAGAAAATAATTGTAGATAAGGTTAGTGGAGTTAAAACTGAACGCTCTGGTCTGACACAGCTCAGTGAATTACTACGTAAAGGTGATACATTGGTAGTTTGGCGATTAGATCGTTTGGGTCGTTCTCTGAAAGATTTAATTGAATGGGTTAATCGTCTGGAGCAATGGGGTGTAAGCTTTCGGAGCCTTGAAGAATCAATCGATACTCGATCAAGTAGCGGAAAGTTAATCTTTCACATCTTTGGTGCTTTAGCAGAGTTTGAGCGTAATCTGATCGAAGATCGTACGCGTGCAGGGCTTGCAGCAGCTCGTGCTAGGGGCCGCAAAGGCGGTCGACCTAAATCGCTAGATACCACTAAACGCCAGTTGACGGTTGAACTGTATCAAGAAAAGAAGCTACCGATCAAAACAATCTGCGAAATGATGAATATCTCGAAACCAACACTTTATGCGTATGTGAAGGATTCTAACGAGAAAAATAAGCAATCTTAAGAACGAATGACGCATTACGTACCTTTGTTGGAATTTACCCTGTGCTCCTTGCCTTTACTCGAGTCATATAGGGTCCCTGATACTCACTCAGCTATGCGCCATCACATCTTCAAGCTTGGTTGCCTTCACAAAACGTGCAGGATTTTCGCCCACGGCCAAGACTTCGAAATGCGCCTCACCACATTTAATTTTTGCGCTTTCTTTATCATGTAGATCGTCGGTGAAAAGGCTTCCTTTGGTTTCCACGACAAAATAGAGGCGTTCAGCACCGTCTAGCTCCACCAACACAGCCCAATCAGGATTGTAGCTGCCTAATGGTGTTGGAATCTTAAACCAGCCTGGTAGCTTGGCATATACCTTGACGGATTCGTTCTTTTCCAGTTGCTCGGCGAAATTGCGCTCGACTCCACTAGAGTCATAGACGACATGCTCATGGACAGATTTTTCGACGGCCAGCATATTTTTTAGATAGCCGGTCAACTCTTCCTGTTCAAAAAGCTCCTGAGCATAATAATGTTCATCACCGATACGCTGATACTTGATACCGTCCACCAGAGCGAGGCGCTTAGTACGATTGATGGACTCACTGGCAAGTTCGATGAATTGCTGCGGGTTACGAGCAAAGTCATTCAGCCGGTTGCTGTTATTCAGAATAGTTACCAAACTGCGACGGGTAAGCTGGGTCTTATCCTGCAAATCGGTCAAGATGTCCGGTAGCTCAATATCTTTCTCATCCAGCGTGATGGATGCCCCCGTGGCTGTTTCTTCTGTAATGATCCCTCCCCTCCCAATAGCAAGATCAGCTTTGCGAATATTGACCCGTGTTTTGGTGATTGGTGGACAATGCCAAATGGCTTGGGCGCAATCTTTCAGCAATTTTTCATTGTCGAATTGCACCCTATAAGTGGTCTTGTGCTTAATCCGGTTCCACAATGCCTGGAACTGCTCGCCATGGAATATGGCCTGCCGTGTTTTGACCTGTGTCCGCTGATCGGCATCCTTGATTTCTAATTTTCCAGCCAGCTTGCGCAAGATTTCCTTGACCTGCGAAAGTTGTGCCGAGAAAGCCTCAGGCAATGTTAGCGCTCCGTCCTTGAGTACCTTACGCAAGGCATCCTGAACCTTGCCCTTTGCATCCAGATAGCCTGTCTCTTTTAGATGGTTCCAGAGCGTTTCAGACTGCGCCACCCCTAGCGGCTGGGTTTTGCCAGTCGCGTCCGGCACAGCAATGGCGGCAAACTGGTGTTTTTCGACGATACCGAAGCGGATACCCGTATCGGCCTCGATTTCTTTTTGCAGGTTTTCGGCAAATTCCTCGTAACTCTCAGTGGCGATGACGGTCAAGGTATTGATGTCGAAGCCACGAATGCGCTCGCCATTCTGGTTGACGCATAGGCGCAAACCGCGACCGATAGTTTGCCGACGCTCACGCTCGGTTCCCATCTCGCGCAATGCACAAATCTGGAAGACATTGGGGTTATCCCAACCTTCGCGCAACGCTGAATGGGAGAATATAAACTTGAGCTTGGTATCGAAACTAAGCAGTTTTTCCTTTTCTCTCATAATGAGGTTGTAAGCGCGTTCGGCATTGTCACGGCCAGCTTGGTTATTATCGGCGGTCTCTGTCCAGACGCCTTTTTTATCAATGGAGAAATAGCCGCCATGCACTTCTTCAGGCTCCGCGCTCAAGTCCACCTCATTAAATAGGCTTTGATAGTCAGGATGAACTGCCAGGCGCCGATATTCTTCCTCGAACATCACCGCATATTTGCCATTTTCGCGCATACCGTCGGCGGTATAGCGGCGATAATGATCGACAACGTCGATAAAAAAGAGGCTCAGAACCTTTATTCCCTGTGGACGCAACCGCAATTCTTTATCTAAATGTTCTTTGATCGTGCGCCGTATCATCAATCGCTTAAGGGCGTCGGCATCGACATTGCCTATAGCTTGGTCGATCCGTAACCAATGCTCACCACCTGGCGTTTTCAATTCGACCAGTTCATTGCCTTTTTCACAACGAATTTCACCGACCAGACAATTGGCGTAAATGGCACGGCCTGTGGTTTGTTCCAGATCATCGCCGTCTTGCACTGTCATTGGCTCACGGCGGACATGCGCCCCGCGTTGAACATCCAGTTCAAGCTGCGCGGAAATGACGCCGCGCTTGTTGCTCACGCCCAGCAGTTTCACATAAGCCTTGTTGTGGGCACCGTCGACCTGAAGGGAGGCGACTTCAATCTGTTTGACCAGCTTGCGTTCGTAAGCATCCACGGCATCCAGACGGAAAACCATGTTGTGTTTGTCCACATGAGTCGCTGAATAACGTAGCGTGCAGAGCGGGCTCATGGCGTCGAGCGCTTGTTTCCCCTGCCCCTGCAAGCCGCCATCGACGCTTTGCGGTTCATCGACGATGATGATGGGGCTAGTTGCCTTGATGAGGTCGATAGGCTTTTCACCGCCGGTTTTCTCGCTGTCCTTATAGAGGTTGTTCACGTCCTTCTTGTTGATAGCGCCGACTGTCACCACCATGACCTGAATATTCGGACTGGTAGCAAAATTGCGCACCTGGCCGAGTTTGGATGAATCATATTGAAAGAACTCATAGCCCTTGGCTCCAGGATATAAGCTCTCGAAATGGTCGCGGGTGATTTCCAAGGTTTTGTTGGTTCCTTCCTTAATTGCCACGGAAGGCACCACGATCACAAATTTCGTAAAGCCGTAGCGCTTGTTCAGCTCGAAAGCCGTGCGCAGATAGACATAGGTTTTCCCCGTGCCGGTTTCCATTTCCACGGTAAAATCACCAGAGGCCAAACCAGACGCAGGTTTTAGGCCGTTGCGAAGCTGAATATCGCCGAGATTGGTAAGCAGTTCGTCATCCAGCAATTGTAAGCGGTTGCCGATGCCGAGATCGTTCGTTGAGAACATATCGCTTTGGCCGCCTACAGCATTATGGGTGACGGTGAACTCAGTACGACAGATTTCTTGTCCGCGAAACAAGTCACAAACCGCTTCTATGGCATCGTGCTGGTAATCAAGATTGGGTTCGAAGTGAAGTTTCATCATGACTGTTCCTCGTCTGCTTGCAACCTAGCTTCAATCAGGGCGCGTTCTTTAGCGAGTTCTCGGCTCAAGTCCTCTTCGCTGGGTAGATAGAGCATGTATTTGGAAGCGAAAATCTGCTTGCTGTCATTCAACACAGAATATTTAGCAATGGTTTCGTTTTTCTTGGCGCAGAGAATCAAGCCTATGGTGGGGTTATCACCTTCGGACAGGTATTTATCGTCAAACATCCGTACATAACTATCAATTTGCCCAACGTCTTGGTGCGTGAGTTCGCCCATTTTCAGGTCAATCAACACATAGCACTTGAGAATGCAGTGATAAAAAACCAGGTCGACATAAAACAAATCATCACCGAATTGCAGGCGTTTTTGGCGACCGACAAACGCAAAACCTTTGCCCAGTTCCAGCAAAAAAGCTTGAAGATTATCGATAATCGCCGCTTCCATGTCGGATTCGTGCAAAATTTTAGCATCTGGCAATCCAAGAAAATCCAGGATATACGGCTCTTTAATTGTATCCTGCGGCAATTTGACGGAATGCCCCTCCCGAGTCAGCGTGATTACGCCCGCTTTATCGCTGCTTTTTAACAGTCGTGCAAAAAGCTGGGTATAGACTTGACGTTTAAGATGCTTCACATCCCAGCCATCCTTTTCAGCCTCAATTTCATAAAACAAGCGCTCATTACGCTGCTCGACCGTCATCAATACTCGATAATGTGACCAGCCCAAATTGGGCGAAAAACCCAGTTCGCTATCCGCTTGTTCAACAGCCTGGGTTAAGTCGGCCCAAACGCCACTTTGGGTGTGGCGATTTTCAGCTTGCGTCAATTCGCCACCTCCGATGTGGCGAATTTCGGGAACGCGATCCCCATACACGGTGTAGAAGGTTCGGAAGTAACGCAAGTTGGTCACCGAAAAGCCTCGGCCAAACGTTGCTTGCAACTGCGTGGACAATTGCACGATAAGCTGGTCGCCATAGCCCGCCCGTACCTCGCCGCCTTGCAGTGCCGCCACAATCTCCCGACCTATCAGCCAGTATGCAATCACCATATTGCTATTGACAGTGCGTAGCACATTGGCCCGTGCCTGTTCCAAAATGGACACCACACGCTCGGTCAAATCCACGCCACTTGGCTGGATGAGCACGTTTCCCTGAATCTTAAGCGACGGTTTCTTTGGCATGGTCACAAACTCCGCACGTTTTCCAGCCCATTTTGCTGGAGAATGGCGGTGAGATTGGTTTTCCCCACGTCATCGGCAAAGGCGCTATCACGGAATACTACTTGGGTTTCACCAGCCGGCGATAATTGCTTATGCCATTCCACTATCCCCAAGGCCAAAGACTCCGCTTCTTCGTTGCTGATTTGTGGAGCCAGGCAGGTCAGCAAAGTGCCAGCACCAATGCTGTGAACGGTTTTGCCGGAAATGTTCTTCTGTTCAATAGGCACTGTAAGGTCTAAGCCCAGCTTGATCAGTAGCTCGAACAGAATATCCTGTTCGGTGCGGTCGGTTTTCAGGTGTTCGGCGTGTTGAAGAAGCGTATCGGCCAAATCATCCCTATTAGGTTCCCAAGCGTGGATGTTGGAAGAATCCAGCTTGAAGACACGGAAACCAGTATCGCCTTCGAAGATTGGATTTTCGTCTTTGATCTTCTTAGCTGCACGGCGGATGCGCTCTTTTGTCAATTCGACGATATTCCGCGGCTTACCAAGCTTGTCACAATAATCTGAAGCCGTTCTTTGTTCGTCAACTTTAGAACTTAACTGTTCAGGCAATTGAACAAGAATATAACGTCGTGATCCAGAATCAATTGCATTTTGTACTAAAACCGCATGTGCGGTAGTTCCAGAGCCCGAGAAAAAATCAACCACGATGCTATCGTCGTCTGTGCTTATAGCAACAAATCTTCTTATTAGTTCTACAGACTTTGGAAAGGGAAAAACTTTTCCACCAAAAAGCTCTTCGACATCTCCAGTTCCTCTTCGACTTGATATGTCTTTGTCTATTTGCAGTGATCGTATTACTTTTCCTGTGTGCCTTGTTTTCTGAACTATCCGATATTCACCATCTTCAGTTTTATAACCAATAATCTCTTTATTCAAATCTTTAAGAGATTTTTCTTTTCCCCACCGCCATACTCGTGGAATCCCTTCTTTTCTTGAAACAACAGGGTAGACTTCAATCCAGCCAGCAATCTTTTGCAGGCCGATTTCATAAAAATCATTTCCAATTTTAGAATCTGGATTTAGATAGAATGGATAATAGAGATTAGGTCGAGTTTTTGGATTAAAAGCTACATTTCCGTTGTAAAGAGGGTAAAGATTAAATGGCCCATTTTCATCCCTATATTTGAATTCTTTGTTTTCCTCTGTTAATTGGTTGCTCGTTGCTTCTGCACTATCTTTAGCATAAAAAATGGCGTAATCATGCATTTTTGCGATATGCCCATAATCAATTGCACTGGGTGATGAATTAATAACAAATTGACCAATAAAATTTTCCTCTCCAAAAATTTCATCGCAGATATTACGAAGATTATGGACTTCGTTATCGTCAACGCTTAATAAAATGAGACCGTCACTGCGCAAAAGACTTCTAGCTATCTTAATGCGCGGATACATCATATTCAGCCAGTCGGTATGAAACCGCCCGCTGGATTCGGTATTGCTGCTGATTTTTTTGCCGCCTTCGACTTGTCCAGTCAGTTCCAGATAGTTTTTGATGTTGTCCTGAAAATTGTCGGGGTAAACGAAGTCCTTGCCGGTGTTATAAGGCGGGTCGATATAAATGAGCTTCACTTTTCCGGCATAGCTCTTTTGTAAGAGCTTAAGCACTTCCAGATTGTCGCCTTCAATCATCAAGTTTTGCGTGGTGTCCCAGTCCACGCTTTCTTCTGGACAAGGGCGTAACGTGCCGGTTGACGGTGTTAGGGCTATTTGCCGTGCGCGGCGTTTGCCGTGCCAGTTAAGGCCGTATTTCTCTTCACGGTCATCAACTGCACCGCCGAGCAATTGTTTCAATATCTCGAAGTCCACCTTGCCTTCGGTGAAGGCTTCGGGGAACAGTGATTGAAGCAGCGCGATGTTTCCGGCAACCAGATCGGCGCTTTGGGTTTCTGGGTCTTGGTCAGTCAATTTCTGCACGGCTTTTTCCTTAGAGTGTTGTCTTGAGTTCGGCCAGTTCTGTTTCCAGCCTTTTGATCATCATATTCAGTTCCACGCGGCGATTGAGCTGCTTTTCTTTCGCGGCTTGGTTGCGTAATGTCACTAATTCATACTGTAGCCGAGCGTGGTTTGCCAGCCCGTCCCGCAAAATTGTTGAGTGTTCGGCGGAAGTCGGGAGGGTGAAACTGCCGGTAATGCTTGCGGCTTCCAGTTCTGCCAAACGGTCGATCCAGGCCTGATAAAGAGCAAACAGGTCGGCGGCAGGCAGGGTTGAGAGCGCGAGGCTGGATAAAAATAGGGTCTCTGGTTCAGCCAAGGCGTTCGGATCAATCGCGGCGGTTCTGTGCAGGTCTTCAATCACCACTTTGCCCGCTTCGCCTTGTGACCAGCGCTTATGAACCAAGGAAAGGCTGACCTTTTCGTTTTGGCTGGACAGCAATACAACGGGGTATGGAATAGCCCGATGAATCAGTTCTATAAGCCGCGTAGGCTTTGCCGCTGGGCGGAAGGAGACGGTAAGAATAGCGATTTCCAGATATTCCCGCACCTCGTCCCGATAGTCCGGCACGCCGATATTGGTGGGCTTTAGTGCGGCGATCCAATGTATTTCCTCGATGCCATCCTGAATCTGCCGTTTGTCGGCAGCGGTCGGCACGCCCTGGTCCAGCAACAGTTTTTTCGGCACGCGCTGATCCACGCGGGCGTCCGGGGGCAAAGCGAGAGCGTTGATGACTGGAGCAAAGATCATGCGGGGACAGAGTCCGGCAGAATGACCAGAAAGGCCACAACTTCAAAATCGTTAATGCCCTGAAACTCGCCCTTCTGGGCGTGGGTTCCGCCTGGAGTAAACAGGCTGGCGACCGCCCGCTCTTCTTTCTTGCCGACGATAGAGGCGACGGCTTTGGCAAGCAAATCCTGCACGGCACTCATTTCCTTGCCGTCACGCGTGGTTTTATCGAAGCGGGCACAGGCTACGGCATCCGGTAAATCACGGCCTATGCAGAGCTTTTTAAGCCGGTCGAGAACTTGCTTTGCTTGGTTGAATGGCAGCAATACGGTTCCATCATCGCCAATATGAACCAGATAATGGGGCGCAAGGGGATAGCCAGGTTCCACCAAATTCAAGGCGTCTTCGCATGCGGCACGCAGGCAGAAAACCACACCCGAAGGGAT
>JBGAVL010000295.1:0-275 GCA_044228145.1 Obscuribacteraceae bacterium (SeqCode)
CTCTCTGTCTGACATCAACCCATCTGCTGAACAGCTCTTCGCATCTTTGAATATTACCAAAGATGCGCTAGCAGATCTGATTGGTCCAGAGTCTACGCTATTACAAGATGCCCTCAGCAGAGCAAGAGAAACTGGCAGTCCGGTTAAGCATGAAAGTGTCTATTCTCACAGCCAGGCAAACGTAAGACTTTCATGGAATCTTCAGTGGCTGCCGCTTAACAAAATGTGGGTTTGTGTAGTAGAGAAAAGCAGCAACGACTCCAAGCAGCTGCCCG
>JBGAVL010000295.1:285-7969 GCA_044228145.1 Obscuribacteraceae bacterium (SeqCode)
AAATTGCAATAGTGATTTTCAATGACAACGACATGATTGAATCAGTCAACAAATGCGCCGTAGAGCTATTCGAATTTTCGGCCGAAGAGCTAGTCGATAAGTCATTCACCTCAATTTTCTGTGACGAGGCACAAGCAAAAGAAAGAGCCCAGTCCTTTACCAACTCGTTATTGAAAAATTCATCAGATGGTCCCGTCAAGATCATGATGAGAAAGAAGAGCGGAGTGGAATTTCCCGTGGAAATCTCTCTGTTCCTAATTAGCAACGACAGCAAAAAGCAGTATTTAGCAAATATTCTTGACGTAACTCACAGACACGAGATGGAAAGAGTAAAGCGCGAGTTTACAGCCATGATCACTCATGACCTGAAGACTCCACTCACTTCTATTCATCTATTTCTGGATATGCTGAGCGGCGATATGTATGAACTGCCGGGAAGCTTGTCTGCAACTGCCAAAAACCTTTCGATGTCGGTCACACGAGCAATAGACATGATTAACAGTATATTGGACATTGAGAAGTTGGAAGCCGGGAGACTTGAGCTTTCGCTGGATAAGGTTTCTATCAGCGATTTACTGAGCAACGCGATTGCATGCGTAAAGCCCTTGGCCGATCACAGACAAGTTTCGATTCTTCAAAACGAGAACGTAACGGCAAATGTTGAAGTAGACGAGCAAAGAATTCTGCAGGTTTTGATAAATCTCCTTTCGAACGCCATTAAGTTTTCACCTGCCGAAAGCACCGTATCGATTTCGGCACGCTTGTCCGAAGGTAGTGTGGAGGTCAGGGTTACCGATAAAGGAAGAGGCATTGCACAGGAATTTTGCGAAAAAATCTTCGACAGATTCGAGCAAGTCGAGATCGCCGACGCCAGATTAAAGGGTGGAACCGGACTCGGTCTGAGCGTATGCAAAGCGTTGATCGAACTGCATGGTGGAACAATTGGCGTTCACAGTGAAGTCGGCAAGGGCAGTACATTTTGGTTCTCGATACCACAAATGCAAGAACAAATTGCGCTTGACGAAGACTGTTGGGTTATCCCAATTGTCACCTGACCTGACGCATAGAGCTTGAAGGACTGGGTCCGAATTTTACGAGATGCTTGTGCTTTTCTCCGACTCGCATAAAACATCACCTGTCAAGACATTTTTACCAAGAAGCGGCACGGTCAAGGTAAATTTACTGCCCTTTCCAGGACTACTCTCTAAAGTAATCCTTCCACCATGAATACGAGCAAACTCCTGGCAAATAAACAGCCCCAAACCGGCAGTACCATTCAATTGCTTACCATCCGAGCCTTGCCAGCATTTATCGAATACCTTATTTCTATCCGCTTCGCAAATGCCCACACCTGTGTCGACAACACTAACTGAAACGCTGTCCCTACCGGCTGCAAGAATTAAGTCTACCTTTCCTCCCTGCGGCGTAAACTTCAATGCATTGTCGAGAAGATTCATTATGATTCGCCGAAGCGTGACCTGATCTCCCAAAACCGCTGCCTTGCCACCCGGAACTTCACTTACAGTCAGCAAAACCCCCCTTTGCTCAAAGAGAACCCGTAATTCTTCTGCACACTCAATGGCAATCGAAAATACCGAAACGGGGTGAAGGGAGAGCCTCAGTATGTCGTTTTCACATCGAAAGACTTCGATAAAGTTCTGAATCATGCCTATCAGAGATCTATTGCTGTTCTTCAATATGCTCAAGAAATGACTATGCTTTTCATCAAGCGGACCAACTGCGCCACCGAGCATTGCAGCCAGGGTCAAATCTGCACCAATCAGGGGCGTCTTAAGGTCATGGACGAGTGAAGCGATCATGTCTTCTTTGCGCTGCACAGATTTAGTGCGACCGGTAATTTCCGTAAAACTCATGGCTAACCCAACAGATTTCCTCTCTCGATCAAGCATTGGCCATACTGATATGTCAAAACACGGCGGATCGCTTGAAGGACAATCCTTCAACGATACTTTTCGATTGTCCATCTGATACTCCGACCCGCTCAATCGAACTTCGTCAAACATCTCGCGATCGAAAATTGAGAATATCTCGAGAATTGATTTGCCGAGGAAGAAGTCTTTCTCCTTACCAAAAGTCTTAACTATAAATTCGTTGACCCGTTTTACAACCAGATCATTATTCATATTCAAAATGCCAATCGGAGCCATGTCGACTGTGTTGGATTCACGCGTCGAACCAATGGTGATATCCCTGCGGACAGATGGTCCGCTCAAGCTCGATAGATTTGACAGATACCCCGCGTAGCCCGCAAACATTCCATCAGACGTGAATAACGGAACCGAATTCTCGGAAAAGCGAATAAAATTTCCATCTCTGTCCCTGATCTGAACCTCAGCACGCAATGGCTTCCTTTCGCTGGCGGCTTTCGCGTGTTCTTCCAGATAATTCTTTCGTTCTTGAGGCTTAATGTAAAGATCCCATGTAGTACGAAGGTCCTCGCCGGTCTTGCCCGTTAAAGCAGTCCAGCCATGGCTGAAAAACACGCGCTCACCTTCAGCGTTGCAGATCCACAGAAGTCCAGGAAAAGAGTGAGCTGCTGACAAGAGTCTATTTTGAAGGGTTTTCTGTTTAGCCAGAGCAATAGAACTGTACTTTTCTCTTCTCATAACCCTGGCGATAGTACGCTTCGCCATCGATATCTGAGAATCATCCAAGCTGTCAAAGACTATGACATCGGCAATGCCATTGCCGATTAATTCGAGTGTGTCAGCCTCCTCAATACTGGCGCCAAAAACAATGATCGGAATCAGTCCGATCTCTTCCAGGATGTCGGCAATATTTGAGGGGTCAACACCTTCCAGGAACGCTATGTCTAGAAGGATGAGACTGATTGCCTTCGCCCCCTTCAGAGCGCTAAGGACTTCCTGTAATGTGCTGACGCACATGTGAACATCAGCTTGCAACGCACTTAAGAAATCATTGCGCCAATTGCCGCTCTTATAAACCAACACAGAGCGATAAAGCTCATTGCTGCTGTTCATCGTCAATCATCCGAGGCTGGTGTCCGCTAGCTGATTCAGGGCAGCATACACGATGACCTCTAGAATTATTATATCAGCCTTCTCAACGAGTGTGAGCCCCTAACTGGCGGGATTTTGTTTCAATCTCACAAGAGTGAGTTGCTGGGTATTCGATTTTGAATAGTGCACCAATATCGGGCTTGAATTCTTTAAGAGATTTCCGACTGCGGTGTCGTAAACAACGTTCTTGTTGCCTGCAATAGTGAAGCACGCGCGCTGGTTTTTCTTGTCGACCGCACCATTAATGGGCTTTGTTTCGTTGGTGACTTCATTGAAGTAGGTGCCTCGAATGATGCCCTTTTTGTCGACAGCGAGTTGGAACAACTGCGAACTGTTGGTTTGATCACCGGACACGAGCGCATACACTCCAAGCGACTTCATGTCATTGACAGTTTTCTTTTGCACATCATCCGGCACGGGGGTGTTTGGCATTGGCGGTGCCGTTGCTGCCAGGGCTTGAGCTTGAGTGTAATATGCATCCGCCGACTCGAGCGGCTGCGAACCGTAATACACCGAGTCGCCTTGATATGTGATGTTATTGCCGTAGTCATAAAAAACAGGGGCTGTAGCTGTATCCATTCCCCACCATCCGCCGAGACCGCCCCAATCTGCCCAACCCCAGGCCCAATCGTCGCCCCAGTATCGATTCCAGTAATGCCAGGGGTGATTGTTCCACCAGCCATGGTTGAAATAATTCCAGTGATTGAAATTTCCATTGACCGCATTGTAATGGTCCGCAAGCGCGCGCGGTGACATATTGTATGTTCCGGCGCGTCCAGCCCAACCAGCAGCTGGATTATCCATGATGTGCCCAAACCCGCCGTCTCCCGCCAGGGCAGTTCGGCCTGCATCACCAAAGTTTCTGACACCATCTTCGCCAGCTTTGATACCTGAATTATTGCCACCAAATGCAGAATCGCCGGGATGATCGAAATTGTCGTTGAAGCGATCGAATGCGTCGCCGCGATCCATACCACCGCGATCAACACCGCCTCGATCAAATCCTCTGTCGAATCCACCGTCCATACCGCCGCGATCGAAATCACCTCCGAAGCCACCACGATCGAAGCCGCCGCCAAAACCACGGCCGCCACCA
The DNA here is from genome assembly GCA_044228145.1 of Obscuribacteraceae bacterium (SeqCode). Lineage (GTDB taxonomy): Bacteria > Cyanobacteriota > Vampirovibrionia > Obscuribacterales > Obscuribacteraceae > QKMZ01. The sequence continues at coordinate 4,423 of JBGAVL010000295.1, forward strand.
CCACCGAATCCACCGCGGCTATATCCTGGTTCTGCAAGAATCATCGGCAATACCATCGCCACCAACAAGAATGCAATTCTCTTTCTGATTTTCATTTCAAATCCACCAGTAAAGCAACAAATTCAAGAAAAACAACGCGGCAAAGAAAACCGAGAAAACAACAGCTAAGTGCCGGCTCTTTTCGCTGTCAGCACCGCACTATCCGGCAGTCTCCTTCCGAGCACTCTGCGGGAGGTAGACTGCCAAGAGAAAGTATTGTCATCGAGTTTTTTGATCATATATCTTGCCGAGCCGGTGGTGCCATCAGCCTGCACTGAGCAGCCCTCTGCGGTCCAGGCATTGCCGGAGTTGAACCATCTCGATTCGCCATATCCGCCGTCGAAGTCATATTGCCACGAACGAATTCTTTTCGAGAGAGGATCTAGGAAAATAAACTGCGTCTGCGTAGTTTTTTCGCCGTCCTTTGTGGTTGCATCGAAGTCGCAGCGAATCATATTCTTTCCGGCGACCCAATCGGCTCTGATCTGCAACGTACCTCTCGGTCCATCAACTTTCCAGTTGCCGATCAGCCACGCTAGATCTGCAATTACCGGGTGGTTTGCCGTAGCCGGATCAAACTTAGGTGATTCGGAAACACTCACCATCTGCCACTTACCGTCGCGTTTTAAATGAACAGCAGTATATGTCGAATAGCTCATAGGACTCGTGGACGATCCGATGTGTGACACGCCATGCTCAATAGCAAGATTGTCGGCAGGAAATTCCAGTGAATCGATGCGAATTTCCATCGGCTGTTTTCCATTCGTCTTGAAGAAGGAAGACATTTGCATCGCAATCGCCTCGCGGCCTGATGAAACTCTTCCTAATTGATCGGTGAAGATTGCATCGTCAGCCCACATTGCCGACAAAGCTTGTGTGTCACCAGCCGCAAAGGATTTTGCATAATCGGCGGCCTGTGCGCGAATCATCAGCTCATCAGCATCGCGATCTGCGGTTTTAGCCGATGATTTCTTGTCCGGTTTCTTGTCTGCTTTTTTCTCCGCTTTATCGGAAGATTTTTTCGCAGCAATTAATGGTTTGCTTTCGCTTGAAGCCGGAAGTGTCGTTAATGACGCGCAGGCAATCAGCAATGAAAGAGAAACCGTTTTGAAATACGCCATCAATTCGCTCCTTTCAGCCCATCAAACTGAAAGTACCCGTTTTACCTTGATTCTATACGTACTTTATATATACATTTCCGAGGTTCGGCATCAAATAGATACTATTTCTTTAAGTGCCCCAGCGCGTGGGATTGGAGATATTCATCAAGCGAAGCGCGCAGATCGACCCCGTTTAATGTGGCAACGGGGGCAAACTGCCCAATTTTTGCAAATTGACTGACAAGAGTCCCTTCACGAACCGGCACTCCCTCATAAGTAAAAACGCGATTGCTGCTCGAATTGACCAATTGGTTTTGCGCCGCCAGGGCGTAGTGATTGAACGACTCCTGCTGAAATGTATCAATTGGCTGGTTATTCCACGGATTTGACTCGCTGACAACATAATGCGTTCGGGTCATCAACTGCTGAGAGGATGAACTCACACATTGTTGCGAGACAGTGACAAAACGCACAAGCTTTCCTGCAGACGAGCCGTCTCGCTCAGACGGCAGCAAGTTGACGTGCCAATAATTACCCTGGGCATCTTGCTGATGTCCCCAGACAGCCTGCAGTTTATTTTCCGTCCATTCATTTCGCGCACTGCTCATTCCCGTGCGCAGATCTGTGACACTTGTGGTCATGTCGCCATTTTTCAGCCAGACGCCTGCCATCCAGCCAGGTATCATGAACCATTCGACTGTGTAGTGCTGAACCGGTCTGGGAGGATCAGGACGGCGTTCTGCAGTCAGGCGCGCAACGCCGAATGCAGGAACATAAATTTGTTTGGCGGCTGTTTCAGCAGTCAGGACAGGCTTTTGCAAAACAACCGGAGCCTTTGGTGGAATAGCTGGAGCCGGGGGTTCCACAACATCTGTAGTCGCAGGTGTTTTCACTACACCAATATTGACAGGTGTTTTCACTTGCCTGGCCACATGCGGCTGCAACGCAGCATCTGCCCACGGAAGCATCTGCTGATGCGTAACTCCTGCAAACAATTTGAATTCCGGCTTGGGAGCGCTCGATTGAGGAGTGAACACGGGAGTAGTGGACACGGGAATGTTTGAACCTGGTATGTTCGCTGCTGGAGAGGAGTCGGACGACACATTCTGCGCCCCATCAATATGCCCAGAAAAGACAGCTCCTTAAAACTGAAAGATGGACGCACGCTAGGCTATGCCACAGTAGGTGACCCGGAAGGCAGAGAAGTGCTCTACTTTCACGGCGGCATGTCGAGCAGACTGGACGTTGCATTTGCCGACAAGCAACTAGTCGATCTCAATGTCAAAATAATCGCACCAGATCGTCCGGGCATCGGACTTTCCGACAGGCAAAGCGGACGCACACTGAGCGATTGGGCAGATGATACGAGAGAATTGTTGGTGGATCTAAACTTGCAAAACATTCCCTTGCTGGGATGGTCTTTAGGTGCGCCCTATGCACTGACATGCGCTGCGCTGCTCAGCGACAAGTTGGCCAGAGTAGGCACCGTCGGCGGTATCGGTCCCATGGACTATCAGGGTTCGATAGAATCGCTTGGCTTGCTGGAGGACAGAATTTTGTTGAGCTGGCCGGAGCCGTTGTTGCATGTTCTGTGTCCGCTCGGAATCATGTTCAAATACTGGCCGCCCGAGAAGATGAAGAATGAATTGTTGCGCGCAGTCAAAGCTGGGCCTGATTACGAAATTTGCGAAGCTTTGTCTCTCGAAGATGCCACCGCATTTGCATATGAGGCTTTACGACAGGGATTCGAGGGCACGCTGGACGACTATCTGGCTATGAGAAAGCCCTGGGGCTTCCAGGTTGAAGACATAAAATCAGATATATTCCTGTGGCACGGCACCGACGACAACCTGTGCCCGCGAAGCACAGGAGAAAAATTAGCGTCGCGCCTGCCGCATGGAAAATTGATCATGGTCGAAAACAGCGGGCACTTCTTGTTGCATAGGCATCTATCCGAGGTTCTGTCAGTATTGCTTGGCGAACAAGCAAATACTTGACGCTACAGTTGTCCAGGAAGACAGCATAGTAAAAACTTTCCGGTGTTTTCGACCGACATTTAATCTAGCAGCACAGTTTCGTCACACGTTCGCTACCGTTTGCACATACATGCGCAGCGATAGTAACAGGGTCTAAAGCGAATTCGACGCCGCCCCTTCATTCGAGGTTTGTTATGCAAGAATCAGCGAAAAGACCTTGCCACTAATAATACGCGCTCTTGCAGACGGCAAGACAAAACTCTAGACGTAATCTGCAGGATTTACCGTAGAGAGAACCGACATTTTCGCAAGGGAGGAAGGGAGCCAATTGGCTCCCTTCTTTATTACAAGTTACCGGGCGACGCATGGCGTCGCCCCTCTTACTATGGTCTTGACAGTGGTGAAGGACGCTTCAACATGTTGTTGGGAAAT
>JBGAVL010000296.1:0-7958 GCA_044228145.1 Obscuribacteraceae bacterium (SeqCode)
GGTCGTTGAAAGGGCCACTTTACAACGGTCTCGGCAAACGCCACATGTCGTATCTGTAAGTTAAACCGTTAACGGTTTAACTTCCAGATACGAGAGGCTGCGGGGAAAAAAAAACTCTTGGCAATCGAGTGTTATGATTTTAAGGATGGTGTGTGCATACGCACTGGATATTGAGAAGGTCAACATAATGATCAAAATCGGACCACTCTTTGCCATGGATACCGCTCAGACGCGGGCCCTGCTCAGGCATCAAAACGAACCCATGCCATTCGAGAGTTTTTGCGCGGAAGACGCGCTTGCGCTAAGGGGTTTCACTTTCTTCCAGCATTGGCTGCCCTGCAATATGCACTTTGCTCCAATGGCATATATCGCCAAGGAAGACGGCATCGTCCTGGCTCTCATATCTATAAGTTCTGTCGGCAAGTCCAGAGCCTGCTGGCGAATTGAGCATCTGGTCGTTCATCCCAATCATCGCGGGCGGGGTATCGCGCAAGAACTGCTGCGCTATGCCTTCGCCACTTTCGCCAGCCAAGGTGCCGCGCATTTCGTTGCCGAAGTATCAGATCAAAATTCTGCTGCACTCTCTTTGCTTGGAAATACTGGTTTTCGCCGCTGTTATCGAGTTACGCACTATCAAGTGCCTGTCGATTTCGATTTGCCCGGCAGCGTCGATACCGAGAATTCATCAGCTTTTCGCCTGGCTATTCCACAAGATAGGCAGGGGCTCTACCAACTCTTTCAGGAATGCTTGCCTCCTGATTTGAGACTTACCTACGAATATGTGCCGGATGACTTTCTGGTCAGCGAAGTGCCCACGGAGAGCTTCGATAAGCTCAGTCGCAAACTGATCAAGCGGAAAATTTGGTATTGGGTTTCTCAAGATCCTGATCGAAAAAATCTTACTGCTGCCATTAGAGTGCTTGCCCACAGAGAAGGAGACTACCATCTGGAATTTGCTGTGCATCCTGGCTGGGCGCATACGACCGAGGATTCCATTCTCTTTACTTTAGGAATAATGCGCCGGCTGAATATGCGAGGCGTGATCTCGATTAAGGGTTTTGATTTCCAGCCGCATGTAGTCAAAGCGATCGAAAAACTTGGACTGGAGCGCACCGGAACCTTTTCGCTGATGGCTCGCGATCACTGGGTGCGGGCCAAGCAAAAGCGCGTTGTCCGCAAAGAAGCCCCAATCAGCTTGCCTAGCCCCGGTATAAATCTGCCATTGCCTGCCGAAAGAAGGCTTTTACCTGCTGAGATTCGTCTCTTTCCTGGCCGGCCTCCCTACCTCAAAAACAAAGAGGACAGCTTATAATCCGCTCATCAAGCACTTCTCAGCCGCAATCACTGACCGGTGCGTTTGCAAAGAATTGCAGCCCGGCTCTTAAACTAAAGTAAAGGCCGGGGGCTAAGCAGGTTTAGATCTGATACTCTGGCTCAATCGCTGTCTGTCTCGGCAGTTCGAACTCTTTTGTGCCTCATTTTTGAGCGCTGGAGCTCGGAAGCCCAGCAGGCTCGCGTTGACATCGTACGGGCGTTGTCGGTATTATTGCCAACCGCTCAAGCGAGGAACTGCCTTTCGATTACTGAAGGGTGGACAGTGTAATCAAGTTCTATTTTCAGGAGATTTGTGGTGCCTACCATCAATCAGCTCATACGGAGAGAGCGGAAGAAAGTCACTTATAAGACGAAATCACCCGCGTTGAAATCATGCCCGCAACGTCGCGGCGTCTGCACGCAGGTGAAGACGACTACGCCTAAGAAGCCGAACTCGGCTCTTCGGAAGATCGCTCGTGTCCGCCTGACCAACAGTATGGAAATCACTGCATACATTCCCGGCGTCGGACATAACCTGCAAGAGCACTCTGTCGTCTTGGTCAGAGGCGGTCGGGTCAAGGACCTTCCGGGTGTCCGCTACCACATTGTCAGAGGAGCGCTCGACACTGCCGGCGTCAAAGACCGTGCACAAGGCCGTTCCAAATACGGCACTAAGCGTCCGAAAGCCGGCGCAGCAGCCGCTAAGAAGAAATAGTCAGTCAGGCAATACGCAAGTACAAGAACAGGATCCGAAAGTATGTCACGCAGATCAGCCGCACAAAAGAGAGTTCCTCCGCCCGATCCGGATTTCAACAGCCAGCTCGTCATGAGATTCGTTCACCGAATGATGCAGCGCGGCAAGAAAAGCACGGCTCAAAAGCTTTTCTACGCATCGCTTGACCTGATCAAGGAACGTACCAAGCAAGAGCCGCTCGACATCTTCAACAAGGCCGTGAAAAATGTCACGCCGCTTGTGGAAGTTAAGGCTCGCCGCGTTGGCGGTTCTACCTACCAGGTGCCTATCGAAGTCAAACAGGCTCGCGGCGTGGCACTGGCCACTCAGTGGATTATCACCAATTCCAGGAAGCGCGGCGGTAGAAGCTTTGCAGAGCGTTTGTCGGCGGAACTGATTGACGCCTCCAATGGAGCCGGCAACTCTGTCAAGAAGAAAGACGAGACGCATAAGATGGCAGAAGCCAACAAAGCGTTTGCGCATTACCGTTATTAATTGGTGACTCGCTTTATATAGGTAGGCCAAAAGCCCCTTTTCATAAGACGGTCTTAACCGGGTGCACCTGCAAATGGACACCTGAGCGGAAAATGCCCTTGGGAACGTCTCGGCGTTTTTGAGGTTTCGGGTTCGAAGGAAACGCCATGGACGTCCGGACGTCAGCAGACCTTTGGCAAAAGTGGTTGAATGCGGGGTAGATACACCCACTGACATCCGTCGGCAGAGGGTGATCTTAAGATTCGATGGCAAATGCCTTAAGGGCAGACGCTTTCTGGGCAATTAAACAAGACCGGCTTAGAATGCGGGTTTTAGCTAATTACTTCTCGAGTCAAATTACCCAATTGTAAAGATAGGCAAGGAATTCAAACAATACTTGTTGAAGGTTTTTCTTGAAATATAAGAAGTCATGATAAGGTGCAGTAGGTTTTCAGGGGAATATGACTCGGGTGAGCCGGGCCCGTTCTTCTGTGACGCCGAAACAAACTTGGCAAGAACTCGGAAAATAGGAATACGGCGGAAGGAAACATGGAAGTCGCAACTCGTACGGACGAAAGGAAACCCACAACAGTGATGACCAGGACAATCCCATTACGTGATATCCGTAATATGGGTATCGCTGCTCACATCGACGCTGGTAAGACAACGACCACGGAGAGAATTCTCTTTTATTCCGGTCTTATCCACCGGGTTGGAGAAGTTCACGAAGGGACGACCGTCACCGACTGGATGGAGCAAGAAAAAGAGCGCGGCATCACCATAACCGCCGCTGCAATCACCTCCAAGTGGAAGGGCAAGCATATCAACTTGATTGATACGCCCGGACACGTCGATTTCACTGTTGAAGTCGAACGCTCCATGCGCGTGCTTGATGGCGTAGTCATCGTATTGTGCGCGGTTGCAGGTGTTCAACCTCAAACCGGCACGGTTTGGAAACAAGCAAACCGCTATGAAGTGCCCCGTATGGTTTTCGTCAACAAGATGGACCGCTCCGGTGCCGACTATTTCCGTGTCGTTAGACAAATCCAAGAGCAATTGCCTGGCCTGCATTCGACCTGGACCAATGGTCACCCGTTGCAGATTCCGATTGGCTCCGAAGTAGATTTCAAAGGCATCATCGACCTTATCGATCGCAAGGCTTACATGTATGCCGAGGACGATCCGATGGGCAAATTGGCTCGCGAAGAAGCAATCCCGGCCGACATGGCCGAAGAAGCTGAAGAATGGCGGACCAAACTGGTTGAAGCCATCAGCGAAACCGACGATGACTTGATGGGCAAGTATCTCGAAGGCGAAATTCCCACAGCCGACGAACTGAAAGTGGCATTGAGAAAAGCTGTAATCAGCAATCATATCGTTCCAATTCTGGTCGGCTCTGCATTCAAGAACAAAGGCGTGCAGCCACTTCTGGATGCCATCGTTGACTATTTGCCGTCGCCCGAAGAAGCTCCACCCATTAAGGGATGGACTCCTGATGGCGAAGAAGCTCAACGCACCTGCAATGACGAACCTTTTGCCGGACTGGCCTTCAAGGTCATGACCGACCCGTTCGTCGGCAAATTGACATTTGTTCGCGTTTATAGCGGCACTTTGACCGCCGGCTCTTACGTGCAAAACACGACCAAGGGCAGAAAAGAGCGCATCTCCAGACTGATACAACTGCAAGCCGACCAGCGCACCGATGTTCAATCGGCCAGCGCCGGCGACATCGTAGCAGTCGTCGGTCTCAAGGATACGACCACAGGGGATACTCTCGCGGTTGATACGCATCCAATCATTCTTGAATCGATGAACTTCCCTGAACCCGTTATCTCGGTAGCCATCGAACCCAAGACCAAGCAAGACTCCGACAGGCTGGGTAATTCACTGGCCAGGCTGGCTGAAGAAGATCCCACCTTCAAGGTCAAAGTTGACCACGAAACAGGTCAGACCATCATCGCCGGAATGGGCGAACTGCATTTGGAAATCATTGTCGACAGACTCTTGCGCGAGTTCAAGGTAGAAGCCAATGTGGGCAAACCGCAAGTCGCCTACCGCGAAACCATTCGCAATCACGTCAAGCAAGAAGGCAAGTTTGTCCGTCAATCCGGCGGTCGGGGTCAATATGGTCACGTTGTCATCGAACTCGATCCCCTGGAGCCAGGTTCTGGCTTCCAATTCGTCAACAAGATTGTCGGCGGTGTCATTCCCAAGGAATACATTCCCGCAGTCGAAAACGGCATTCGAGAAGCCATTCAAGGCGGCGTCCTGGCTGGTTATCCAGTCATCGACTTCAAAGCGACTCTCGTATTCGGTTCGTATCACGAAGTCGACTCGTCTGAAATGGCATTCAAGATCGCCGGCTCGATGGCCTTCAAAGAGGGCTTCATGAAGGGCAAACCAGTACTTCTGGAGCCAGTCATGAAGGTTGAAGTGGAAGTGCCCGAAGAGTACATGGGCGAAGTCATCGGCGACATCTCGAGCCGCCGCGGACGAGTCGAAGGCATGGATACCTTGGAAAAATTGTCCAAGGTGAAAGCGGTTGTACCGCTGTCCGAAATGTTCGGCTATGCCACCGATATCCGCAACAAGACTCGTGGTCAAGGCACATTCACAATGGAATTTGCACACTATGACGAAGTTCCGCACAACATATCGGATGGCATCGTCACCGCAAAATCCAAATAGTTGGTTTTTAGAAGTTAAACCGTTAACGGTTTAACTTCCGGACCAGACTTGAGGCGGTCGGGAAACCGGCTGCCTTTTGCTTTTTTGCGGTTATCTTGATTTCTTGACGCCATCTTTTCGTGGCTGCGCTTTTCAATGGTATAAAATTTCATCTCGGACTCAGGGCTACCAGGTTCTACTTGTCATCGCCGGTCCGGTTTTAGTTTCTCGGGAGATTCTGATGAAGTACCTGCACGGTGGTTACATATTGTTCTGTGACCAAGCCGAACATGCAGACAACGGCAGGGTAAACGCCCAGGGACTTTTTGACGTTTTCGTCGGCGAGCTGCCACTGAAAATGGATTGCCAGATGGTGATTGGTTTTGGCACGCCGTTTGAGAGAAGGCAATATAAGGGATTGGTCGTGATTGAAAACCCGGAAGGCCACGAGTGTTTCCGCAAGGAATTTCAAGCCAATGATCCCAACGACATTTACAAGGGCCATTACATTGTCACGCCGGATGTGACGATCGACAAGGAAGGCATGTGGACAGCCAAATGCGTCCTGCGTAACTACAAAGACGAGACGATGTGGGATGTCTCCAGACAATTCTGGTCCATGGTTGAAGGGTCATCGCCTCCAGATCCGTAGATTTCACGCTCTCAACATTCGATCGATATCCTAGAGAATCGGCAGAATCTCAAATCGTTTACCGAGCACCTGCACGCTATCTGCTCCCAGCCATCGTTCCAATATGGTGGCATATGCCGTGCGAAAGTCGATCGTATGTTTTAGATCTCCATTGTCGAGCAAAGTCAAACTTGGAGATTCTCCATAAATTCCACCTTTGACTGCTGAACCTATGATGAAGAGCGGTTCTGCAGTGCCGTGGTCTGTGCCTTTGCCGCTGTTTTCTTGCACTCGGCGACCAAATTCCGAAAATACAAGTGTGACAACGTTGTTGTCTAGAGAGTGTGCTTTTAAATCATTCTGAAACGCTAAGAGCGCATCAGACAACTGTTTCAAAAGTCCAGCTTGAGAGCGTTGCTGATTGGCGTGCGTGTCGAATCCGTCCAGGCTGACTGTAAATACCGGAGCGGTAACTCCGCCGGCGATCATCTGAGCAATAAACTTGAGTCCATCTCCCAGTCTTCCTGACGGATATTTGACGGAGCTTTTGTATGACTTGACGAGCGTGAGCAAATAGTCCGATGCGTGATTGGCTTCCAGTCCCGCTTTTCTCAAGACGTCGGCATGAGGGCGCTTGCTGTCGAAATCTCTATAGATGTCTTCGAATGCTTCAATCTGTGTGTCTCTATCTTTTCTGAAATGTGGGTCTGTGCGAAAGCGAAATTCGTAGATATTGTTGACCGAAGGCACGACAATCTTTCTGGCAAACAAAGTCTTGGGCAGCATCGCATCGACATTGACGGCAGGCAGCGCTTCTCTCTCTCGTCCGCAACAAGCCAGGTCCAGATAACGACCAAGCCAGCCTGTGTCGCCGATTTTGTCCGGCTCTGCCGTCTGCCAGATTTCAATTGAGCGGAAATGCGAGCGGTTTGGACTGGCATAACCGGCGCCTTCGACAATGGCCAGATTTCCTGAATTGAAAAGTTCCTGCATTCCGGTCATCGCCGGATGCAATCCTATCTGCAATGTATCGTTTAACTTGAGGATGTCCTTTTGCGGCACGGCAATCTGAGGGCGCGCATCATAGTAATGGCCATTGCCGAATGGTATGACTGTGTTCAGTCCGTCATTGCCACCGCTCAGCTGAATCAAAACCAGTTGGCGCTTGCTTTCTGTGCCGGCCGCCTGGCAGGACAACTTGAATAATTCCTGAGCCGACAATGCCAGCCCCAGCATGCCCAATCCACCATGAATAAACTTACGTCTGGATACTGCCATTGATTTATCCTTCAAGTCAGTTGGTACGTGGGCAAAGTCATAATCAAATGCACGAGCCCTCTGAGCTTGGCATCGAGAGTGCAGTCGTCTTCAATCATACTCACCTTTTTGCCGTCTAGATCGCTGGAAACATATTCCACCAGTCTATCTTTGGCCGTCTTCGGCAGGTCGCCGTCGACGAGCAAATCCACAAAGTAATTGACCAGTTGAAGAGCATTCGTCAAACCGCGTCTTTGAATCAGCTCAGAGGGGGCGGCTTTTGTCATCAGTTCATCAAAGCGGGTTGTGCAAACACGCGCAGCAAAGTTGAATCGCTCCATCATCGTGTCGCTGGAAATCCATGCTTCTCCTCCGTCCCATCCTTTCACAGAAGGAGGATGGAAGAGGTCCTGACCCATTGCACCCATTAACTGCGGCAGATCATTGTCCAGATTCTCAATTTGCAGGACTTTCAGAGTGCCGACCACAAGTTCGGCCGGACTCTTGATTTTGGCATGATAGGCTCTGTCGCTCAAAAATGTGCGGTCTGAAAAAATTGCTTTCAGCATCGGACCAAGACCATATCTATTTTCTCTATAGGCACCGGCGACGCGCTCCACGAAACTCTTATCCGGATTGTCGTAGGCGAAAAACGTAATCAACTTTCGAGCAAGAAAATGTCCTGTTTGCGGGTGTTTTACCAGGATTGAAACGATGTCCTCACCGTTCAGATTGCCTGTCACTCCTAAAACTGTTTTTGGTCCAAAATCATGCTGATTCTTATTGAGGAAAAAACCGTCCGGTTTAGTTTGCCAGCCCGTAAACGCTCTGGCGGCTTCTTTGATATCGTTTTCAGTGTAATTGCCGATGCCAATGGTGAAT
>JBGAVL010000297.1:0-7906 GCA_044228145.1 Obscuribacteraceae bacterium (SeqCode)
ATGCCTATTCGCACATGATCGAACTGGACATGGGCAAAGGCAAACCGGTTAACGCCATCATTCGCGAAGTTCAGCGCAGAGCAACTAATCATGAAGTGCTCAACGTAGAGCTCTATCGCGTCGCCCTCGACCGCAAGTTGACAGTGACAGTACCCCTGAAGTTCATCGGCGTTTCTACCGCAGTAACCGTCGAAGGCGGACAATTGATCGAAGTCTTCCAGGATGCCGAAATCGAATGCTTGCCGGGTGACATTCCCGACTTCATCGAGTGCGACCTTTCCCTAATCACCGAAATCGATCAAGGTCTCCACTTCGGCGAACTGAAGATCTCCGACAAGATCAAAATCCTCAACCCCGAGGACGAAGTCGTCGCCCGCGTTGTCGCCAAGAAAGCAGTTGTCGAAGAAGCACCGGCAGCAGCAGAAGGTGCAGCAGCAGCCGCGCCGGAGCCTGCAGCAACCGCTTCGTAATTTCGATTTCAGAAAAAATTTCAAAAACGCACTGCTTGGGCGGTGCGTTTTGTTTTACACACTCATTGCGGCGCCTGAAGATGGCATGAATTCAATGGCGCATAGGTTGCGCCACTGTGATTTGATTCGTAAGAGTGGAACATGCCTACGCCCTTCAAAAGCACTTGACGCACGGACAGGCAATCTAGGCCGACTTAGTCGTCTTGCACAGCAGTTGCTCTTCGCTCACCTGGTTCAACTGTTTGAACTTCTTTAAGCGGCTCCCGCTCCCGCTGAGTCTGGTCCTTCTGGTCCTTCTGGTCCTTCTGGTCCTTTTGATCCTTCTGATCTCTGGGAAGGTCCCTCTGATTTTTCTGACGATCCTGCTTGTCCTGTGCTTCCAGTCTCGCTTGCTCGGCGACTCTTTTTTTTTCCGTGTCGCTCTTGCCGGTCTTCTCATCGGCAACTGGAAGACGGACTGTAAAAGTAGATCCCTTGTTCAATTCGCTCTCTAGATCGATACTGCCACCATGCGCTTTGATTATCGTGAGCGCAATAGCCAGTCCAAGACCGGTGCCGCCGCCATAAATGCGGCTCTTTACACGCGAACGTTCCACTCTATAAAAGCGATCGAAAATTCTCTGCTGGTCTGCAGGCGCGATACCAATTCCGGTATCAATGACGCGAATGATTGCCTGCTGATTGCTCATTCTCAAAGTGACGGTGACCTTACCACCGGCTTGAGTAGCCTTGATTGCGTTGTTGGTCAAATTGAGAAAAACTTGTTTGAGGCGATCGCTGTCGGCAAGCACAAAAATTGGCTGGCTGGGCATGATGAACTGTATTTCGATCTGCTCGGGTGCGATCACTGTAACGGTGTCTTCCACCGAAGCAAGCACATCTCGAGCATCAATCACATCTTGTTGATTGATAATTGCCTGTCCGGCATCTGCACGTGCTAATTGCAGCAAGTCCGAAACAAGTCGAATCAATCGACCGGATTCATCCGAAATCGTTTGCAGCGCCTCTGCAAGGAGATGCCCATCAATACTCTGTCCGCGGCGTAACAGCAGTTTTGTGTATCCCTGAATCGAAGTCAGTGGTGTGCGCAATTCATGGCTGGCATCGGCAACGAATTGGCATTGAATATTGAGCGACTCTTCCAAACGATTGAGCAATTTATTAAATGACTTTCTCAGCTCAGCAGTCTCGAACAGCTCATTTGGCTCGACTTCCAGTCGTTGCCTTATGTCCATATTGGCCAGTTTTGTGGTGGCTTGGAGCAATTGGCGCAGCGGAATGAGAATGATGCCGGAGAGAAACCAATTGATACCGACAAGAATTGGAACCAAAGGGAGGTACCAGAGAATGTCGCTGAATCTGGCTCCACTTGTGCCCACTACAATCAGATGACAAATGATCACCGGCACCACACTGGACAAAGACATGACGAGCGTCATTCGCGCCCGCATTGATTTTGTCCATTCGGCCTTCAGCATTCCAGAATTCCCTCAGAGGGGCAATTTTACCGCGCTGGTTGTCAAAAATGGCTGGATTAGCGGCGCGGGCCGCCTATCAACGTTTTAATATGCCCAAAAATTGCTCATGCACAAGACCGTTGGTGACCAGGCAACTGCCTGTATAGACTGATTTGCCGCCTTCAAGATCGCTATACTGCCCGCCGGCCTCCTCAATGATAATCTTCATGGGGGCCAGGTCCCACACCTTCACGCCTACTTCCAGGTGCGCTTCGGCTTTACCTTCAAAGACATGAGCAAAGCCGAGATAGTCCCCCAGCCCTCGCTGTCGGACTGTTTTCGATACCAGTTCAGTAAATGCATCCCAGAGCCCGAGCGCCTGCACGCGGCTTAATGCACCAAAGTTGAATTGCGAGTTTTTCATCTCGGAAATGTCCGAAACATTGATTCTTTTACCGTTTCTAAATGCCCCACAGCCCTTCTCAGCCCAAAAAATCTCTTGCAAGGCCGGATTGTAGACAACGCCCAGAGTAATTTCCCCGTCCTTTTCAAGGGCAAGCAAGGTTGAGAAGATAGGAATCGCACGCGCGTAATTGTAAGTTCCATCAATCGGGTCGATAATCCAGCGGCGACCTTTCGGCAGAGGTGCATCGTCGCCACCTTCCTCCTCACCAAGAATTGCGTCTTCAGGGAATTTAGCCGCTATCGATTCGCGAATCAGGCGCTCGCACTTCTTGTCAGCAATGGTAACCGGGCTACCGTCAGATTTCTCTTCGACGGCAATATTGCGGTCGAAATGCTCCATTGCCAGAACACCGGCGCGCTGGCACACGTCAAGTGCAAAAACAATTTCCTTTGAGACATTGGCTTTCGGCAGGCAAAATTTGAAGCCACTTGTATCGGGGACGCTATCGTCGGACTGGCGCCTATCTGTCACCATTTTCTACACCTCAGCGCTTGACAAATTCGTATAGCTAAGCTGAAACTCCCGTCAGCATGACTGCCGGGAGTTTCTGTAGATCAGATCTAAGCGAGTAGAGAGAATCCGTTCGTTCTTAGAACAAGTATTGGTAGATACCACGTGCACCACGGTACACGCCGACTCCAATATCACGTACGTCGATCGCTGTTCCCTTTACCACGCGCTCCCAGAGGAAGCCCTTTTGTCGCTCAGCATAAGCAAGTCTCATGTCTTGCTCGATATTCTTCTCTTCAACAGCGCGCATTCTAGCTTCAAGGCTATCTACGCGAGCCTTGAGGTGGTTGAGTTCACCACGGAACTCTTCCAACAAGGCAGCAAATTTTTCCAAATCCGCTTTGTCAGCTTTGAGTGCAAGCCTTTCGGTAATGCACTGTTCGTATTTATATAGCGCCGCAGCCAATTCAAAACGTGTGGTGGATTTTTGTCCACGATAAGTTCTGTCGGGATAACCAACGAGGATGTGGCAAGGGCTGTTTACGAGCTCCTTGAGGGCATTGTATGCCCATTCATTACCAACAACATCTGTCAGTTCGCTGACATTACTAGCACCCTGCGCATAAGCAGCAGACGTATTGACTAAGGTGCTCGCACTTACGGCAACTAATGCGGTAAGTAAGGTTGCAAACCCCTTCTTCATAGTAGTAATCACTCCTTCGCAATGACCTGAATCTAACGAAAGCCATCATAGCCTAGATATTCCAGTCAGTAGTAGTGGCAAAACGTGTAATTTGAAACACGCGATCAAAGTATCGTTGAAAAACCAGGGCTGGTGCTGAAAATCGGCAGCTTAAAAAACACTAATATTTTAAGCGAAGGGCACCAAAAACATATCAGTTAGAAATCCCAAGATGCAGGGCACGCCTTAATTCCTGGCAACCGATTATCAAGAACTCGAATCGTCACGCGGTATCAATTTTTTATCGGACTGTAGAATTTGCAATCGCGCTACTATATATGGTGCGCCCCGCCGGTGGTATCAAATACGGGGACGGCCGGACAACATGACGCCTGGCTCGTGTGACTAATTCGCGACCAAGTTTGGCACAGGATACCTTCGCGAAGTGAAATTTCTCATCGTTATAATGATTTGTTGGCAGGCCCATCGAAATCCTCTCAATTAGCAAGCTAGTTTCAATATGGACGCAAAATGGAATTACGGATAGCCCATCTTTATGCCCGCTTCCTCAACATATACGGGGACAGGGGCAATATCATCGCTCTCACTCAAAGGGCTAAATGGCGCAATATAGAGGTTACGGTCAGTGCAATCGGACTGGACCAACACGCTGATCCGGAATATTTCGACCTTTATTTCATCGGTGGCGGGCAAGATAAACAGCAGCAAATCATCGCCCAAGATCTAGTCAAGCGCGCAAAACAACTGAAAACAGCAGTCGATAACGGCGCCGCATTCCTCACGATTTGCGGTGGATATCAGCTTCTTGGACACTATTACAAGCCACATGACGGAGAAGAGCTGAAGGGTATTTCTCTGATAGACGCCCACACCGTCGCTGGAAATCGGCGCATGATAGGCAATGTACTAATCAAGCGCAGCGATGAATCGACCCTGGTTGGTTTTGAAAACCACAGCGGCAAAACATATCTTGGCAAAGACGTGGAGCCCCTCGGCAAAATTATGGTCGGCAATGGAAACAACGGCGAAGACGGCGGGGAAGGGGCGCAAAGCGGCAAAGTCTACGGCACCTACTTGCATGGCTCGTTGCTGCCAAAGAATCCCCAGTTTTGCGACTTGCTGATCTCGCAAGCGCTCACCCGCCGATACGGTGACGTCCAACTTTCACCACTGGACGACGCTCTGGAAAATCGGGCGCACAAACGGGCTTTGACGCTGCCAGCTTAGTTTTTGAGCTTCTAACATCCATGTTTTTAGAACCGAACCGATAACGGTTGGGTTTTAAAAATCGTTTTCAAAAACCGAACCGATAACGGTTCGGTTTGGAATTCCTCGGTTACAACCAAGAAAAACCCGCCGGCTCTGCCTGGCCCTTGCCAAAGCCAGATTAAATTTGTTACATTAAATTGTAAAGTAGCAACTTTTATTAGCTTTATTACTGATCTATAGTGCAATGACAACACTTACTAGGCGGACTTTTTATGAATAGGCACTACAGGCAGCCGAATGGCGCCTCAAAAGACGCACAGGTCAAGGTCAAGGCAGCGACTATTTCCCGGTCGACAGCCCGCCTGGCCGGCATTTATATACTTCTCAGCGCTCTAACTTTGAGCCTCATGACCGCGCTCAGCCAGCTCTCCCACCTCTAGAGTCAGGCATTGTCGGCAACGGTCAAAATCACCTAGAAGCCAACCTAACACCCCAGGTACCCGCTCCTAATGGACTTTACCAAACATATGAAAAAAACCCTCCTCATTGCAGGCGCAGCAGTAGTATGCGCCTCACTCCTCAGTCCTGCCTTGGCGCAGAACAGCAGTTATAACTTCCACTATGGAAACGGCTCAGCTCGTGTTTGCAACCAGAACCAGATCGGCTTGATGGACCCGTCGGGCACCTACATCGGCTCAGGCACTTTGAGTCAAACAGCTCAAGGCAAGCAAGTGGGCGGCGCTCAAGCCAACCCATTGCTCCCGAAAGTACCGTGGGGCGCCAATATTCAGACGCCGGGCGACAATTTCTACACGCCTCAACGCATAGAAAAGAAGGGCGGACCGCAAGTGCCGGTTTCAAAATGGGGCGCCAATGTGTCTCAACCGGGCGACCAGATACGCTCCGATCTGGGTCACCAGGCAGCTCAATACTACGTGCCCGGAACCGTACTGCAACGAGGCGGCGGCTACCGCTCGGGCGGCAACGGTCCCAAATTGACACCTTATATACCTGGACGCAACGGCATGGCGTCCTATGGTGACGACACAGCTAACGGCGCCGGTTCCGCTACCAGCGGCGGAAAGTACTAGCGGCAGGCAAAGCATCCATTATCCATAAATAGAGTTGAAGCGCAGGCCCATACGGCCTGATTACTTTTGCTACACTTATGCACCGGCGTGCTCTTGGGCAGGCAGTCTCAATGACTGTCCTCGCTTACAACTTACTCGTGCATGCGCGCAGCGCATGCATTCGAGTGCTTCGATCACATGCGCGTCGGTCCGAATACATCAATACATAGGTTGTGTGAGCTCATGAGAAAAATCGTAGTTCTGGGCGGTGCCGGAGCAATGGGGCAAGTAATCGTGCGCGACCTTACTGAGTTCAGCAGTTTCGACACAATCGTAATTGCTGACTTCAACCAGCAAAAAGCTAATGAGCTCAAGAACAGCCTGAAGAGCACGAAATTGGCTGCAACATTTTGCGATCTCAAAGATAGCGCATCTCTTGCCGAAGTTCTCAAAGACGCATTTCTTGTCATCAATTCCACTGCCTATTACTTCAATGTCGACGTTATGAAAGCAGCTCTCGCTTCCAGCTGCCATTACATGGATCTGGGCGGGCTCTTTCACGTAACAAAAAAACAGCTGGAGTTGAACGAAGAGTTCAGATCTAAAGGACTGGCAGCAATTCTGGGCATGGGTGCCGCACCGGGCATGACCAATATCATGGCGGCAGCAGGAGCGGGCGAACTGGACGAAGTGCGCTCGATCGATATCATAGTTGGCTGCATAGATTTCGTCACTACGGATCATCCGCTGCAACCGCCTTACGCAATTGACACCATCTTGGATGAATACACAAAAGAGCCGATGGTTTTTGAAGAGGGTGAATACCGTGCCAAGCCGCCAATGTCAGGCGAAAAGCTTGTTCAATTGCCAGAACCGGTAGGTGCTTGCAAAGCAATTTTGACCTTGCACTCTGAAGTTCTCACTCTGCCCAAGACGTACGAACATAAAGGATGCACTGACGTCACCTTTAGACTGGGACTGCCGGCGGAATTTCACGATCGCTTGAAACTGCTTGTCGATCTCGGTTTTGGAGGCAACGAAAAAATTGAAATTGCCGAAGGTAAATTCACTCCGCGCAAAGTTTTGAGCCATTTGATCGAGCGTTTTCCACAATCAAATCAGCCTGCAGACGACGCGGAAGTCGTGCGTGTAGAAGTGAAAGGAAAACGCAACGGACAGCCCGTACACGTCACGCTCGAAACTACAGTCCTTGCCCACAAGAAATGGAATCTCTCATGCGGCGCCCTGGACACTGGCGTGCCACCATCAATTGTTGCCGAAATGCTTCTTGACGAAACAATCATGGAGCGCGGAGCCATTCCACCGGAAGTTTGCGTGCCGCACAAAGAGTTTTTCCACGAGCTGGCCAAACGCACGATCGTCATGCGCAAGACCATAGAAGAAGTTCTTGTCGAAGTAAAGACGGAAGAACCAGCCACCTGCCGCTAGGTTGGCGAAAGAAGTTGAGGTCTTAACTCAGGACGCAGAACCTGAAGCTGCCGACATATTGTTGAGATGACTGCATACTGCAGAAAAGGCAGAGGATATAGCGCCTGAAAGCGTATTCGGCGCAAAGGCGAACACGAGCGCCACCAGCAACGCGACAAAGGCAAGAATTGCTGCGTACTCGGTTATGCCCTGACCGGAACTACGCTTTGAGAGCCGCTGTTTTCTTGACACAGTTTTCATTTATAAGAGATAAGCGGCAAAGGTGATAGTAAGATTGCCAGAACACGCCCGGACATAACCGAGCGAAAAAGTCCGACAACAATGCAGATACCTATACCTTTCTACCACTTTAAGCGCTGCCGTAACCATCACCCATAGCGGTGATAAGCTAGACGCTCGCAGTCTGCTTTAGAGCAATCAGGGTTTCTTCCAACGTTTGTGCATCCGAGACGTTGAACACTCTGGCCTGGCGGTCGATTTTCTTGACCATGCCAGACAGGGCTTTGCCGGGTCCGATCTCCACAAATGTGTCTACCCCCTGAGCAAGCATAAACTCAATGGTTTCGCACCAGCGCACCGAACTGGGCATTTGTCTGGAGAGTTTTTCTTTCAGAGCATCGCCTTTGGTTTCC
>JBGAVL010000298.1:0-7877 GCA_044228145.1 Obscuribacteraceae bacterium (SeqCode)
GAAAGGGTCATTTCGTGACGAGATAAATTTGTTGCGTGGTCAGTACCGCCAGTATGTTTGGCTCTATCCGTCCTTGCATGGTTTGCAGGATCAAACCGGCATAGAATTTTTCCCTGAGACCGAGATTGAAGGTAAAACTATCCGATTGATGAACTACATTGCAGCCCGAGCACAGTCATTTTACTCAAGCACCGGTCGCTACCCTACTCCTGTTGAAATTCAATCGATGTTTTTACATCGAAATCCCCGCAACGATAACATTGAGCCACTGTCTGTCTATACGATGTACTCATACTACAATCGTGCCGACACAAGATCAAAAGCACTGGAAAGTAGTTTTGAGTCCGGTCAGTACTTTAACAACGAGTCGGAAGGAAAACCAGACTCAGTAGCCGTGCTATGCATCATCAACAAACAACACGGGCTCGTCGAAATCCAAGATTCACCCGTAGAAAGTCAGATCATGTATCTACATTGCTTCGACCGAAACGTACAGTTGATCAAGGCCCCCGGCTCAGACAAAGCTTTGTTGCTCAGACTGGTCGCGGGAAAAACCGAGAAAACCGAATACAAGAATAATTTAGATAGTTATTCGCACGCAACATTCTGTATGTCTGCAAACCAGCCACCGGTTGGAGCCTCCGTCTTGTTCAAGTATTTCGCCTGGCTGACTGCCCTGGCAGCAATAACTGCGTATTCACTGTGGGTATATGCTCGTTTCAGCAAAGAGGAATCAGTCTCTTTGTGACCAGAGCAATTAATCGTCAGAAATTTCCCGGAATTATTTTTGACAAACTCCCTTCTTTGAAAGAAAGGGATTTCGGCCAAGCGGGTCAGCAACTGTGGCTACCCCCTAAATCATTCCGGAAAACACTTAATTTCTTGCGATTAGAGGACCGCTAATCCCCGCCAGCGCTTGAATTGTTAACTTGACATCCCTTGTCACCTAAAGTACAAATGATAGGCTGGGGCAGAGAATTTTTACTAGTGGCTACACCTGATATTCCAAACTTTGGAGATGGACTGAGCGAAGGCATGAAAGCCGGAGAGTTCTCCGGTCGTGAAGTCTTCCAGAACGTCAACCAGAGCCTCTCCCAACCGCTCGACGTCCGAGCGGCACATCAATATTTTTCACCCAGCGGCAATGCCGGACTGCCTGACCTGCAGACAATCGGCGGTGATTCTCTTAATTTCTCCAGCCAGTCTCTCAACTTCAACGCCGGCAGCGAACTTGCTTTCAATGGAGCCCAGAGCATCTCTTTTGAAGCGCCCCTGTCTCAATTGGCGATCGCGCCCACTGGCGCCGAAGCGGCAGCCTTTGCTCCCGGTGCCGACGCCGCAATTGCAGCATTAACCCCAGGCGCCGAGCCCATTTCGCCGATCATCCAGCTGATCATGCGAATGCCCGGCCATATCGGCTTGTTGAGCTCTTTCTTCGAAGCCCTGGGTGCTCTGTTCATGCCACTGCAGGAGTTCCTTGGTGCATTTAACTTCGCCGATTGGCTTAACCACGCCAATGCCGGACTGGCGGCGTCCTTGCGTACGATGGGCGAGCACATGCCCATGAGCCTGTCTCTGTTGCCCGCAAATGCTCCAATATTCAGCAATCTCGGAATGCACTTAAACAGTCTGGGCACCAATATGGCCAATGGTCAGATGACCGGTCTCGGTGATATGGCATCAGCCGGCACGATTGGAATGACCAATCTGCCGCAGTTTGGCGAAATTTCGCAAGTAGACTTGAACGTTGGCGGGCATGCTGACTTCAGCCAGCCGACTTATGAAGCGATGAATCCCATGGGCAACCCGCACGACATAGTGCCCGGCGACGAATTCATTCAAGGCCAGCAGCTGGCATTCGACAACGGCGGCGGCGCTTTCAGACCGCAACTCGGCGGCATGCAGGGCGCCGGACAGAACATTCCTCAGGCGCAAATGCCTCAGCAGCCTGCGCCGCAAGTGCCACAGACCAACCAGCAGATGGACTTGGCGCGTCCACAAACCGACGTGCAGCCACAAGCATCCGGTCAACAATCGCTCATCCAGCAAGATGGCGCCGGACAACAGGTAGCCCAGGCACCCGCTGAAGCAAGTCCGTACACCGTCAAACCCGGCGACAATCTCTGGGACATTGCCAAAAACCATCTGGGCGACGGCACCAAGTGGCAGGACATTTACAAGCTCAATCAAGATGTGGTGGGAGCCAATCCCGACCTCATTCATCCAGGCGCACAGCTCAACCTGGGCGAGGGCAACCAGCTGACCGCGAGCGCCGATTACACCGTCAAACCGGGCGACAATCTCTGGGATATCTCCAAAGAGCATCTGGGCGGCGGACAAAATTGGCATCATTTATATGAGCAAAACACCGGAGTAATCGGCAATAATCCCAGCCTCATTCATCCCGGCCAGCACTTCAACATGCCCGGCGGCGAACATCACGCCACACTGGCAGACGCATCGGGTGCCCACGCGGCGCATCCTGCCGCGCATCACGCCACACCGCACCATACGACAGCCCACCACGCTCCCGCTCACCATACGCAGACGGCTCACCACAGCGCGCCGCAGCATCACAGCCAGCCGCAAGCACACGACAAAATGGCGCATGCAAAGCCGGCTGCAGGACAGTCTCCGGAAACAGTCGAAGCCTCCTCGCATCAAGTGCCCCAGCAACTGGCACAAACGCCGCAGGGAGGCGCTGAGCAGGGTCTCAAAGCCGGCCAGTCTATGGGCTCGCTAAAAGATCTGAAGCTGACTGAATAGCTCCGGAAAGCGTTCTATATTATATGTAAGTGACCGGCTGTGGAACAGCGGCGATCGGGATCAGGCTCGGATGAATTCTAGAATTTGTCTTTCAACAGCCCGGTTCCAATTCCGAGTGCAGCACCAACAGCGGTGGCAGCCGCAATCTTCTTGCCTTTACCGTGACCGCGACTGGCTGCCATTCCCAGCCCTGCACCTAGCAGCGTACCTGTTGCAGTGTCTTTAATCACTGGATGGCTATCTAATGTTTTGCTGCTTCTAACCAACCCGACACCAACGCCGGTGCCTGCACCAATTGCCGCGCCCCTCATAGTACCCTTACCGGAGATCAGCCCAGTGACTGCCCCTACGCCTGCTCCGACACCGGCTCCAAGCGTTGCGCTTTTCACTTTTGGATGGCGTTGAAAGTATCCCTTAAGTCCTGTGGCTTGATATTTCGACTTAGAAGTGCTGCCTTGCAATGTCGTATCGGCCAACGCCGGAGTCACAGGAACGAGAGCAAACACTATACCGGCTACTGCCACCACAGAGAGTGCTTTCTTTTGCGACACCGAATTTTTCATGAGAACCTCCCTCAACTCCTACCGTCCCAACTTCAATTGAATTAAGTCATAGGACATAAAGGCATTAACCTATGTTCCCGGCGATACATCAAGAATTATATGCCACTAAGATGCCACCACAACCAGTGGCAGCTAAAAACACAGCACAAAAATGTTTATCTGACGCTTTTACAATATTTTTTTTGGAAGCCCCGGATAACGGCCAAACATACATATATGAATGGCACACGAACCGCTGCATTCCGAGCTCGCCAGCGTGATACTACCTGCGGTGCAGATACATTTTTCCATCAATCACTCAAGAACGCAGTCGCAGTACCACTCACGAGGGACAGCCAGTCATAACTCAATTGAGTGATGCATTGATCATCATGCGCAGAAGCGCACAGGAAAGATCTTTTCGCAACAACACGATCGCAGACAGTTGTCCAGGTACATGAACTCAGTTTGGTTCTAACACCAGACCAAAAGCGAAAATTAGCTGCAGATCGACTTCCAAAGAGGGCGGAAAGGGTCTGCAGCTTGTTATTTGAAACATCTCAGAAATCAAGAGTGCTGATTGCAGGAACATAGTTTTTTCACCGTCGTCGGTTGGCTACGTCACGAAAAAAAGAGGAGCTCATCATGAAAGTTTCTTCAATCTTTCTGGCGGCAATAATCATCTCGGCACTAGCCGGACAAGCTGCTGATGCAAAGGACCACCGCGGTTGGGGTGGTAGAAACGGAAACTCTGGTTGCAATGGGAACAGATGGAACAACGGGCGTCACAATGGCTGGAAACACCAAAAGCAGTGGCGCAGAAATATGAATAACTGCGGAAGTAATTGGAATAGCGGTTGGAACAATAATTGGAACAACAACTGGAACAATTGCGGCGGAAATTGGAACAATGGCGGCAATTGGAATAATGCCGGAAACTGGAATAACCAGGGCAATTGGAACAATGGCTGGAATGTCGAAAATTGGGCCAATGGCTGCAACGGCAATCAGAACCGCAGGTGGAATCGGAAATGGGTTCGCAACCTAAATGCAAATTTGAATGGCAATATGAATTGTGGTGCGAATAATGGTTGGGGAAACAACTCCAACTATTTTTATGACCAAAATTTCGGAAACAATAGATTCAACCAGAGCAGGCTCGCCGCAATACTGAATAACTTCTAGAACCTAGACAACAGCTTGCTTGGGAGCCTTGCCAAGAATGGCTTTGGCTTTATTGTAGTATCGCTCCGCTTCTTCCGTGCGATTGACCTTTCTCATCAATCTCGCGTAGTCGCGGTAGGAATCTGCCATATCAACGTGATCTTCACCCAGTACTTGCTGCTTGAGGCGGACAGAGCGATCCAGGACAGGTTGACATTGTTCGAATTTGTTCAGCTGGAAGTATATTTGAGCCAGCATATTGAGCGTTTCGGCCAGCTTCTGAACCTCATCCGGCTGAGTCATTTCAAGAATACTGATGATACGGCGACAATATGATTCCGCGCCGTCGAATCTGTTTTCAACGCATAAGACTCTAACAACGTTGTTGAGATCGAAAATCAATTCCGGATCATCCTCACCTAACTCAGATTCACGCACTGCCAGAATCTTCTCGTACAAACCAAGGGCTTCTGCATAGTTGCCTTGATCGTAATAGCTTTCAGCCAATCGAGCATATGCTCCACTGAGAGCACCCTTCACATCCTCGTCCGTCCTCGCACCTGGCGCTTGAGAGGAAGGTGCTGCGGCAACTTGTGGTTGTGCCGTTGCCGCGCCAGGGGCAGCCGCTCCTTGAGGTAAAGCTTGCGCACTCTGATCAGATGCTGGAACAAAGGCAGGCGCTCCCGGAGCCTGCCCTCCACCGTTGGGTCCGCCCGAATGCACTTGAGCAGCCCCAGCTGCAGCGGGCTGTGCAGGTGCCCGTCCAGGAACTCCACCTGGAATCTGTGAAGCAGAAATTTTCGGTGCGCCCGGTGCAGCAACTGGTGCGGGAATCGACGGACGAACCATCGGTTGACCCGGTGCACCTGCTACAGGCTGAGTTGTTGGTGCAGGCTGGGGACGAGGTATTGCCGGTGGTGCTGCTTGTGCCGCACCTGTTCCAGATACAGCAGCTGCAGCAGCTGGAACAGGAGGAGTTGCGTGAGCGCCCGATTCCTCCTTAGGAGGATGCGCTCTTGTCAATGCAGCCAGGGCAGCTGCGACATTGGGGGTAGCGGATGCGGGCGCCGAAGCAGCCGTTGCAATTGGCGGCGCCGTTGCTGGAGCCGGCGCTGGAGTTGCTGGTACACTCGCTGGAGCAGGAGTCGCAGGGACTGGTGCTGGTGCTGGTGCTGGTGCTGGTGCTGGTGCCGATGGCGCTGGTGCCGATGGCGCTGCAGCGGCCGGCGTCTCAACTTTCTTCCCTTCATCATCAGACAAAAGACTTTGGAACGATCCGAATTTCTTTGCTGGGGCCGTACCTGGTGCCCCAACCGGAGCCGCTGAAGGTGCTGATGCCGCTGCTTTCTCGGCTGCTGCCCTTTCAGCTTCTGCTTTCTCGGCTGCAGCTTTCTCTGCCGCTGCTTTCTCGGCTGCTGCCTTTTCAGCTTCTGCTTTCTCGGCTGCGGCTTTCTCTGCCGCTCTTTTTTCGGCCGCGACCTTTTCAGCCGCTCTAATCTCTTCTGCCAGAACTTCAGCAGCTGCTCTATGCTCGGCCGCTGCTTTCTCAGCTGCGGCCTTTTCAGCTTCTGCTTTCTCAGCTGCGACCTTTTCAGCTTCTGCTTTCTCAGCTGCGGCCTTTTCAGCTTCTGCTTTCTCAGCTGCGACCTTTTCAGCTTCTACTTTCTCAGCTGCGACCTTTTCAGCTTCTGCTTTCTCGGCTGCGGCTTTTTCAGCTTCTGCTTTTTCTTCGCCGTCGGCCTTCGACTTTTTAGATTCTGGTTCGTCGCCACTCAATAAGTTGGCAAACTTTCCACCGGATTTCGGCGCCACATCTGCAGTATCAGCTTTCGCAACGACTTCAGCGGCAACCTTCTTCGGCGCAGGCTCTTCCTCCGCCAAAAGGTTGGCAAACTTGCCAGCTTTCTTGGGCGCAGCAGCTTCCTCTTCATGCGATTCGACAGGCTCTAAATCTTCGTGAGAGAGCAAACCCGACAGAGATCTCCTCGCCTCAACGGTCTGCACGGCGTTCTCTTCCTTGATAGCAGACTCGGTTTCAGCCTTTTCTGCAGGAGGTTCCCAACTCTCTTCATCGTCATCGTGAACACTCCCAGGCGCTACGATTTGCTTTTCGTATGTTCCGGAAACTACCTGAATTTCGTCGGCTCCCAAGGCGACGCGATCTGGTTTTGGTTCTGCAACTGGCTCGATTGGTTCAGAATCACTTGTAGAGGCAGACGAAGATTCCTGTTTTGCCTTCTCGACAAAATTACTCAAGTCGTCTTCACTAGTAACGCCAAAGTCTTTACGAGCTTCTTCCATGGCACGAGTTTCAGGATCTACTTCATCTTGCGGGAGAGCGGAAATATCCCAACCCAGCTCCTGCAACGCACCGTCGAAGGACAGCTTGTTGGAGCTGTGCATCGTGTAATCCAAGCCAACAACAGCATCATCCTGAGAGATCACTCCCTTCTGCAGCAAAAAATGAGCTCTGAGAGCAGCCTTGAGAGTACTCTTGTCGATGTGTCCCGTCATCATCAAAATCTGTCCGACGATTTTCGCTTGCTCCATAGCATGTTCGAATGCATCTGAAATATCAGCTTCGGTGAGAATCCGCGACAGGACTAACATCTGATCGAAGCTAATTGTCTCGGTCGCCTTCGTTTCAACAATTTGCAGAGACTCAACAGCTTCATCGTAAGTGATTCCCTGGGTCTGAATCACAGAAAGCGTGTCGATCGCCTTATCAGCATCTACATGATTTCCATCCACCATTTTCTGAAGGCCGAGCGCTGCTTCCAAAATCTGCTCGGTAATGAAACCCTGCCCTACCAATACTTGTCCGATAAGCTGGTCCGTGGCTAAGCCCGTCTCAAGCGCATTCATAACATCTGTTTCGGTGAGCAAGCCGGCACGGACAAACATCTCACCAATCCTGACGCCATGTTTGCGCGGCGCTTTGAGCGCAGCCTGAGCCTGTGCAACCCTATTCGGGTCTGGCATTTCATCGCCTTCGATGCCTGCAGCGCTGCGCAAGGCATCAATTGCTTCGAGGCGGGTAATCATTTCATCACGAATGCGCACCTGCAAGTCCAGCGCCATGCTAAGGATTGCATCAGCAAGGGTGTTATTGAGAACGAGAATGCGACCAAGCGGCAGGCCGGTCGCCAGACTGCGCTGCATTGCTTTAGAAAATTGATCCGCGTTAATCAGTCCTGCTTCGATGGCGGCATCGGTATGCTCGGTCTTGACGACGATCTCGATCTTGATCTTGGGCAGGAAATCGACGACATATTCAGCGCCACGATAAAGCTCGGTGTGACCCTTCTGGCGGCCGAAGCCCTTGACTTCGGTGACCGTCA
The DNA here is from genome assembly GCA_044228145.1 of Obscuribacteraceae bacterium (SeqCode). GTDB lineage: Bacteria > Cyanobacteriota > Vampirovibrionia > Obscuribacterales > Obscuribacteraceae > QKMZ01. The sequence goes on from JBGAVL010000298.1 coordinate 7,814, forward strand.
GGCCCGTGATCCCCATTTCCGACAGCGCTTCGCGCACTTCGTCGAGCTTGAACGGCTTGATGAT
>JBGAVL010000299.1:0-7834 GCA_044228145.1 Obscuribacteraceae bacterium (SeqCode)
CGATTTACCGGCGAAGTGCCTGCGGTGATTACACACGAGCTGAAGGCGATCAAGGAAGCCGAATTAAGGGATGGCAAACCGCAAGGATTTGCAGAACATGCTCTGGCGATGATCAAAAACCTGAAAGACTCATTGATACCTGCAGATGTGAAAAAATCCGCAGAGAAATCTTTGCGCCAGTCCATCGCAGAACAGCTCAAGCCAGAACTCGAGGAGCTACGAACCAAGCAAAAGCCGGAGCCGGTCCCTTCGGGCTTCCGTTTGGCGAACACGTTGACTTCAAGAAATTGAAGGATGTCCTGGATGGCTTGCCGGTCGAAAAACGCCAGCAAGTTGCCGAAGCGTACATGACCGAAAGCAAGAGTGAACACACCTTCTTCGAAGATTTGCGCTGGCTGGGCGGCGATCGCCCGGCTGATGTTCAAGAGATTGAAGCGCTGTTCGAGCGCCGCAAAGGAGTCACCGATTGGGCAGGCGACTTGCAAAATGACTTGATTCGACTGCAGGAACTCAGGAAGCGAGATGAGATGTTTTCGAACGTGCTGGAATCAGTGCCAGGCATGCGCGGCGTCCCGCAAATGGCCGAGAGCCTTGGACTTAGAGATCCGCAGATTGCCAATGTAGAAAGAGCGATGCGTCATACGGTGGCAATGATGCCATCTACGGCGATCGGCGAATTGAAAGAGCAACACAAGGAAATCTTCAATCAATTGACCACAGACCCCGTGATTGGAAAAGACACGAGAGCTGCACTCAAGATCATGCTTGACGATCCAGGCTGGGGAAAATCGTATGAGGCAGTGACGAAAGTGGTTCGCATAGCCCTGGACAACAACAATTTCGATTTGTTCAAGGACGCAATGAGGTTTTCCACACAAGAATCGCGCGATGCTTTTGCGAAAACACCAGAGGCGCAAGAGATGAAAACAAGATATTCCCTGGGCGCAGAAGTGGTATCAGATTTAATTGCAAATGGAAACGAATCGCTGATCACCGGTCTGCATCAAAACACCAAAGGGTTTGGTTGGCTTGGCGCCAATAAAGAGGAAGTGGCGCGGCTGGTTGAATTTGCCAGTGCAAACGATCGAGCGGCCTTTACCAAAGGGGAATCATTCTCAAAACTCAAACATCCTACGGAAGAACAACAGTCCTTGATCGACTACTTCAGATCAGTCGATAAGGCTTTGAAAGAAGCAACCATATATAACAAAACCGAATACGACCTGCTCAAACACAAAATGATGGGCACGCCGGAGATTTACGCCGACCTGCGCAATCTTCATAACGATGGCATCTTCGGCAACTGGCAAAAGAATGACTTCAATGGCATGAAGAAGGTCGTCGAAAACATTTCTGAGGAAAATTGGAAATCTCTTCGGGAAAATCCCGACCACCTCACTAAATTGAATGAGGATTTAAAAGAGTTTCTCAATGATAAAGAGCGTGACGAAATTATGCGCATGCTCAAAGAAAAAGTCGGGGACGAGAAAAAGGACAAACTCACCTACGAGCAATCGAAAGAAAGAGGCAAGCGCTCTGTAGAAGAATTCTTCCGTGAGGAAGTACCGGCAGAATCGTGGAACCAGTTGAGTCAAACGAAATGTCGCCTATCAAAGCTAGATCGGATACTGCAACTTACCCCTGCAGAAAAAGAACAATATAGAAAGGATCAAAAACAACTGGACAAACTTATCGCAGCCGATCTCCATAGCGATGAGTTGCTGGTGGCCAGGCGAAAATTGAAGCAATTGCTCAATCGCGACGAAAAGCCTGATCCTGTGAGCGAAGCTATTCTCGCCAACTTGCACGATGCAAACAACGCGACGCGTGCTCGTAAACTTGAAGCGGCGCTAGCGACGATGGATTTGAAACGCCTTAGAGATCCCAGAGACGAAGAAGACAAAGAGATTAGAAAGTCGTTTGAGGAGACGATCAAGCACTTTTGCGATGATGCAGGCCTGGGCCCCCGATATGACGAAGACGGTCAAATGACCAGCCCCGGCTCTTACGATCACTTCGTCAAGAAAACTTTTGAAACCGGCACGGTCTCGATGGACTTGAAGTCTTCATTCATAAAGCGTGACGGGCTCTCAATTGAAGATTTGACGCGAATATCCAGCCCAGATGCGCAGCTACTTTTAGCAAAGAATGATCTCAACGCTCAGTTTGTGCAAAATGCCGTTTTCAAATCAAAAGAACAGGCTGAACTAGCACGCGAAATTTTGCAGCTGAAAAACCCCAAAGATGTCACCGAGATTATGCGCATTCGCGCAGTCGCTGTAGGTTTTGATGAGCCGCTCGGCAAGGTTATCGACAAACTTGCCGCTATGAAACCAAAAGACCGCGCGAAATTAGAAGAAGAGTATCTCAAATACAACTCCACCATAAGCGCGGATTTATTGCAGACCGCCACCGGTGCCGACCGCCGCAGAATATCTGAAATGTATTCGCCAGTTCCTTTGGGGCAAAAGATCATTTCGCATCAGAGAGATCTATCCAAACAAGACGGTGCCAACGATGGATTCTTGATGGCTGGTGCTGTAGACGCGCACTCAAAAGTGGCGAAAGTCTACGCCGAGAACAAAGAGATCATGAGCAAGCTGGATCCCCAGACAAGGGCAAAGCTCGACACAGCTCTGGAAAATTACTTTGCCGCCAAGGCGAACTTTGTCAAAACCAAAAGAGAAACAGCCGAGGCAGCAGCCGAAGCGACAACAATGTTAATGGCAGTGGCACTCTCAATTGCAGATCCTCCGGCGAGCGCAGCAATTCTAGCTTCTGCAGGCGTAGTCGGTGCAGGAGTCAAATTGCAGATGACCCGAGCCATGATGGGCAGCGACTTCGATGAATCACAATCGCTCAAAATTGCCGGCTCCGGTTTTCTCGACATATCATTTGGCTTCGCGGACAAAGTCATACCCGTAGGCAAGCTGATCCGCCTCGACGGCAAGATCGCAGCTGAGGCGTCGGAAGTTGTTTGCAACAAGATCGCAAAAGAAAGCACAGCATCATTGCTCAAAGAAGATGCAAAGGAAATGCTGAAAGCCGGCATGTCGGAGATGTCGCATACGCACTGCGCATTCGGCAGCAAAGAATTCGATCACGAGGTCAACAAGTTGGCAAAGTCTTTGCTCAAGGAAGGAGCAGAAGCAAAAGAAGTAGAGCAGCTTGTCGGCCTGATCAAGGCGGAAACCAGAGAGCGCATCTCAGCGTCCGTGAGACAAAAGCTGAAAAACGAATTGTATAAAGCCGGAGAATCTTCGACGGTAGAAACCGGGTCGAATTTGACCAAAGAAGCAATTCTCGACCCCGACAAACTGAAGGTCGATGAGCTTGGGGTAAGATCGACGTCCGAAATGGTCTCTTCTTTGCTCAAATGCATTGAAATGCGTGCAGCTGGGCATGCTCTCGGCAAGATCACAGACCATGCCAATCTCCAGCTGGCAAAGAGAGAGCTATTCGAGACCGCGAAAAATGCATTACCGAAAGAAAACTACATCAGGTTAATTAAACATACGAAGGAATTAGAGGAGCGCGTCAACAATCCAAAAGAGTCCGCTAAAACAATTCGCGAACTAGCGCACTTTTTCAGACCAGATGGAAGAGGAGCGGAATTTGCGGCTAAAGCTCCAGACTCTGCAATCCGTAACCATTTGGGCGAAAGCTTCCTTTTCCATCTGGCACATCCAGAGAAGATCAATCAAGGACGAAACCAAACCTGCAACGCCGTGGTGGTACAAAAGCAACTCGCATTTAATGCTCCACACCGCTATGCGCAAATGGCAAAGGATGCAGCATGCTACGACAGTTGCATCACCGCTGATGGTACTGTTCTCAATCCCTCGCAATTGGGTGCATTTACACGCGACAAAGAAGGTTCAATTTATGAAAAGCGGCGCGGTAACTGGACCGCATCAGAGGATCTGCATAGAGAATTATTCAGAAGTCCAGCTGGAAAGGTCATGCAGACAGTCATTGCAAATTCTCATTGGAGCCGGGTAGAGCGTTCTATCTATGTGATAGAAAACACAGAAGGAATGCTTATTGTTCCACCAAAAACAGAAGGGGCAATTGTGAAAAAATTTGCCCCGGGCGAAATTGCATTTTTTGGCACGGAATTAGGGGATCAACTTCGATACAAGAAAGGTGACCAGTGGGTGCCATTTCTGAATCCGAATCCAGTAGACGCTGAAGACCAATTCTATTCAAGTCCGCATATTGGCAGCGAACACATCGAAGACATTTACAACCAGGTTGCAGGTCAGGGTCACTTCGATCATGGGTTTGTCTTGACAGGACCGGCGCCCGAAGGTTCGGATTCCGAGCTACTTAAGCATTTAAGCCGTAGTCAGACATTTGTAGCCAGCGAAAATCAGCTCAAGGAAACACTGATGACAAGATTCAGAGATGGCAAAGGTGCTACCGCTCTTGCAGTGGATGCAAGCAAATTGGATCCTGCGATGGAGAGTGGCGGACACATTATTTTAGGACTGTATAATCAAGCTGAAGACAATTGCCATATCTTCAATAGTTGGGGTAAGAACGAGCCCGATCTCGATTTTAAAGCACTCTTCAATTCTCTCTTAGAGGAAAAATTTGATGGCACTCCTGGACAATAGCAAGCCGACTTCACAAGAAATATCGTTGAAAAACGGAGTCTTAAGAACAAATGGTGCGCTTGCCCATATTCAAGCGCCATCTAATTGGCTGGCCCGATTTTCTTCAAAGCGAATCCAGCCCGGTATGCCCAACGAGACATTCTTTTTCTTCAAGAAAGACGAGTCTTCAAAAACATCTATTGGTGTTTACTTCTCCGGGATAATCGCCGATGAATTTGATGGTAACTTGCTTAAGCAAGAAATCTTCGATCAAAAAATCGACATGACCAAGGGAAGCCCGGAAGCAACAAGGTATAAAGCCGCTGAAGGAGCTTACCGCAATACGACAAACCTGACTTATGCATTGATATCAACCGCACCGCATGCGGTTCATACACAAGAATCAGATTGCCTGTCGTTTCGCACAACAGAATTCAAAGGAATGAAAGCCGCTGTCATCGAATGTGAAAATGCGCAATTCGACACCAGGTCGCTCGAGTATTGCATCGATGTTCTGGGCAACGGGCAAGTTATCTATTCGCTTTATTACAGAGCACCGATTGCTAATTTTGCCGAGCAATCGAGTCTCGCCCAAGAGACATTCGAATCGACAATCTGGCGCACTGATTTTAATCCGACAGTCAATCTCGACGCTGTCACATAGCGGGCCGTCATTTCTGACTCCAGTGCGGTCATCTTTCATTGCGTATCTCTAAACAGCATCGATATCGCGTTATGGGAGCAATCTATCACCAGAAGGGAATTCGACCTGGCACCGTAAGCAGAATCGCGCCTGGTTTAGCTGTTTGTCTAAAGAAAAATTTGTGCCCGTTGGGATTCGAACCCAAGACCTTCGCCTTCGGAGGGCGACGCTCTATCCAGCTGCGCTACGGACACATGAATGCCCATTATATCCCGTCAGTTCAGGGTTGCCGGACCATTTCTTCCAGTGCGTCAAGATTGTGAATGGTGACGCGCTTGGATTCGATGTCAATCCAGTGGCTCGAACGGAATCTATTGAGGATTTGAGTAACAGTAACTCTTGACGACCCGACCAGGTCGGCGATTTCCTGGTGCGTCAATGGAAACTCGACACGAATTCCATTGGGGGTGACTTTGCCGTGCTGTTCGGCAAGTGTGACCAGCAAACGAGCCACACGACTGGGGACCTGCCTGAAGACCAGATCTTCAATGCGCGCCTGTGCCTGTTTCAGCCTGCCGCCAATAATCTGAATGAGCCTCAAACCAAATTCCGGATTCTCGCGAATGAAGTTCTGGAAAGCTTCCCGGCTGATTTGATATATACGGGATTCTTCAAGCGTTTCTGCATAACTGTCATGCTCGCCTGCTTCCCAGGAGGCCTCGCCAATAAGATCGCCAGGACCTAAAAGCGCCAGAATCACCGTCTTTCCTTCCGGCGAAAGTCTGGTCAGGCGTACTCGCCCCTTCTCTATAAAATAGATGGCCTCGGACGGTGCTCCGGGGGAAAAAACCATATGGTGCTTGGGCAGCTCCAACTCTTCCAGGATTCCCAAGAGTCTGCCTAACTCAACAGGATTGAAGGACTCGAATAAGTCGCTCTGCCTGATTGAGAATAGCTTCGGTGCCGCTTTCATTGCCACCTGCCTCCACAATTCAGTCCCAATACCAGATTCAGGTGTACCGAGGCTGCTTCAAATTCACCAGATAAAATGTGCCGGCGAAATTGAACTGTTCGGCGGCGAATTACGTCTGTATTTAACAAGCACCCTATATAAATTGTTGGGTAGCCAACCTTTTTATACCCCCGCCCCCGGCTTTAAAACAAAAAGCCTTATAGGGTGCTGGGTTGGCGCCCGCAATTTGACCAATTTGGAAACCATCAGGTTAGGGCCAGAAGCTAGCCTGGACTTCTAGCCGGAAACCGATCTGGACACTTACCTGGAGGCCGAACTGAAAGGGTAATTGGAACACCCAGTTACAAACCTGGCGTCGATCACAACCAGAGCATACGCATCCGATCTCAGTGACATATAACAATGGCCGACATGCGGTCACGGAGCCACTTTTAATACGCTCCGCGTCTTTGTAGCGGCTATAATCTGAATTGGTGTGTGAATCAGGCAATCCGCATGACTATTAGGTTTTGCACCGGCCCCACGTGTGCAGAGCCCGTAGTTCCAACGTCACAATCGGCTGTGGAATGCTCGGGTACAGCAAAATCTAAAGGAGAATAGGTAATGGCACTAGCAACTAAAGAGAAAGAGAAGTCCGCGCCCGAAAAAACCACGGAAAAAGCCATGGACAAAAAGAGCAATGCCGAACAAAACGGCAAGGACAAAGACAAAGAGAGCAAGGGTTCCGCACCGCAAGAAAGATTGAAAGCTTTGGGTATGGCTCTTGATTCGATCAAGAAAGCATACGGAGAAGGCTCGATTATGCGCCTGGGCGATTCTCGCCATCAGGCAATTGAAGTGGTGCCGACCGGTGCATTATCGCTGGATGTGGCATTGGGTGTCGGCGGCTTGCCCCGCGGCAGAATCATTGAAATTTACGGACCGGAATCATCCGGTAAGACCACGCTCGCACAACACGTTGCAGCCGAAATCCAAAAGATGGGCGGCATCGCAGCTATCGTTGACGCAGAGCATGCCATGGATCCCGAATACGCCAGAGCTTTGGGCGTGAATGTGGACGAACTCCTCATTTCGCAACCAGACACAGGCGAGCAAGCCCTGGAAATCACCGAGCAATTGGTGCGCTCGGGAGCTGTCGATCTGGTCATCATCGACTCGGTTGCAGCGCTCGTTCCAAAGGCTGAAATCGAAGGCGAAATGGGCGACAGCTTGCCGGGCTTGCAAGCCCGTCTGATGAGCCAGGCGCTCAGAAAGTTGACGGCAATCGTCAGCAAAACAAACACCATGGTCATCTTCATCAACCAGTTGCGCCAAAAGATCGGTGTAATGTACGGCAACCCGGAAACCACGACTGGAGGAAACGCGCTCAAATTCTACGCATCCATTCGTCTTGATATTCGCAAGATCGAAACCCTCAAAAAAGATGGTGTTGAATTCGGCAACCGCGTCAAAGTAAAAGTGGTCAAAAACAAAGTGGCGCCGCCATTTAGGATCGCTGAGTTCGACATCATTTACGGCCGCGGCATCAACTCCGCAGGTTGCTTGCTCGACACAGCCGCCGAGCTGGAAATCGTCAAGAAATCCGGCACATGGTTCAGCTACAAAGAAGAGCGCATCGGT
>JBGAVL010000029.1:0-30845 GCA_044228145.1 Obscuribacteraceae bacterium (SeqCode)
GAAGCTCCAAAGCATCTATTGAGCACCGTTACGACCGATTCCAGCACCCCAGAGGGAGGCGGAGGCGCAAAATCCTGCCCCTGACCGCCACTCGGTTATCAAGATATTATCAAATACCCAGCTCTCAGGGCTCGATACTATGGGATAATCGGCGCCGGAAGCCTCCCTGGTTGGGGCTTTCAGTCTCAAGGACCAATTCCGGAACGATTATGAAGCAGTCTATATCCAGTCGATCCCGCCGGCATATCCTTATGGGAATGTGCCTGATCGCTGCTCTCTTTGCCGGTCAAGTCACGTTTGCCAAGCATATTGACAGGCAGTCCGATAATTCCGGCCGGCAAATTGCCGCTGTGATCCCCGGAATGCCGCACCCCATAACCATTACAGTGCCCAACCTGGGGCCGGGCACGCACCCCAAATCAAGCACGCCACTGATTCAAACCCAGGGACGTACAACCACCATCACGGTGCCGAAGTCTGTGGAAGAAGCGGCAGACATGGTCTGGGTGGCCGGCAATAAATTTGCCAAAGCAAGCTATCAGAAAGCAATGGAAGTCTGGAAATGGCTGGCTGCCTGGTACAAGCAACACCATTCCATGCCAATGGCGACGCCTGTCGGCTCACCTTACGTGCAGGGCGCCGTCCCTCATGCCCATCAGCTCTATTACACTAGCGAAGGTCGCCTGAAAACTGTAGTTAAGCAGTAGCTGCTTCATCACTGGGAACTGTCGCCCAGACTTGAGCCAATACCAGTGCGCTTAATACCTGCCCGGCAAACCAGATGGAAGGCAGAAAGAACATGCCGACTACAGTCGCAAGCGGCAATATCAGGGCAGCCATCTGAATACCCATGGACAGAAGCCATGCCAGAAGGAAATCGGCCGGGCGCGCCAGCACCCTGGAAATGACCAGATTGACAGCGAAGGCGCCGGTAAGCTTCTCTTCTTGTGCCAGATTGATCATCAAATAAGCCGAATTGAGCGCCATCATCAGTGCCAAAAGGGTAAGCCCGTATAAAGTCCCCAGTGACCACTGCAAATTGTGCGGATTGGCGGCATTGATCATACCGGTGGAAAGCCCGGTCACCATCAGTGTCGACAATACAGAAAAGAAGAAAAGCAATTGCCCGGTAAAAATAGCCATCCAGGTCAGACCTGAGATCAATAGATCCATCCAATCATTCCATTGCGGCAATTTGTCATCAGGGTTTTTTATGTGCACGCGCGCGGCACGCAGCACATATCCTGTCACTACACCCCAGATCAGGAATGCTACCGGGATTAGCATATAACTGAGTGCGCAAAGAATGAAAGACACGACATTCAATAACCCTCCGATGCCGGTCTTAAACAACCACTGTGGATCGCGAAAGAACGCTCCGACAGCCAGATTCGGATCAAATGTCGATAGAATGTCAGTTGTATTGGCAGATTTCATCATCTCATTTTTTTGCCGTTTCTACTGATGTCTGCGTAGAGGCCGCGCGTGCCGATTCAAGTGCTGCGCCAATCGGCTCAAATGCGCTCAAGCGAGTGACAGCTTGGTGGTCAGTCATGTTGAAAACAACCGGTGTGATCGAGATGCGTTTTTGCAAGACTGCATAGACATCGCTCGTTTCCGCTTCGTGAGTATCTATGGCGTGGCCGGTCAGCCAGTAATAGGTTTTTCCTCTGGGATCTTCGCGTTTTTCAAAGCGATCGTTATAGAGTCTGATACCAGCTTCGGTAACAGTTACTCCAGCGATTTCCTCAAAAGGAACGTTGGGAACATTGATGTTGAGTAGGCTGCGCTCGCGCATTTTCATTTCAGGGATGGAATCAACTAGCCTGGCTATGAATTCCGCAGCCACATCAAAGCGGCGTTTTTCACCCCAAAAGAGACTGACGGCGATGGAAGGAAGTCCAAGAAAAGCAGCTTCCATTGCAGCAGCTACTGTCCCTGAATAAAGGATCTCACTGCCTAAATTAGGACCGTTATTGATGCCGGAGATCACCAGGTCGGGCTTCTCAGGCAACAATTCCGACACCGCCAACTTGACCGAATCACTGGGGGTTCCGGTCGTCGACCAAGCCTTTTCAACATTGCCTGGAAGCTCTTCGACCGTTACTCTAAGCGGCTTATGCAACGTCAAACAATGCCCGGTGGCGCTGCGCTCGCGATCGGGAGCGACGACATATACTTCATGTTTGGTGTCTCTTGAAAGCCGCTCGGCCAATATGCGGATGCCCGGGGCATTGATGCCATCATCGTTGGAAAGAAGAATTCTCAAGTAAATCAAGACCCCCGGCTCTGGTGGAACTGTACTATAAACAATTTACACGCGCAGTACGAACGGACATTTGATGCAAAAGGCTTTTGCAAACTCCTCAACGCGTCCGTCCAGATCCAGACCGTGTTCGATCGAACACTTCAACGAACTACCGCAATTGGGGCAGGTCTGTTCCCTCTGTCCTTGCATGATTTTTTCGGCTAGATCCACCTGAATCTTCAGTTTTTCATCTGCACTGGCGCTGTCCAGCCTTTTTCCTTCCACTTCCAGCAAAAGCAACGGTTCAACCGAGAGCGCCTTCGCCAATAGCTGTCTGTCACTGGCAGACAACCAGGTTTCAACCCCGGATTCGATATCCTCGATTATCTGCTACGATCTCACAAGTATATTACAGGCTGGCCTCAATGCCACTCTATCTGTAGGGGAGCGTCATTTTGTCTCCACATGAAAAACCAGAAAAGAGAAAACCAGATAAGAGCAAACTGGAAAAGGCCAAGTCAGAGACGACGCCGGCAGGGTTGCGTCCGGGACTGGAAAGACGTCTGCGCGCTGCCGTTTCCGAAAAGAATCAGCAATCGAACAAATCGGTTACCTTCAAAGAGTTGGTAGCGACAGCCAAGAACGCAAAGAATAAATTTACAATGGCTGCCCTTGAAATTATTGAATACGCACACATTGAAAAGACAAAAGGTAGTGACGAAGCAATCAAATTTGCCCAGGCAGTAGAAAAGGAGATAGCGGCACAACTGAGACAAGATGATCTGATCGCACACACTGGCGCCGGCAAATTCGTTGTCTATTTCCCGGAAACAGCCAAAATAGAATCCACAATGGTGCTGGAGAGACTGTCCAGGCACATATGCAAGAAGAATTCAAAACGCCGCTGCGCCCAGCAGATAAGCCTTTTCTTCAAGTTGCTTCCGGCTGAAACCGCAGCCGAAGAAAATCTCCACAATGAAGAAGAGCAACGGTTAAATCAGTGGTTGAGCCGCTATAAGTCTGTGCCTTTCGCGCCCACGGCTTCCTGCAGCCAGACAAGTTCAGCCAGGGACTTGTGGAGAGACTCGCGCAAAGTATCGATAAAGCGATTTGACTTTCAGTCAAAGGTCACGCAAACCGTCAAAAAAAACATTATCGAAATCCTCTTGCCGATACAAGAAAACGGATTGGCACTGATGCCGCGTCTTTTCGACTTTCACATTAGCGACAACTATATTTGTTTGGTCCTGGATCCTCATTCCGATTGTCCGGCAGAACAATTCGCTTCACTCAAGTCGGCACACTGTTTGTTGATATCAGTATGCGATTTATTTTTACAACTCGACTCTTTCTCTATACCTCCACCAGTAATATCCGCATCGAAACTCAAGATCTCACACGGCGATCATGAAACAGTTTTTGACTCTCTTGACGCCCACCTGATCGATGCTCTCCTGTCCAAACCAGCAGATGAGCAAACAGCTTATACTGAAGCCGTTGAAAGTTTTTCAAGAGTGATAAATGAGCTTTCCGAAAAGGTTGGCACGGATGACTGTTTTTCAGAATCGCACAAGCAGTTGAAAAATGTTTCGTCAAGGAAAAATATGGCCAGTCACTTGCAAAAAGTCCGCGCCATATTAAAACGACATGAAGAGCGACTGAGACGCATTGAGGCTATCGGTCTTGAGGACGGCAAGTAATGCTGAATTTTCGCAAACTCATTCAGCAAATCGAGCAAGTGGGGACAGAAGGGCTTCCTACAGCTCTGTCAAAAAAAGAAACGCTCGAGGCAGGAGAAGCTGCTTATCTAGGTGCAATTGCAAACCAGAATACTTTCGTCGAAAAACTGGAAAGCAACCGAGCCTGGACCTGGTGGCCTACAGCCATTCCACTGGAGCCGCTAGACAAAAATATTCCCATCGCAAAAGACGCCGCCGATCAGCCGGTAACTGTCGTAGCGGTCGACGGCTCGCAAATCATGCCCAGTCATCACGAAATTCACACTTGCTTTCTGCTCAATATCGGCTCGGCAATAATCAGCTATGGCATCAAAGCACCGCCTGTCCTCGACACCGAGCCGCGCCTCTATCACACGGATGAAGATCTCTATCCACTTGTAGACAGGCGCCGCATGCATATTGACGAACTTTATGTTTCGCTGGAGCGCCAGATGTTGGAATTGGAAAAGCTTGTCGAATTGTCGTTGCAGTCGCTCCTGCGTGGTGCGCCTGTGGTGGCACTGGTGGACGGCTCGCTCATCCCCTGGTCTGTCGAAAAGATGCCGGGCGGTTATATAGAAACCTATCTGAGAAGAATGACCGATGCCCTGGAGACCATGCACGATGCGGGAGTACCCCTCTTCGGTTATCTGAGCAACAGCCGCAGCGCCGATCTGGTCAACGATCTGCGTGTTTACATCTGCCCGTACGAGAGCAGTCATTGCCGGGATCATTGCGGTCAGTTGAATGAAGAAGATTTTCCCTGTTCTCAAATCTGGCCATTGAGCGATCGACAGCTGGTAGCAAAATCGCTCAAATATGGGGAGCGCACAGCAGCGTTTCTTTCCGGAGCCTCAGTCACCAAATTGATGGGAGCAGAGCACAGAATTTGTTTCACCTATTTCAATGTCGGCAGTGAAGTAGCGCGCATTGAATTTCCGCGCTGGATGGTGGACCACAAAGAACTTCTGGACAGTGCCCTTCAAGCTGTAAGGTCGCAGGTAACAAAAGGCATGGGCTATCCAGTTTGTCTTGCCGAAGCTCACCATCTGGCAGTTATTAGAGGCGGCGACCGACAAAAATTTTTCGAGCTGGTGGCCAGGCAGCTGGTTCAATTGGGGTTAAAACCGGTCAAAATCAGCGCCAAAGAAAGCAAAAAACGCAACAGCTTTATCTAACTCTCCGCCGACCTGTTTCGCTTGCAGGTAGCGATTTTCTTCTCCAGCCCTTCTTTTTGAGATGCCGCCGCATACTTCAATGCAGTCCGATAAAAATCCTCGGCTTGAGTAAACTTCGACATACTGACTGCACCATCTCCCAGCAATTCATACACCATTTCAATTGAAGCACGGGGTTCTCCATTTCTGGAAGCAAGCTGGATGGCTTTGTCTTTTATGCCTTCATATCGTTTCTCATCACCTTGAGTACGAAAATACACAGCCGCCACTGCCAGAGAGGCGCTTGAGACGCCACGCTGCGGCTTACCTTCTGCCATCCTGACGAGCTTGAGAAAATCCTGACGAGCATTTTCGTGCTGACCGAGATCAGCTTCCGCTTGAGCAATCGTGTATAGACACCTCTCCCAACTGTCACGATGTTTTTTCGCTTTGGCAAATAAAGGTAACGCACATTTTGAGGCTTCGAGCGATTCTTTGTACTTGCCTCTGACTCGCATTATTGTCGCCAGCGTGACCAAACTGGCAGCCGATGTCGAATTCAATTTTCCGCCCATAGTCTGGGCTAATTCATAGGCTCGTTTGGCATTCTTCTCGGCCTCGTCGTATTTTTTAATACTGAGCTGCAGTCCAGCAATTTGCTCCAACAAAGGACTGAGAAAAAGTGCTGCTTCTGCAGCATCCTCATCTGCATTTTTCAAATCTTCGACTTTGAAGTTGCTCAATTCAGGAACATCATCTTCCAATAATTTGATTGCTCCTGTCACATTGTCTTTTAGTAGAAGAGAGTCGACAACAAGATTGCGAGCGTCGCAATATGCATTGCTGGCCACGCCTCTGGTCTTCCTCAACACTTCCAGATGAGCCCTGCCGTCGCGAGCAACCTGATCGTAGTCACCCTTTTGAAACTGTTTGAACAGGCCCCTGGTCGTGAGCTTCAACTTTTTGAGTTCGTTCTTTAAATCTTTTGCTTTATCCGCCCTCTTCAAAAGATTGATTTCCATGTCACCCATTTTCTCTGTTTCTTCTTTCACGGCGACGGCTGATTGCTTGCCTTCAATTGTGCATTCGGACTCGATCTCGATTGCTTTATCCAACATTGTTTTAGACAGCGAAAAACGACCGGACTGACGCAGGTCGGAAGCCAGAGCGAGGATTTCCGGATAGATTTGATTGATCGACGGGGCGCGCCCCGCATTGTCTTTGCCGGGCAAATTGTCGAAAGCATCTTTCAAACAATTGGCAGCCAGATCTTCATGTCCTGTGGCTCGGGCAGCTTGAGCAGACTTCATCAGATCGGCAAAGTCATCTTTCTTTGCCGGGCCGGAACATCCTGTGTTGAGGTTCAAACTAACGAAAAGAAGCATTGAAAGCAAAAGATTTGCGCAACGGCGCCTGCTCATAATTCACCTCAGTTCAATTGACTTGTCTTTTCTTGCAGTCTTCAATCTTCATTTTAATTCTTTCCAATTGGAAATTAGATGAGTATGGCATCGCCTTGCTGTAGAAATCCAGCGCTTCGCTGAATTGCAAAACATGAAATGAGCTGTCGCCCAGGGTTTCAAAAACGGCTTGCGCAGCAATTTTTGACTGCCCTTTTGCCATTGCCGAAGCAAGAGCCTTCTCTTTTAGCTTTGAAAAAACGGGCTCCGCCCCACGCGCGCGATAAAAAGCAGCGGCATAGGCATAGGCAATGGTGGACTCCACCAAACCAGGAGAGGCAGAAACCAGCTTTAATAGGTTTGTGAAATCTACCTGCGCTTGCTGTTTTTGTCCGAGCTTATCTTCCAGCCGGCCAATCAAAGACAGAGAGGAAATCCTGTCTCCTTTTGAAGTGTTGACAGTCTCCAACATCTTTTGCGCTTTGCGTGCCAGATTAAGGGCTTCACTTTCGTCTCCTTTTCTGCTGAGCACGTTTGCAAGCGCCATCTCACTTAGTGCCTTTTCCAAACGAAAGGTTCCACCCAATGTGTTCACCAGTTCCAGAGACCGCCTGGCATGTCTTTCCGCTTCATCGAGAGGGCCTGCAATCGTCTCCAGGTTGGCTTTATTGAACAATGTTGTGCTAAGAAAGAGGGCATTTTGAACGGCATCCTCATCTGCATTTCTCAAACCTTCAAGAGTAAAAGTGTCCAGTTCTTTTTCATCTCGGTTTAAGAGCCCCAGTGCATCAGGCATTTTGTCCAGCCTGACCTGAGAATCAATGACGACTTTACGAATCTCGTCATACTGAGGGCTTGCTGTTCCAAGTGCTGCGCGAACAACCTCCAAATGCTGCTTTGCTTCAGCCTCAACTGTTAGGTACTCACCCTTTTCGTATCGTTTTTTCAAATTGTCTGTCGTATGTCTCAGTTGCTTTTCTCTCGTCCTGAGATCGTTTGAAGAGGAGGCCCGGTCCAATATCTTTTCTTCGGTGTCGAAAACCTTTTCAGTTTCTTGTTTCAATGCGGCCGCCGATGATTTGCCGGCAATCGTACATTCTTGTTCGATTTCTATCGCTTTGTCATACATGGTGTGGGAGAGCGAAAACCGACCGGACTTTCCCAGCTCACGGGCCAGCTCGACAATTTCCGGATACAGCTGATTGACTGCCTCAACTCTTTTAGGATCGCCCGGAGGCGGCAGCAATTCAAAAGCTTCTTTGAGATCGTTTGCCGACAAATCTTCATGACCCACCGAGCGGGCTTTGATCGACGATTGAATCAATCCGGCAAATTTGTCTTTCTCGTCTGCGGTTGTACAGGCAACCAACACGAAAATGCTCAGTAAATTTAAAAACCAGCAATAATTGAAACGCCTTACCAGCACAATGCAAATACCGTTTGGCAGTCAGACCTGATTGTCCCACACAAACTGCCGGGCCAAGGCGCCTGACAGGGCAAGAAACTACGCTAAGATCTCGATTCGTTTATCCGTGTGGGTTCAGCGTCCGCTAACTGAGAAACCATGAGCAAATTCGCTCTGCAAATCAGGCCGTCCGACCTCTATAGACTTGATGGAACCATCGACAGGGCTCCTTACTTCACGCTGGGAGCGTCCCTCATGGTCATCAAGTATTTGCTTGACATGTCAGTGTCTCAATTTATCTTTCACAGGTCCTGGTCTTTCATCGACTATTTTGCCCCGGCGCTCTCATTGACAGCCACCGGTATCTCTCCAGACGACTTTCGCTTTTACTCGACCATGTTGATTATGTCTCTGCCTTTTGTTTGGGCAGGTTCTGTTTTGACGCTTAGAAGACTGAGGGCAACCCAATTGCCTCTCTGGCTGGTGGTCGCGTTTTTCTTTCCAGTCGCCAATCTTGTTTTTTTCAAAATCCTGACCTGGCTGCCGTCACAGAATGACGAGGAAGAACATGATCTAATTCAACAGTCTCGCCCATCAATTGAAAGCAGTAAATTGCAAGATGGAGTCTTCGCCGAAAAGACATTGACACCGACTTCTTTCAGGAAGGGCGAATTGAGCCGAGAACCACAGTCGGTTGTGGAACGCCTCAGAGCCGGCAAAGCCGACAGCGCGATCAGGCAATTTCTGGATAAAGTAATTCCGGAAGATAAATGGTATACGGTCGTCGTAGCAAGCGCCTTGCCGGCACCTTTTGCGGTTGCATTTCTCTATGGAGCAGCGGCATTGCTCGGCAATTACGGCTGGAGCCTCTTCATTGCCGCTCCTTTTGCCGTCAGCATTCTCGCGCCCATTTTGTACGGATATAAGAAGAAGCGCACATATGCTGCTTGCATACAGGCAGCATTTCTGGCTCTCTGCTTCACGGGCTTGGGCGCCATTCTTTTCCGTATAGAAGGAATTGTTTGCTTGATCATGGCCATGCCTCTGATTGCCTTTGTTGCGATGGTGGGCGGCTCGATTGCTTATCGCATTCAAGGAGGGAGCGTCAAAGGCGAGGTGCCCAAAATCGCCGGATCGCTTTCGGTTCTCCTGCCCTTCATGGCGCTCTGGGAAGCGACCAGTCCTGGCCAGCCTCCTGTCTACAAGGTGAGCACCTCCGTAAAGGTGAAAGCCGATCCTTCTATGGTGTGGAATCGGGTGGTGTGTTTTCCTGCTATGAAAGAACCTACGGAATTTATGTTCCGCGCCGGCATCGCCTATCCCACGCACGCCACAATCACCGGCACCGGCCGCGGTGCGGTGAGACATTGCGTCTTCAATACCGGTACATTTGTCGAGCCCATTACTGTGTACCAGGCGCCTCATTTGCTCAGGTTTGACGTTGTTTCACAGGCACGTCCCATGAATGAATTGTCGCCATACAACGACCTGCATCCGCCCCATTTAAATGGATATATGATGAGCAGACAGGGACAATTCCTAATTGGCAATGCCGATGAAAGCGGCACCGATTTAGAGGGAACAACATGGTACCAAAATCGCATGGAGCCCTATTTCTACTGGCGCCTCTTTTGCGATCAAATCATCCACAAAATTCATGAGCGCGTGCTCGCCCATGTCAAAAGTGTAAGTGAAAATGACGTGGCGCTGGAGTTGAAGCGCAAAAACCTGACTGTCGATAAAGATCTGGGTAGTTTTGCGACAGGCGAGAATTAGCATGAACAAACAAATCCCAGTTCTTTATGCAGACAGGCTGGTTTTGACAATGCCGGGACCTGAAGATGCCGGCAACGTGGTCGACTACTACGTGAGAAACAGAGAGCATGTCGCCAACTCTCAGGCTCTCATGCCTGACGCGTTTTTCACACCCTTGCACTGGAGCGATCGCCTGGTTAAAAACCATGAGGCGTATGAGCAGGACCAGGCGCTTAATCTCTTTGTGTTCATGCGCAAAGGCGAAAGCGAATACGAAAAACGCGTGGTCGGCTCGGTCAATTTCACATCCATCATAAGAAGAGCTGCTCAGTTCTGCTATCTCGGATACAGCATAGACAAGGACTGTCAGGGGCAGGGATATATGACTGAAGCGGTAAGCAGAGGCATCGACTTCGCTTTTACAGAGATGAATGTGCACCGCATAATGGCAAATTACGTGCCCAATAATCTGAAGAGCGCCGCAGTTTTAAGCCGACTTGGGTTTGTGGTGGAAGGATACGCCAGGGATTATCTCTATCTGAACGGAATCTGGCAGGATCATGTAATGACCTCTTTGACGAACGGAAGGTGGCAAGAGCCCTGATTGTTCGGACCGGCGCAAAACTTATCCGCCTAAGAAGCCTGCATTGGGTTAGGATGTAAATGAAGTCCAAGTTTGAAGTTCAGGGTAATTGACGTTCTTGGAGCAAGACTTTTAGGGTATTTAGAAGGTAACGGACGATCCCGGAGATAGGTGAATGCCCTGGATTAATACAATTCGGACCCTTTACCTGGCGTTTTACTCCAAACATACTTACATTCGAGCCGCCCGAGAATGGAAGGGGGTAGGCTATGGCTATCTCTTTGTGATGATTTTCCTGTCGACACTGTGCATCGGTATTTGGGTGCACACCTGGACCAATGTGGCAATCGGGCAAATTGAAAAGCTGATTTTGCCTCAATTGCCGACCATGACTTTCAAGGAAGGTCATCTGTCCATCGACAAAGAACTGCCCTATGTAATAACTGTAAACGGAAAAATTGCCGTACGCTTTGATAAAACCGACGTGCAGCCAGCCCTCCCGGAAGACTTTGCGCCCCTGGTCGTGGGCGAGACAGGATGCGCTCACTATGTACGCGGACACGGATTGGTAAGAGAATGGATCTATAAGAAAGTCTTCTCAGCCATCATTGAACCGCTCGGCATCGCCAAATACATCACGTTTCTCAAGACCTGGCTCGGCTTGATTGTCACTTTAGTCTTGCTGCCCATTCACTTTGGTTTCGTGGCCTCTCAAACTTTAGTACTGGGGCTGATTGGGCGGGTATTTACAGGCACGATGAATTTCATTTTGTCTTACAGCAAACTGGTTCGTGTTTCAGTGGTTGCCGTCACTCCTGGAGTCGTACTGGGCACAATTCTAATTGTCACCAATCAGTTTTTTCCTCTCTGGCTGGGCATTTACAGCGTCATGGCTGCCGTTTACCTTTTTTACGGAGTCTATTCCAACAAGCATGCCGACGACCACATCTTCGCCGGGATGCCCATGGATGAAGGCTATCCAGAAACAACTGAATTCGACGCCGACACTTATTAGCTTTCTTTGATCAATCTTTCCAGTTCAAAGCGCGCCGACTTCATACGCGAAACCGCTCTGCCTTTGAAGAGGAGCTGCCAGTCGAGCTCAAACCAATAGACAAGAAAACTGCTTGTAGGACTTAGCTCTTCGACACGAACGTGGATTTTCAAAGGCAGTTTTGCATCGCCCTCGACACCCGTATACTTAGCCACGATCTCTCCGCTTTTAACTGAGTTTTCAATGCATTGAAGCGATTTCTCTTCGACCGTCCAACCGGCGGGATTGCCGATTGATCTCACACTCAGCCTCGTAACGCAGTCTTCAATTGCTGGTTCAACTGGCAACCGAAGGGCGCCGGCGAAAGGAAATTGCAACTGCCGAAAGAAGGCATATTCGTAAATGACCAGAGGCGGCACAAAACAAACAGGGACAATATGCGCAAGAATGGATACATAATCAAGCCATCGATCGACGCCGCAGTCCTGAAAAATAAAGGCAAGCACCTTAACTAGAAAAAGCGGAATAGCCACCCAGAGCAATCCCAGAATAAAGAGCCCGATTATCGAGCGCGATTTGATTACGTCGGCGTTAGGCGACACGGCACCATCGGTTTTCTTGAAAAGGAAAAAACTGAAATTGAGCTCCGGTTCTAGAGGTCCGATCAATTCCATTTGATCAACTTTGCTTATTTCAGTTTCATTACCGGCGACAAAGAGTTGAGTGGCGCTCTCCTGGCAGTCGGCAACCAGTACAGAGCTGGCCTTTTGCGCCAGGCAAGCTTCTTGCGCCCGAAGCGGCAACTGAGAACCGGAAAGGGCTGGAGAATCCGCGCCAGAGCGATTCTGAATGCTTGGCGGGGCAGCACCGTAGCGTTGCCAATAGCTATTCAAATGCATGGTCGATTCGTCGATTTCGGCCATCCTGATCGGCGCAATATCCTTGAGCGGACCATTATTCAGCCTCTCCGGTTGAAGCTTCAACTTGAGCAAGCGTGCCGCCTGACCGATTTCTTCAGGCGTCGCTCCCGGCATCAAGCCAAGGCGTCGGTAATGTGCGTCGTATTTTCTTGCTGAAAGGTCGGCCATACTTGATGCTTGCGGACTAACAATAACCTTATCTAATCTCAATCAAGACATTATCTCAACATCAGCGCTCAGCCCACCTGCCCAAACACCTCTACATGATAGGATCAATCGCATTGAAATTAAGTCCAGGCTTGAGCCAGGGGCATTTTCCAACAATATCAATCGGAAACTTGAGGACGCAAAAGTGGAATTGGCGATTGAAAGAATAATTGAAAGCAAACACCCGCTGGCAGACATTGCAGAGAAGGTCGTGCAGTCAGAGCGCATCACAGGCAACGAGGCGATTCGCCTCTACCAATCCAATGACCTTGCCGCAATAGGCGCACTGGGCGAATACGCGCGCCGGAAAAAAGCTGGAAAAGACAGAGAAAAATACGTCTATTACATTCACAACATGCATCTCAATCCGACAAACATTTGCGGCGAGACCTGCAAATTTTGCTCTTATGCAAACCCGGCAGAAAAAGGCAAAGCCTACATGTGGTCGATCGAGAGAGTGCTGGAAGAGGCTGCTAAAGGTGCGGCCCTCGGCGTGAGCGAGATTCATATGGTGGGCGGTTTGACTCCGCAGGCCGACATCAAGTACTACGAAACGATACTGAAAGAAATCAAAGCAAAATTTCCCCATATTCATATGAAGGCAATGACTGCAGTCGAGATCGAGTATCTGGCCGACCGCGAAAAAATCAGTTATGAAGACTGCCTCAAACGCTTGATTGCGGCCGGTCTTCAGTCAATGCCAGGAGGCGGTGCGGAGATTTTTGATGAAGGCGTAAGAACTCGCATGGCAGTCAAAAAAACGCCTGCACACGTCTGGCTAGAGATTCACGGCATTGCTCACAAACTGGGACTTTACAGCAATGCCACGATGCTTACCGGCATCAGTGAAACAGTCGAGAACAAGGTCGATCACATGCTGCTTTTGCGTGAACAACAAGATAAGACCGGCGGATTTCAATGTTTTATTCCGCTCAAGTGCTACTACGAAGGCACGACCATCAAAGGCGAAGTAGAAGAGCCCACCGGCTACGATCTGCTCAAAGACGTGGCCGTCTCCCGCATCCTGCTCGACAATTTTCCGCATATCAAGGCTTACTGGATTCAGTTAGGCGAAAAAATTGCCCAGATTGCGCTCTCATTCGGCGCAGACGACATGGATGGAACCATCGGCGAAGAAAAGATCACTCACGCCGCCGGAGCGATGACACCTCTGCAACTGGCGAAAGAAGAGATGGAATACTTGATCTCACAAGCCGGTTACACGCCGGTCGAGCGTGACACCATATACAATATCAAGCACGTGGGCGGATCCGCAGATGTTTCGGATATGACCACCAAAAAAACCGTAGAGTTGGTTCGCACTTAATGTTTCGCCCTAGGCCCAATCTTTTGGCGGCGACTTCTTGACTTGCCGACTTTTGGGGGAGCAGGCAGAAATTTCAACCGATATCGGTTAAAATTCGAGCAACGCTGTAATAGCTTGCTGAGCAAAGGTTTAGCACCCAATGGCAAAAAGGCATCCAATGGGGGAATCCCCCCATTTACTATTGCCAAGAGGCAGCGTATTGTCATGCCATCCACCTGTCTGATCCAAGAATAAACCGGCTATCCCACACCTGGTGGGCAGTTAACCCACACCTGGTGGGCAGTTAACCCACACCTGGTGGGCAACATCCTCGTTCTCCCTGAGGTTATATTGAATATGGCTACACCATTGGAAGGCGACAGCGCCTTACCGGAAGTGCCCGCTACTGCCAATCAAGGCGAAAAGGCACTGTTTTCAGGTCTTCGGACTGACGACAGAACGGTAAGTCAGGGCTCTTATAAAGGATTTGTCGGTCGGGACACTATGGTCCCAGGCGTCACCAATCATATGACTGTCGACGTAAAAGGCAGTGATGGCTCAGTCGACAAACGCGAATATGATGTTTATCTTCCGGTAGGATATGACGGAAAAAAACCACTGCCGGTCTTGTTTGTTTTGCATGGTGTTGCAGGCGGCAACGGTAAAGGGCTGATGGAAGGTGAATCCGGAATGGATGCGATCGCCGATGCCAAACAGAAGGCCGGCGATGGATTCATGGTTGTCTATCCAGTCGCCAAAACTCAAGATGTTCCATATTCAGGCGGTCTGGCCAAGGTTCAAGACTGGAATTCGCCCGGAGCCGGTTTGAATGAAACCAATCCCAAATATGACGATGTCGATTACTTCAAAGCGATGGTCGACTCTCTTAAAGCCAACAGCTCCGTCAAAGTCGATGCCGACCTGCAGGAGTGGCCTCCGTTCACGGCACAAGATTGGGCACTGAGGCAAACATACTGCCCGGCGATTTTGCTGCAGACATCAGCTTCTTGAGCAATTATGACGACATGCTGCCAGCCGTGGGCGGCCGCGGTCTGATGACTCTTCCCATGCCGAGGGTTGCAGACAGCCGCCCTCGCGATCAAGCGAAACAGGCAGCAGCAGACAACTTCTGCAGTGGTCCTCCGACCGTGACGCGGCAGGGTGATTTTGTTGTCACCGAATACAATTCCGGCCAATGTAATGGATATCCGGTCAAAGAATTCTTCTATGCCGGCGACTGGCGTGCTGGAAAGTTGGGAGCCATGATTGGTCGTGGCTCGACAGGACCGGCTCAACACGCCTGGGACGGAACCGGCGCCGGCGGATGGCCTGTAGTCGGCGAAAAGAATCGCTCCGTAGACACGAGTCAAATGATCGTTGACGAACTATTCAAATATAAGCGTCAACCTGAAGGATCTCTTTTCCGCAGGAGATTCTAAAAACGCACCTGACCCAATTGATTGCCTCGCTGCACGGTGAGTTGAATCGGCTGACCCATTTTTGATTCGATGGCACTGTTTAAATCGCTTGTGCCTTTTATGATCACGCCATCCACAGCCTTGATCAAATCGCCCTGCAAAATTCCGGCCCGGGTCGCTCGAGAAGCAATGCCGACAGCTACAATTACGACGCCGTCACGGCTAGACTTTCCAATCAGACCGACGCTGTTCATAAATTCCTGACCTTTTGCTGCCGACGGCTGAGAACCAAGCTGGGCAAATTTATTGGAGCCGGAATTTCCGGCTTTGAATGCCGGATTACGCTTTTTCTCCTGCTCTTCATAAGCAGACAGAGTTTGTTTTTCGGCTTGCTTTCTTTCGGCCGCGTCCTTTTTCAAGTTGCCTTCAAGCTGCTGGACTGCTTGCACATATTTAGGCTCGGAGGGTTTGAGTTTTTTTGCTTGCTTATAATATTCAAGGGCCATCTGATAGTTTTTCATCATCAGATATGTGGTGCCGATGTTGTACTTGACGTGAGCGAGGGGAGGGGCTTTCGCCTCGAACTGCTTGTAAAGATCCAGAGCGGACATATACTCGCCACGTTTAAAGGCGGCAGCAGCGTCTTCGGCCATCAACTTCAATTCGCCGCTTAAGCCTTCCACCTTTTCTTTTGAATGGGCTTTTTTCTCTACATCAGCAATTGCATTTTTATAGTCCCTGTTTTCAGGTCTTGATGAAGACGCCTTCTTGTAGCTGGAGAGTGCTTCGGCAAAGTTGCCAGCCGCTTCATAAATAATACCCATGCTGAAATGTGCTTCGGCGTTGTTGGGATCAAGCCTGATCACCTGTTCAAACTTTTCGGTTGCTTCACTGGCTCTACGGTTACGCCAGAGTCCTACCCCCTCACCCAAAAGTCGCTGCAATTCAGCATCTTTTGCGGCCATTACTGCCAGTTTTGCTTTCTCGATAGCATCTTCAGCCTCATAGTCGGCAGATGGCGCGTGCTCTTTCGGTGATGCCGCTGGCGGTGGCGACGTAGGACGCTGCGCTGCACCGGGCACGGTGCCATCCGGCTCGCGCTGTGGTCCGAGTGCCGTGGATACCTTCTCAAGACGCTCTGGAATAGAGCCTTCCATCTCTTCGCCAAAGACTCGCCGCTCGATTTTCTTCAAGCGCACATTTTCGTCTGCATCTTCATATGTTTTAAAAAACAGTCGTTGTTCCAAGGCCGATAGCTTCTGCTTGACACTGCCCCCGGTGCCCTGCCCCTGAGCGGGAATGCCGGCAATGCCTGACAAACACAGATTTATCGACAGAAGGAGGATAGTAAGAGAAGTACTTAGTTTGACCTTACCCATTGCTGGACTTTCTCCATTGGAAAGCGTCGTCCGAACGCTCTTGGATCAAAGCCGCTTTCGCCAGGTTTCTTGGTATGCGACTCCCAACCCTGAACAAGAGTAATGGTGGCACATCTGGTCCCCTTGGGAAATGGCGGCAGAGGAGTAACCTGACTCAATGCTAACATCTGCAACTGATCGTACGCATATATCCCGGAAGACTGTTTCAGGGAAAAATTTCCCACTAGCCCGTTGGCAGCACAAGTAAATTGAATCAAAGCAGGACGCTCAGTGACAAAGCAAACATTGGATTGTGCTTCCAACCTTCTCAAGTTGTAATGCCAGCGAGCAGCCATCTGGCTGATCCAGCTCGACCAGTCAACATCGTATTCGCTCAGGTATGACGGTGGTGCCGGCTGCGCCATGGTCGATGCGCTGGCATTTCCGGACAGAGCGACGTTCGGCCTAATGGCTTGGGGCAGGGCCGGCGTCATTCGGGGCAATGCCCTCTGTGCGCCCGGCAGGTTTTGTGCCCCTGTCGGAACACCGGTCTCGCTAGAAGTTTCAGTCGGAGCCAGGTGGGACAAGAACATATCGCCTTGCTCTCGGCTCAATTCTGGGTGTTGATTGACCTGCGCATTGAGCTTAAAGGCAGTAGGCCGCTTGACGGCAGGTTCGTCCGCCCGGGCGGCGCTGGTTATGATCGCCGCCAGAGCAATGAGGGCGCTCAGGCGCGCGAAGACAGTAAATCGCGTATTTTTCATGATGCTTGGAATCATAAAATTGGCGCTCAGACCTGTAACTGGTGAAATTACGTAGAAAAACTACATAGGCGGCTTATATGCACTTAGGAAATCAAAAGGCGCCCAAGGAAAAATCGCGAACAATCGCAGGTGGCTGATAAATTATTGGTAAATGCAAGAAGTGACGGGGTTCTGTCACAATTTATCGATTCGCTTTAACTTTCGCGCTGGAAGGAAGTCGATCCTGAGGAGAAACTGACATGGGTTGCGGCAGAGGCCCCGATGAAGATCTTTTGAAAGAGATAGCCGAGCGCGCGGAAAGAGAACAGGCGCACGATTTGGCCAAGGAATTGCCTTTTTGGCTGGGCTTCGACCAGATGATCGGAGTTGGTCTGGGCGCCAAGCGGACACGGATGCTCTTCGAGCATTTTTTATCAGCCGAAGCAGCCTGGCATGCTACCGCCTCCGAATTGAAAACTCTACCCTGGATTAAGTCCGAGCAAATCGAGCATTTCATTCAGAAGCGTGCCCATATCGACTTCGACAAACTTCTTGCAGTACTGGAAAAAGAAAGCGTAACGGCGCTGCCTTTTTATCATCCGCTCTATCCTTGCCGGCTGAGAGAAATCGCCGACCCGCCCCTGGTTCTTTATATGAAAGGAAAGCTTACCCCGCAAGAGCTGGACCATTCAGTAGCCATTGTCGGAACCAGGCGTCCGACCGCGTACGGGCAGCGGCTGGCTAAGGAATTCGCGCGCGGGCTGGCGGAAGCCGGCGCCACCATAGTCAGCGGAATGGCCGTGGGCATCGATTCATTGTGTCATTGGGGAGCCATCGAAGGTGGTGGCAGAACAGTGGCGGTGCTGGCTAACGGACCGGATCTTTGTTATCCAACTTCCAACAAGCCTCTCTACAACGGTCTGATTGACGGCACCCATGGAGCCGTGATTTCCGAATTTTTCCCGGGAACAAAGCCCGAGCCCTGGCGCTTTCCCGCTCGCAACCGAATTATCAGCGGCTTGAGCAAGGGTGTAGTCGTAATTGAGGCTGGTGCAACTTCCGGTTCACTGATTACGGCCGACATTGGCTTTGAACAAAGCCGCGAAATCTTTGCTCTACCTGGACGTGTCGATGCTCCTATGTCGATGGGTTGCAATAAGCTGATAGCTGCAAACAAAGCTCAACTAGTCATGAATTACATCGATGTTTTGAATGGTTTGAATTGGGTATCGGTGCCAACCATGCGTGACGTTCCATCCATGGTCGAGCTTTTCGGTCGAGAAAAGGAGGTTTTCGAGCTTGTTACAACCGAGCCGATCCACTTCGATGTCTTGGGCCATAGGCTGGAAATGTCCGCCGGCGAACTTTCCGCGACTCTGACTATGCTCGAACTGGCGGGTATTGTTGAGCGTTTGCCGGGTGACTGGTATTCTCGCCAGAGTAAAGTCAGTACGGTCTGACGCCCATCAGAGGCGGTCAAGCGGCTGAAAAACGAATTTAACCTGTTAAAAACCTTTGTTTTTTGTCTTATCGCGAATATTGATTTATTAACAGGGTATCTTAAATGAGGGGGCACGGTTCCTTCATCTGTTGCTGGCGTGAACAAAACCAAGTTGGCGTAAGCCGGAGCAGAATCGCACCCGGGGCAAGCAAGTATTACTGAGTAGCTGAATTAAGGAAGCCTGAAGCCGTAACACATGAAGCTTTGTCTCAGATGCAATCAGTACTTTGCCGATGGAATGGCGGCCTGTCCCAGGGACAATTCCGTTCTCGAGTCGGTCGGTAAAGACCCGCTTATCGGCGCATTGATTAACGACCGCTATGTTGTCGACTCCGTCATCGGCAAAGGCTCCAGCGGAATCGTGTATAAAGCGACACGCCTGATGATGGGCAGAGAAGTAGCCGTCAAGGTGCTGCACAGTTTCCTCGGGGCCGACTCCGGCTCTCTTGACCGCGTCTTGAGAGAATTCGCCGCCGCCAGTAAACTACGCCATCCGCACATTATCACGTTGTGGGAACACGGCATCACCGATGACCAGCAACCGTATCTGGTCATGGACTACCTGGAAGGTGGAACGCTCGCCGACCTGATCAAGGAGCGGAAGTTTCTCCATCCCTCCAGAGCATTGCCAATTGTCGAACAGGTCTGTGACGCTCTTTCCGAAGCACATTCGCAAGAAATCGTCCACCGCGACATCAAGCCGGAAAACATCGTTCTAGAAGAGATGGGCGACGGAGATGACTATGTCAACGACTATGTAAAAGTGCTTGATTTCGGAATTGCCGATGTGCCGGAAGCTAAATCAGCCCAGGTCGGGCGTCCGAAAACAGTGGCAGGAAGCCCTGCCTACATGAGTCCCGAGCAATGCCAGGGCATGCCTCTGGATGCGCGTAGCGATATATACTCGATGGCAGTGATGGTCTTTGAGATGCTGACAGGCGAAAGACCCTTTCAGCATGAAGAGCATCGCGCTCTCATGCTGGCTCATGTCACCGAGCCGCCGATAAAATTGAGTGCCGTTCGCAGCGATCTGCAATTTCCGGACGAATTGGAAAACGTCATTGCTAAAGCGCTCTCCAAAAAACCGGATGCCCGCTATGCCGACATCAATGAATTCTGGCGTTCACTTAAAGATGCGTGCAAGGGCATTAAGAGCCCTCCTCCGTCAAAAGGTCCGTCCAAGAAAGTGGATAGCGTCAAAGTAGATGCCTTTGAATTTTCACCAGACGAACGGCTCACGGACGGCGATTCGAGAGGGCAGGTATTACCCTGGGGCGAAGACATCGCTCCGCCTCCGATGCCACCACCTATGCCGTCTTCGATGTCCTACACCAATGAAGCAGCCCGGGCACTGGCGGCGGACATTGACGGCGATCTCTGGGCACTTGAACCGAAGCGCGATGAAGAATCATCTACACCGGCTCCGCTCGATCCGGAAAAATGGCTCAGACAGAGAAGCGGAGAAAACGTACACACCCCGACAAATGGTGAGTCATCTTTTGAGAGCGGCTGGGGAGAAGATCCGAGCATATTCAGACCAGGTCAACCACCACCACCCCCGCCCGGCTATCAACCGCTGCCGGGATTGGGAGGAAATCCCACAGTGGCGCCTACTATCAATACTTCTAAACCAGCTGCTCCAAGCTATGCCTCATCTTCGCAGCCAACACAGGCTGCTCCACCGCCAACTCCGTCACAGTCTCCACCTCTACCCAACCCGGCCTTGCAACCACGCCGACCATTAGTACAGCCGCCCAGCAAAGGCGGTCCAGCTGTGCCCCCGGTTCAAAAAACCGGTCAAAACCCCGTCCAGCTGCCGCCCGGGCAACCAGCTGCCGCAGTCCAATCAGGACAACTTCTCAGTCAACCAGGTGCAGCGCCGGCGCCGCCAGGACAGGCTCCGACTCTACAAGGCGCGACGGGAGCAGCGCAGATTGCCGCTAAACCGATGGCGCCAGCCGCATCTTCTCTGCCGCAAGCACCACCTGTGACACCAGCTCCTGGTCCTACCGGTCAGCCGCCTGCACAAAACCGACCGGCAATCCCAGGTGTTCCCGGAGGTCCGCAACCTCAGCGCATCGGGGCTCCACCTGCACCCGGTCAACCTCAGGCCAAACCGGCTGCGCCTGGTCTGCCTCAAGCACAAATGATTGGTGCCGGACCACAGGCTCAAAGAACTCAACCAATGGGCATTCCCGCTCTCGGCAATGTTGCTCAGCCACCGCAAGCGGTGCCAGGATCTTCAGCTCTTAAACCCAGCCAGCCAGTACCGCCGGTGCCACCAGCCGGGCCGGTAATGAAAATCGAGATAGATGAAATCAGTCGAATCAGTTCGGCTTTAGAACTGAAATTCGGTGATGACGAAGATGATGATGCTGCCACTTCTTCACAGAAAGAAGCAGCAAAAAATTCTGCAACACCAGTAAGGTCCATACCTTCTGCCGACAGGAAGAGAGCAGATCAGACATTGATCGAACCTGCCATTTCTGAAGATGAGCGACTGACCCATGTCCCCAAAGATATAGCCGATGAGCCGGCGCCGACACCACCGGCACCACCGCCTCCGCCTCCGCTCGTCAAGCCAATGGCTGAAGCTCCTGAAGCGCGCACCATCCCTGATACCAAACCTGCTGTTAAACCATCCGAACTTAACAGAGGCAAGCGGCCCGACCAGACAATTATTGAAGCAGCCATTAGTGAAGATGAGCTGCTCACACGCGCACCTAGAGATGTGGCTGACACACAGGCGCCACCAACTGCGCCGCCGCCTTCGTCGCCACCACCACCTCCTCCTCCTCCACCTCCTCCTCCAACTCCGGCGCCAAAGTCTGCGCCGCCAGCTTCGCCACCACCACCTCCTCCTCCTCCACCGCCACCTCCGGCGCCGACATCTGCGCCTCCACCTCTCCCACCTGCGCCGGCGAAGCCAGTCGAGACCAGCGATGCCGTAACTGAACCTAAGGCTCCGCCCAGAGGTCCGGATCCGATGAGACCCAGAAGACCTGATCAGACTCTCATTGAAGCAGCTATAGATGAGAGCGAATTATTGACTCGCGTCCCCAAAGACGTGGCGGACGAAAAGCCATCAAAGCTTGCTCAACCAACAACTCCGTCGGCAAAGCCGGCGCCGCCTTACCAAGAGTCAGTCGAAGAAAAAGAAGATAAACCAATAGCCGCTAAAGCTCCGGATCCTCTCAGACCGAAACGGCACGACCAAACTCTCATCGAGGCGGCAATTGACGAAGGTGAGCTGTTGACGCGCGCTCCGAAAGATGCAGCTGACGATGTTTCGCTCAAATCGAGCGACGAATCAAGCCAATTTGTCTCTGATTACACGCCAAAGAGTACAGACAAAGAGCAAGACCGTTTGGCAACGAATGAAGCAGTCAAGATCAACCAATCGGTTACCGATCGCCTGGCAATGGCAGCCAGTAAGACTTCCTGGGCTGAAAAAGAGTCTCAAAGGGAGACTGCCGGTCTCCCTTTGGCTGATGATTCAGCCACCAGTCCAGGCGAATTGTTCAATGCCGGCTTGATGAAGACTGACAATTCTCCTTCCGATTTTATGAACAGCACTGCTGCCAATTTCCTCGGCGAGGACACACAGACGAGCAAGTCAGAGCCCCCTGCTTCCGTCGCTCAAGAACGCACATCAAGTGCAGCTGCGCGGCTGCTACAGGCTGCTGGCGACAAACCGGCGGCTGCGGGACAGTCAAAAACTGGTCTGGGCGCAATGTTTGCAGCTAAAAACGCCGATCGCCCTTCAGAAGATGCATACGGCATCGAAAAGCCCTCCGAAAAACCGCTGGAAAGCCCACTACAATCGAAGACGGGTATGCAATCGGCCGGATCTGCTGCTAAGCTTTCACAGACGGACTTGACGGCCGCGGAAGCGGCCGAGAAGGCGCCGAAGTCTGAGCCTTTTGCCGAACCCATGGAACCTCCGACACACCCGACTGTACCGACGGATACCACCCAGAAAAAGAGCACTGGTTTGGGAAATTTGCTCTCAGCCAAGCTGGCGCAGGTAGAGCCGCCTGAAGAGGAGGACGTAAAACCTCCTGCTGCTCCGGCCAGATCTAATGATTCGATAACCGGTGTGCCGGCGGCGAAACCACAAGACTCAATTGCAGGCTTGCCTGCCGCACCGGCAGATTCGCAAACCAACCTGCCGTCTACCGCACCTGAAAAATCCAAGTCCAAGTCTTCAGGTTATTTCAGCGCCATCCAGTCTCGTACCAACATGCCGGCAGCCAAGGCGCCGGATTCAAGACCTGATCCGCCCAAGAAATCGCGTACCGATTTGCCCGCTCAATCATTTGAATCGGCAGCGTCAGCAAGTTTCAACTCTGACTTCAACGCCTCAAGCGGATTCAATGCTGAAAGTGATTTCAGAGGCGGCGGCGCCCAAGATCGCCTGGCCGCAGCCAAAGCCCTGTCAGGTTCGCAACCTGAACTTTCGGATTCGCCCTTGCCTGTGGGAGACGAAAAAATCTCCTCGGCCGTGAGCAGACTTATGGAAGCCGCCAAGCGCAAGGAGCAGGACGCCTCTGCCAAGAGCGGAACTTTTTCTTCCGGCGCATCGCAATCCATGCAGTCATCCTCGCTGCCTCAAGGAGGCATGTCTTCCAGCTCTCTGTCTGCCCAGCCGGACCTTGGCTCGGCTGCCAGTCGACTGGCAGCTGCCAGTGGCGACGCCAATGACGCACTCACCTCAGACTTGATGAATCGCTTCCTGGAGGCCGCCAACCGTGGCTCCGAGTTGAAGAAGAAAGCTTCGGACGCCAATCAGGCGCGCGGCGAAGCCATCAATCGAGAAATGGCTCAACCGAGTTCGGCAGGGCCATCAATGGAAAATGCACCGCAAATAGACATTGCCGAGCAAACCCAGGAACGTTTACGAATGGCCATGGAGTCGACAGGCAAACACGCTGCCCGACCAGCTCCTCCGAAGATGCCCGACTTGTCCTCGATGCGGCCTTCCGATTTGCAATTGCACCAGTTGACGCAAATGAGAGGCGGCGGCGACCTGGAAATCAATCTTGATGCGCCAGGAGCTAAGAAGGACAGCCAGACGCGCACACGCATGCGCAGCGCTTTCAAAAATCAAGGCATCGATATTCGATATGTAGTACTTACACTCGCATTTCTAATTGCCGGCGGAGCCGGCTACTGGTTCATTCTCAAACCGTTTTTCGAAAAGCCGCCCGCACCTGTTGTTACGGCTCCCAGCCCGGCTCAGCAAAGTTTCTCATCGGGGAAATTCACAAAGGCTATCGAAGTACTCGAGAAAAAGGAAAAGAAAACTCCTCTGACTGACGCGGAGGAGGATCTCCTCCATCATGCTCGGTTCAAACAAGCCGAGGTATTGGTGAAACAAAAACGCTTTACCGAAGCCAAAAAACTGCTCAAGAAAATTCCAGAAGACTCAGCGCATGCGCCAAAAGTCAAAGCGCTGAAGGATAAATACAAGAGGCTTCGACGCTAGCTCTATCGCCCTTGCGGGGGATAGCCTAAGACTAAGTGCTTTATAGAAGTACCTCGATCATGTGCTTAGATGGTGCTTAGAGCCCTACGCACGCGCGCGCGATAGTATTAGATATCTGCGTGGGTAAAAAGATATAGAGACCTGCTTGTTCGTGTCCCATGAAGCTTTGCCTCAATTGCCATAAACAGTTCGCCGATGAGGTCGAATTGTGCCCGCATGAGGGTTCGTATCTCGTTCCATTGCCGAGCGATCCGCTTTTGGGCGCGCTCATAGACGAACGTTATCGGGTCGAATCGTTAATCGCCAAAGGCGCCGTAGGCAGTGTTTACAAAGCCAAACAAGAATTGCTCGGGCGGCAGGTCGCCCTCAAAGTCCTGCACGGTTATCTGGGCGCGGACCCTGAATCTCTGGTCCGCTTCCACCGTGAAGCCAAGGCAATAAGCAGGCTCGAGCACCCCAATTTACTCACTTTATACGACTTCGGCATGACTGCCGACGGGCAACCCTATTTCGTTATGGACTTGTTGAACGGCACCACTTTGGCCAAAGTCTTGAACAACGAAGGGCGTTTGGACGCCAGGCGCGCTCTGACAATTATCAGGCAGGTTCTGGAAGCGCTTTCCGAGGCGCACAAAAAAGGCATCGTACACAGGGACATAAAACCACCCAATATTGTTTTGGTAGAGAAAGAGGAAAACAAAGAATTCGTCAAACTCGTGGACTTCAGCATTGCCAAAATGGCTGATAACTCGACAATAGATCCGGTGCAATTGACTGTCGACGGAATTATATGCGGCAGCCCTGCATATATGAGTCCCGAGCAATGCCGGGGCTCTGATGTAGACGGGCGCAGCGACATTTATTCAATTGGCATCGTCCTTTTCGAAGCGCTGACCGGCAAACGGCCGTTTTCCGCCAAAGATCTCGTCAGTTTGATGTATCTGCACGTCAACGACGAACCACCCAAACTTTCCGATGTAGAGCCGGATTTGCAGTTTCCTCCCATGCTCGAGGAAATGATTTCCTCTACTCTGGCAAAAGATCCGGCATCCAGACCGCAAAGCGTAGAAGCGCTCCTGTCCAGACTGAATTCAGTTCTGGCTGAATGCACAAGCGACAACCTGCCCAGTTTGCCGGCTGCGGGAGCCTTCAATGCAGCTGCCAGCCATGAGGATGTTTCCCCACTTTTCACCACCGACACCGAAAAGCACCACGGCGCAAGCAGCGACACACAAGACGTTTTCATCGGAGTAAAAACAAAAAGAGAAAAAAACACAAGCGACAACAAGACTTCCAAAATAGGAGAAAGCGCTGCAGCCGCATTGATTGAGTTGAGCAATGCCTCTTTGCCTCAGACGAAGGAAGCATCGGCACAGACGGCTTTTGATGCCACACCGGGAGCGGCGTCAGGAGACACTCTGCCGCGCATACAGCCGGCCAATGCAGCGGCGATTTCACAGTCTTACGACCACAGCACAAGAGATCTGATCGCCAGCGACACATCACCGCCGGTGGTGCCACACCGGCAGGAAGAAACGGTCGTGCGCGGCAGAGACATGCGCAGCACCGGCTCTCATGCACAGGAAGCGGCGGCGGCGTACGGCAATGAGTCGGAATGGACGCCAGGAGCACTTAAGATCATCCTGCCCTTGCTCGTCATTCTCGTCGTATTGGGCATAGGATTACTGAAATTGTGGGACCTGGCCACTCCGGATACACCTGAAGAAATGCTGGTCAGAGGGCAAACCGAACAGGCGATCGCCTTTCTGGAAAACCGCAAGCGCACAGGCAAACGTTTGTCCCAGGCAGAGTCTTCCACTCTTCACACCGCCTATCTGAACCTGGCGCGCAAATATGCTAACCAGAGCAAATTTGCTCAAGCCATCAGTGTGTTGAAGAAAATCCCTGCCGGTTCGCAAATGCAGGACACTGCCAACCTGCTGATGCAGGCGTACAAACGCCAGCAAGGGCGGTGATGCAATGAAGCTCTGCAACACCTGCAATGAACTTTTCGAAGACGACAAGGACCTCTGTCCGGTAGACAGCGTTCGCCTGCACGATGCCGGAAAGAGCCCTTTCATCGGCAAGTACATTGACGATCGTTACCGGATTTTGGCTTTCCTGGGACAGGGTTCGATGGGGGCTGTTTTCCGGGCTCTGGATGAGACCACCTCCAGGCAGATGGCGATAAAACTCCTGCATGGCAGCCGCGTTAGCGATCCTAATTCTCGGCGGCGTTTTTTGCGCGAGGCAAAGACGATAAGCGTCCTCAATCACCCCAACATCGTCAAACTCTTTCACTACGGACTATTGGGCGAAGAACAACCTTACATCGTCACGGAATTTTTGAAAGGCGATTCACTGGCAAGGCGAATCCGCGATAAAGGGCACATTCCGCTAGATGAAGCTCTGCCGATTATTCGCCAGGTTTTGAGCGCGGTTGCCGAGGCTCACAGAGCAAAAATTATTCATCGCGACTTGAAACCGGAAAATATAGTCCTGGAAAACGATATCGTAAAAGTGCTCGATTTCGGCGTCGCCAAATTGATGTTCGAGCGCAACGAAGAGTCAGGCTCGCTGACCATGGACGGCAAGGTTTGCGGCTCGCCGGGTTATATGAGCCCCGAGCAATGCCGCGGAGAAGAGCTCGATATTCGCAGCGATGTTTATTCGCTTGGTGTCACTATTTTTGAAATGTTGACAGGCAAACGACCGTTTTATGCAGATGACGTCATGGGACTGATGTTCATGCATGTCAATCGTCCACCGCCCAGTTTGAACGCCATTCGCGTTGACTTGCCGTTTCCTCAAGGTCTGGAAGCTGCAGTACGCAAGGCGCTGAGCAAAACCAAGTACGAAAGGCAAAACAACGCCGAAGAACTGCTCGACGACATTGAAATGTCGCTTTCCAAATTCGAAAAAAAGAAAA
Organism: Obscuribacteraceae bacterium (SeqCode); assembly: GCA_044228145.1. Lineage (GTDB taxonomy): Bacteria > Cyanobacteriota > Vampirovibrionia > Obscuribacterales > Obscuribacteraceae > QKMZ01. The sequence continues at coordinate 27,131 of JBGAVL010000029.1, forward strand.
AGGAAAGCGGCTCTCAGATCACGTCGGGCTGGATTCCTTTTGATGATGCGACGGTAAAAGCAGTCCATCTGGCCCTCAAGGAGAGCCAATTTGCCATCACCACACCCAACGAAGTTCTTTCCGCATCCGGCAATTTCATGCGCGAGGAGAAGGCCCATGCCGAGCAAGCAACAAGCAAAAAGGACATTCTTTCAGCCGGTTCAAGACACAAATTCAATGTCTTCGTATTCACACTGGTTTCCGCATTCCTGATGTTCTCAGCCCTCAAGCTAGTCTTTCCCGAACAGCCTCCGCCCCAACTTTCCACGGTTGAAGAATTGATTTCTCAGGGCAGAAACGACGAAGCCCTTTCCATGCTCGACAAGATTAAGAGACAAAAATTGAAGCAGCAAGAACAAACCTATGTCGATGATTTGCTCTTCAATTTAGGCATACGCCTGGCTCAAGCCAAAGACTATCAAGGAGCCGCAGACTCGCTATTGCGCGTGAGCAAAAACTCCGATCATTTCTCAAAAGCGGCCACTCTGGGCAAACGATACAGGAAACTCGGTTCTGAAAACTAACAACTTTACTACTGGGAGTTAAGGCAGTGACAGAGACCATCAAAGTAGTGATCATCGAAGATCACCAGGCTACACTGGATGGTCTTTCCCTGGGCTTGTCGCAAGAAGGCGACATCAAAGTGATTGCCACTTCTCTGGACGGCGACGAAGGCTATGCCATGGTCCAACAGATGAAGCCGGATGTGGTGCTTCTCGATCTGCATTTACCAGGAAGCCACGGTCCCAGATCGATGGTGGAGAAATTTTCGCAACTGAAAGAGTCCAAACTGGTGATCTTTTCTGCCGAAAGTCGCATGGCGTTTATTCAGACAGTACTGGCCATGGGCGTTCAAGCCTATTTGCTCAAATCCGAGCGCGTGGCTAAAGTTTCAGAAACAATAAGGCGCGTGATGGCCGGAGAAACGGGCATTGTCTCCGAACAAGTTAAGGGCAACTGGAAAAAACTGACACGCAGCGAAGATGAAGTGCTGCGTATGATGGCCAGAGGCATGAAGTATCAAGACATTGCCGATGCGCGCACCACATCCATCACTACCGTTCGCAAACAATGTGAAACTCTGCTTCTAAAGCTCGGTCTTGACACAAGGGAGCAGTTGATCGCCTGGGCGGTCGAGAACGGATATGGAAGCGTTGACATGGGCGCACGAGGCGTATAGTTTTGCCGTGGTTAATTTTCCCTTCGATGCAAGAAAACTGGCAAAACTGCTTTTTCCTAGCAAAACAATTGCAGTAAAGCGTACCTTTCCTCCTGAACAAAAAGCCAAGACGGCAGCAGTTGCACAAACCGAGGATAAAGAGTTCACCCGCATCGCAGAGGACCTGATGGACAGCCTCTTCGACGATTTGAGCCACCGCGTTGCCAACGAAGAAAACAAGGAAAGGTTCAAAGATTTGGAATTAATGGCTCCAAAACACATCAAGGAGCCCGATAGCCCGCCGCAGATAAAAGGTCTGGTCAGTCAGAAAAAACTGCCTCAAAGCTTTTATAGATTTCGCGCTCGCAATGAAGAACTTTGTCTCTCGGTCCGAGCCTCAGCGCGCGCAATCGAGATATTTGTCATTCCCTCAAAAGAGCTTGTCTTTCTTTCCTACGCCGAATTCGACACGAGATTGAAAGCTCGCCTTGATCTCGTGCATACAAAATACGGACATACCTGGTGTCGCAACAATGAGAGGATACGTGTCGAGGAAATTCTCCTGCTTCTCGATCGCAGCCTTTCATCACTTTACCCGGATGAGGAGCGAGACGGCACCAGTGACCCGGCATTACATCGCCCTTTGGCAACACCTAAAATCCATCGTCCGCCCAAAGTCGATCAGCACAAGCTGGAGATGCAAAATCTAGCCTGGAAATTAGTGCATCAGCAGGAAGAAACGAAGCGGCGTGTGGCCAGGGAATTACACGATACAGTGATAGCCGATATGTTGATGCTGAAAAGATACATGTCCGGCGATCGCGCGCTGACAAATGATGAGGTAATGGAAACACTCGATGAAATAGTCGAAAAATTGCGCGATATTTGCAATGATTATGCTCCGCGCAATCTTCAAGACTGGGGCTTAAAGGTAAGCATTGAAGGGCTTCTGGAGCGGGTTGAAGAACGCTCAGGAATCTCCTGCCAGATGGAAATCGAACGCGATATCGCGCGTCTTCCTGAATTGGCGCAACTGCACATTTTTAGAATTGTGCAGGAGGCATTAAACAACGCTGAGAAATATTCGTCGGCAACTCAAATCACGGTCAAGATTGAAGAAACCGCCGACGGCTGGTTAAAGTTTATCGTCTCGGACAACGGCTCGGGCTATGACGTTCATTTGCTCGATGAAGAAAGAAGTGATGCAGGCGGTATGGGCATGACCAGCATGCGCCAGCGCGCCGAAATCATTCGTTCGCTCTACTTGACTGAGCTGGCATTTTCGTCAAAACCAGGCTCAGGCGCAGAAGTTCGCCTGGACGTAAAAGTTCGCTAGCCTGTAGGGGCGAGGCCATGCCTCGCCCGGTTGCCTCGCCCGCTTTCTGAACCCGTAGTGTGGCGTATCCAATACCAGACTACAGAACCGGCTCAGGCAGAGAGAACAATTTCCTTGTATTGAGCATGGCGCTTTGAGCGATGGACTCGACCGTAGAACCTCTCAACTCGGCAAGTTTTTCAGCAACGTACCAGACATACTGCGGTTCGTTCTTGGCGCCTCGCACCTTCTGTGGTGCCAGAAATGGACAATCTGTTTCCACCAGAATTTTGTCTTCCGGCACCCGTTTAGCAGCTTCCTGCAAGGCTTTGGCATTGGGAAACGTAACTATGCCGGAAAAAGAAACAAAGAATCCCAAGTCCGCGATAGCGGACAAGTGCTCCGGCGCACCTGTAAAACAGTGAAAAACTCCTTTGAGCGAATCGGCGTGGTTGCCGGCTCCTTCCTCTTTGAGGATGTCGAAAGCCTCTTGCCAGGCGTCTCGGCAATGCACGATTACCGGTTTGTTCAAGCGCTTTGCCAGACGACATTGCGCAGCGAATGCGTGGCGCTGGCTGTCATGGTCGCTATTGTTGTAGAAAAAATCGAGACCGCACTCTCCGACTCCTACAGCTTTGGGATGGGCCGAGGCTTTTTCAATCGCCTCGGCGCACTTATCCGTCCAGTCCTTCGCTTCATGGGGGTGCAGACCGGTTGCGAAAAACAGATTGGCATGTCGCTCGGCAATATCTATCAGTTCGTCGACATTATCCAGAACCACCCCTGGATTAACCATTTGCACAACGCCGTTCTCAAACGATCGCTTAATTACCTCTTCGCGATCTTCGCCGAAGAATTCGCTCACCACATGAGCGTGGCTGTCAATAATGCCGCATGGTTTTTTCGGCACTTCTTTTGTTTTTTCCATACCTGTCCGGTCACCTGAAATCGATTAAAATTGGTCTTTGAGCAGATTGGCGGTTAAAGCTCAGATGTTTAGTAAAACACGTACTTTCCGCTCTGTCCCATTAGTACTCTCACGTAGTTCTAGACCCAAATCTGAATTTACTTTTTCGGGTTTTCGAGTAAAGTACATATATGGAATCCTGACAACCCTCTTACCACTCAAAAGTGCCTGCCATGAAGCCATCAACCTCGTCCTGTCAAAACATTTTCCGCAAAATGACGACCTTAAGTCTGGC
>JBGAVL010000002.1:0-70047 GCA_044228145.1 Obscuribacteraceae bacterium (SeqCode)
AGGGGTTTTCACCAGTGACAGATAGGAGTGTCTGAGCTAGGTTAGTAGACCCTCTTTGTCCGAAGGTGGAAGTTACGTGCTCAATGACGACGCCCTGGTACAAAAGCTCTACATCGCCGCACCTTGTGATGTTCCATGGGACGGAATGGAAGGAGATAATCGAACTCGCTTTTGCGCACAATGCAAATTGAACGTCTACAACATAGCTGAGATGTCCACCAAAGAAGCGGCGTCACTGATTCGTACAAACGAAGGCCGCCTGTGTCTGCGGCTGTACCAACGAAAAGACGGAACAATAATCACGGACAACTGCCCGGTCGGATTGCGAAAAATTCGCGACAGAATGAAACGTTGTGCCGCCGCGGTGATCATGTCACTTGTTTGGGTCGGGCTTGTTTCCAGTGCACGGGCGCAAGGCTTGGTCGGCGCACCAGTGGATGTTCGATATGGCGTAAGTGGTGAAGTCGGACAGATTGCAGATCTCGAATCTTCGCAACCCATTTTTCTTACGATTGCAACATGGATATCATGCGTCCTGGTGTTTCTGATGACCTGGCTAAGACGCGAAAGGTTATCACTGCTTGGCTCAATGCTCTTGTGCGTTTGGGCACTAGCTGGAGTTGCGTATGGAATAAGCTACTGGCCATAGTTGGCCTTCCGCTATAGCTCCGGGAAACTCTCGCATTTCGGCGAGATTAAATCTGGTGCTCACTGCTCGATGAATTGAACTATTGACACAGTTCTGCCGTCTCAAATAATGTAGAGACGGAGGGGCACGTTATGGCTAACGATTCCAAACTCATTGAGGTGCTTAGACACGAGCTGAAGAGCGGCTTTGGCATGCTTGGAGAAAAACTGGACGGGACAAATTCAAGGCTAGATGAAACAAACATCAGGCTTGATAGAACTGTCAGTAGGCTTGATGACACAAACACGAAAGTTGATGAATTAAACACGAAGGTGAATGATTTAGGTACAAAACTGAGTGAAACAAACGCGAAGGTGGATGACTTAGGTTCAAAACTGAGTGAAACAAACACGAAGGTGGATGACTTAGGTACAAAACTGAGTGAAACAAACACGAAAGTGAATGACTTAGGTACAAAACTGAGTGAAACAAACACGAAAGTGAATGATTTAGGCACTAAGGTAGATGAATTAGGCACGAGGCTGAATGAGTTTGCATCGGATACATCAGCAAAACTGAATGGCATCAGCTCATTTTTGCAACAAAGCGAGAAAGCCAGTGCTTTCCTGGAGACTCGCATAAACAAAATCGAGCGACGCGTTGATAAATTGGAAAAACGAGACAAGCCTGCATAGCCCACTTTTGCTTACAGATTTTCGCTGACTGATTCCTAATCCATAAACCGAAACTTCACCAGCGCAAAAATGGCTGCGAAACCGTCTCGCCACGTGATCTTCTTGCCTTCTGCATAATCTCTTCCAAAGTAAGAAATCGGCAGTTCTATAAGCCGCACTTTCTGTTTCAAAATCTTGGCAGTGATCTCAGGCTCGAAGTCGAAGCGGTTGGAGCGAATCTCCACTCTCTTGAAATACTCTGCTTTGAAGACCTTGTAGCAAGTCTCCATGTCGGTTAGCGTGCAGTCGTACAAAACGTTCGTCAAAAAACTGAGAAATTTATTGCCCAACAAATGCGTGATTTTAAACGCCCTTGTTGGTTTTCCTCCAGACAGCCTCGACCCATAAACAACATCGGCATGGTCTTCCATGATCGGCTTGAGCAACTCGTTATACTCACGAGGGTCGTACTCGAGGTCGGCGTCCTGAATCAGAATGATGTCGCCGGTTGCATTTTGCTGAGCGGTTCTCAGCGCCGCGCCCTTGCCCATGTTTTTGTCGTGAAAATAAATCTTGGCGTTGTATTCTCGCGCGTCAAGGGTTGCCAGAATGTCACGAGTGCCATCAGTCGAACCATCGTCGACAATTATCAGCTCTTTCTCCAGACCTTGCGTTTCAGCCTTGATAACGTTATCCAACACCTGAACCAGCGTGCCGAGTTCGTTGTAGACAGGTATTAGAATCGAGAGCTTTTTCACGGCCGAAAAACTTTCCTGGTTGCCAATGCCTGTGGTCGCAAAGTGGAGCACACGGCGCCGTCAAAACCCAGACCAAAACAAGACATCCTAGCATCTTCGGCAGTTATGGACCCACTTGCCAGCAATGATTGAAACAACTACCCTAAGCTCTGAAAGACCATACAGGCGCCTCCTGATGGAAGAAGGCAGAGATTGACAACCGACGAAAACACTGGCGAGAATCAAGACCAGCTTGTTGCTGCAAAAAAGGCTCAGGCAACGGCGCGGATTGAAAATATTGTAGCCACGCTCTTTGCCGTACTGGGCATCGTCACATTGGGTGCGCTCACCTACTTGTCGCTGCCTGCGTTCGGCGGCATTAGTGACTTGCCGGAGTATTACGCGCCGGCAAAATTGATTTTCGACGGCACTGGCGCGCTCGCATATACGATCGCTGGCATCGGAGAAGCGCAGAACAAACTCTTTCCCGCCATGGCTGGTCGGGTGGTTCCATTATTCGTTCCACCACAAGGTCTGGCGTTGCTCTCTCCGATAGGGCTGATTCCCCCCGATTTGATCCGCTATGCATGGAAGACATTGTTGGCGGTCAGTCTGGGAGTGTCGATTTGTCTTTTGAGGAAAACATTCAATCTCGGCTATAAACAGACATGTTATTTGATTGCAGCAATAACGCTCTGCGATGCGGCATACAACTCTCTGCGCATCGATCAGCTTGCCCCTGTTCTTTTGTTGTCGTATGTAAGTACGATCCGTTGTCTCGAAAAAAAACAGGATATTGGCGCCGGATTATGGCTCGCGTTGATCGTTTTAAAACCGCAGCAGTTCTTGCCATTTGTGGCATATCTTGCCGGCGCCAAACGATTCAAGCCTTTGATCGTATGCCTGGGTATTTTTCTTTTGCTCAGCATCATCGCCTTTGTGCAAATGGGACAAACTGGATTGGCGAACTATGCAGCGCTGGTCAGCGCACCAAGCAGTCTTCCGTACATGCAACCTGAACTTACGCCCACATTACGAGGGCAGTTGATGCGACTGTTTCCTTCTGCGTCATCCAGTATTTTTTCAATCACTTCCGCGCTCTATTTGGCAACAATAGCATTGGCAATGTTTGCCGGCTGGAAGTTTCGTAATCGTCAGAATTGGCTGCTATCGGGCGTTCTAGCCGTGATGCCCCTGGCTCTAGTTATGTCGATGCACTGTCACACTTACGATTTGTTGTTGCTGATTCCGACAATAATTTTGATTTTCAATGACTCTCTGGTTCCGTTTGGCCAAGTGTGGAAGCTCGCCGTAATGTTCGGCGCTATAACATTCCTTTTGCCATTTTCAATCGAAATACAACATAACTATCTGCTCAAAGGTGGGCAGTTCAACCCCTGGTTTTTCTTATTGCTGCCGCTCGCGGTAGCGCTTTTGTTCAAGGTCTTTCGTCATTCAGAGCGGCAATAACGGTTCAGTCACAATTTAATAGCAGCAATACCATAGATTGGTCATGCGCAATCTTGCGCTGCCCTACTTACTAAATCAACTATCGTGCATGCGCCCAGCACGTCAGTTTTTACTTGACCGAAAACGCCTGGAGTATTCAAATGTGCAAATCATCCCGAGGTGATTCCGATCGCCCTGTCGTTCGTGATGCTTCAACCGACGCCACCAGCCAGTCTATGGTTAATATGTCGGATCCACTTGAAGTTCGACGACTTATCGCTTCGCGCAATTCACAAGAGAAACAAGCAAGTCAGTATGCCGGAGAACTAAACTTTGACGATCCATATGGTGACTCACAATCACAAAGCTGGCATCCTCGGGATACAAACTCCGAAAAGGCAACCCAGTCAGTGGATCAAGTAAGCAACACAGCAAGCTTTCAGCCAAGGGACCCGTCTACAATTTCCGAACTGACTGCAATCTCTGAGGCGAAGCTTCCTGTCCACGCCAATGGTTCGTACCCGAATCCCGACCAGTGGGAAGGGCTACATTCAAAGATGGTTCAACGGGCTGAAAAAGCAGCGAAAGACGGTTCCAATCTAGTGTTCTATGGTGACTCCATTACCGAAGCAATGGGATACAACCCAGAGGCTCTAGGCGCATTCCAAAAGGATTTCGCAAAAGAGAATCCCACTCCTTTAGCCATCGGTGGTGACGGCACTCAGCAATTGCTCTATCGCATTAACCATGGAGAGTTGCAGGGCGAACCGAAAGTCGCAGTGGTAATGATCGGCACCAACGACCTAGGCAGCCTGTCGACCGAACAAATAAAAGAAAACACCTCCCAAATAATTGATTCAATCCAAGCACGTAGCCCCAATACCAAGGTTCTTCTCATGGGCGCTTTGCCCAGACCTATCGCCGGCGATCCCGGCAATGTAAAAGTTGACGCTACAAACAAAGCGATATCACAACTAGCCACGCCGGACGGCGCTGTCCAGTTCGCCGATATCAACGACAATTTCCTAGATGCAAACGGCAACGAAGTCAGCAGCTTGTATCAACAAGATGGACTTCATCTCTCGAACGCCGGATACCGAATGTGGGCGAATTCGATCAAAGACCAACTCGCAAACATGCTCAACTCACCGGACGTACCGCTAAGCTATCCACCGCAGAGTGAGTCTGAACAATACGATCCACCGCAATACAGTGAGCCGCTCTACGACGAACCTCAATATGCCGCACCTCAATGTGACCTTCCGCAAAGCTATCCAGTGGAGAGCTATACTCCGCAGAGTTATCCAGATCAACAACAGAGCTATCCACAACAAAGTTGTGCGCAGCAGAGCTATCCGCAGCAGAGCTACTCACCGCCGAGCAGCGCGTCCCAATACGAGCCGCCGCCTAGCTTCGCGCCGTCGTATCCAAACTATGAATACGGCGCTGCAAGTCCCCAAGACAAGGTTTCACCGGTTCCACTGCCGTCTCCGGATTTCCAACCAGCGGGAGAAGGCATCTCGCTTGACGTAGGTGCAATCCGCGGCGTCAATTTGGACGGAGCGGAATGGCAAAAATGGCGAGCCAACGAAAATGAGTTCTGGCCAACGGCTAAGCACCTGGATTACTTCAAGAGCAAGGGCATGAACACTATTCGCCTGCCGATCAGCTGGGAGCAGTTTCAGCCCACCCTCAACGGTCCCTTAGATCAAAACGAAATGAATCAATTGCACATTTTCCTGGAAGCTGCCGAAGCACGCGGCATGAAAGTAATTCTCAGCCTGCAGAATTTCAATCGGTACAACCTCAATCACGGTCCGCAAGGGCAAGGAAGCAATCCAGACGTAGCAGGAACACTGGTCGGAGACCCTGGCGTCCCAGTCTCCGCGTTTCAAGATTTCTGGGCGCGGATGGCTAGAGACGTCAATGAAGATCCAGAAGAGAGCGAAGCCATTGGTGGATGGGACCTGATGAATGAGCCCTTTAACACCAAAGGCACATGGGTAAGCACGGCGACAGCAGCTGTGCAAGCGATTCGAGCAACTGGCGACCAACACGCAGTCGTCATTGAAGGAGATGCTTGGGCAAGAGACTTCAGCGGATTTGAAGCGCTGGCAAAGTCAGATCAAAATGTCGTCTTCTCGGCTCACACATACTGGGATAGCGGGTCCGGAGCATATCCGGATAAAAATGCCCCAGCCAATACCAACATAGGAGTAGAAAAGATCAAACCCTTTGTTGACTGGCTGAAGCAAAATGATGCTGAGGGCTTCGTCGGAGAATGGGGTGTGCCAACAAACAACCCGGCGTGGAATCCGCATATTACCAACTTCATCAAATACCTGAATCAAAACGGCGTGGGCAACCTGGTGTGGGCAGGAGGACCCGGCTGGAAGGATGATTACACATTGAGCGTAGAACCAGTTAACGGGCAGGACAGACCCATTATGGCTGCCATAGAAGCCGCCAATCGAAGCGCCTGATGTAGAGGCACAGACTGCGACAATTGATGGAGGCCTACTCGCTCGCTGTTTCGCTAAGCTGCGCCTTTTGTGCTTTCGACAGACGGTTGAAATAAACGAAGGATGAAACGGCAAGAACTATATTTGTGACGAGAATACACGGCAACTTATAGTCGAAATTGAACGCTGCAAGACTTGATGTAATAAAGCTTACGAGCGGATAGAACAAAAAAGCACAGCACCAAATACGGTATGACCAGTCTTCTTCCATCATGATTTTCGAAAAACTGACGGATGGCAGAGTCAAGATAGCCGCTACTGCCAATAGCAGACAATCATAATGGTGAACGTGAGGTCCGCACAGCAAAAGCATTGTCACCGTAAATCCCATACTCCAACCAAACAGCCTTTCGTCTCTTGCCGCCTTGAGCCACACCCAAAAGGAGAGCGCCAATCCGCATACGAAAGTTACAGCAGTGAAGATAAAAACGACCTGGTTTGTAGTCCAATGCAGTATCTGATACAGGACCAGCGCACGCAAATTAACCTGAAACTCAGGATAAACAATATGCGCATATTTATTGTCTGAGCCGAACACGTCCTTCACATAGGCAATATATTCTCCGAAAACGCCGAAGCCATAATGAGAAACAGTGCCAGCTACAATGGCAAGAAATGAAAGTGCGGTAAAACCAAGAACTCTCCAGCGGCGTTGCGTCAAGGCAGGAAGAACCAGGAATATGGCGTAATTTGGCTTGATCGCGGCAATAAGAGCCAGGCATAAACCGGATACAAAGCTTCTCTCCTTGAGCAACCCCCATACATACAGAGCCAGAAAAGCGAGAAGGAAAAAACTGAAAGCGCCGGTTCTGATCGAAAAAAGCGCAGGTGTATTGGCGATAACAGCAATCAAGATGGCAGCTTGATCTACCTTGTTCAAGCGCGTTTGCGATCTGAGCAAAACATACACTCCCGCCAAACCGATCGGAACCGAGAGATACTTCCACAGAGTGAAGGCACCATCCAGCGATAACATAGCGAGCGGTGTGAGCATCAAGCAGATAGTGGGCGGGTAGACCATAGGCCAGGCTCGATCGACGTGGAGCGGCGCAATAATCTTATTGGTCCAATCCAGTTGGGCTTGATAGTCGTAAAGGTTTGCCCCGCTCGCACTCACCTTAGCAGCTTCGTAGAAAGTAAAAAAATCAACCAACCGAATCCCTTCCTTCGTCGACATAATCAGATCCGGATTGGTAGTCGCGAATAGAAAGAGAATATTGGCTGCCCAAGCCAGAATCATCGAAAAATAGGCAAACTGAATCTTGGAAGGTGCAAATGGGGTTTTTGAGTTAGACAAGTCGGGTCTTCCTTACTTCGCTGAGAGCTTCTAAACTTAGATCACTCGTATCGTACCGCTGGTTCCATCGACCTCTACCATGGTTCCATCTTCCCAGAGTGTTGTGGCATTGGCCACGCCGGTGACGCAGGGCAGTCCATATTCTCGCGCTACAAGCGCTCCATGCTGCAGCATGCCACCCACTTCCAAGATCACCGCCGCTGCGTTCACGAACAAAGGAGTCCAGCCCGGGTCTGTAGCGCGCGCCACAAGAATATCACCGCGATCCAGCGGCTTTTCATCAGGCGAATGAAGGACCTTGATCGGTCCTTGCGCAATACCCGAACTAACTGCGGTGCCGACCACTTCGCCTTCTTTGGCTGCCACAGGAGGCACGTTGATGATCCTGCCGCGCGAATCAAGGACGATGGGTAGGCTTGCCACTGCATTCAATTGATTGATTATGACTTTGTTTTCGGCTGCCAGTCTGCGCAAATCGAGATGCTTGTCTTCGAGCGCTCTGGCAATTTGTTCTATCTTCAGATCAAAAATCTGATTGACGCTACAAAGACGCCCGGCGTCAAACAAATCCTTACCGTGTTTCAATGCACGTTGTCTGAGAGTATCGATGGCAAAAATCATTAGATATTTGGGCATCTCGCGATAGCCGGCCAGCGTTTCATACACGCGATAAAGCGAGGAAAAATCTCTTAAGGTCAGCCAACCCTTGCTGTGCAGCTGCTCGCAGAGTTTTTCAAAAGCCTGATGGCGCAAAACCTGACCACGGTCGAAACGTTCTTGCGGGTTGTCTTCAGAGGACGCAGACTTGCGCAGTGTGACGATTTGAGACAGCAATGTGGCAGGATCATCGCGAAAACGCGGCGCGGCAATATCCAGTTCGGTCGGGCCACGATGCCCATAAAGATCCATAAACTCATCCCACGCGGAGAGAAATGGCATGGGCAGCTGCCTGGTTGTCAGCATTTTTTCAATCTCCAATCCATCAATGTCTTCAGGTAAAAGTTGCGACATATGATAGAGCGAGAGCCCCATCTCAATTGTCGGATTGTGCGGCACAGCGCGCTCCATATCTTTGAACTCGCCTTCGTATTTGCCTTCCCCTGCGATTGCTTTCATGCGCTCCAGAGCAATTCGCGATGTGACGAAAGCTGGCATCACCTGTGTAAACACCGACTGCCTGACGCGATCGAAAAGGGCCTCGGCGAGTTTGTCGAAGGGTAGATTTTCTTCGGCAAGCTGACGCACATCGCGCCTAAATTCCTTCACTTCCTGGACGACATGCCTGTGAACCTGCTCCGGAAGCAATCTGGCTTCTAGCACATGAAGCCCAATGACAGGCAATTGCATAATTAGATGCAGGGGAACATGCTTTATGTCTTTGTTGTAAGAGCGATACTCTTGCTCATTTACAGATGCGATGATTTTGGCTGCGGAAGGGTCCATGTTGTTGAAAAACTTGGCGGCTTTTTCCTGTCCGGCAAATTCGAAGACATTCGAAACATTGCAGTAAATGCGCCCATCAGTCATACAGGCAAAAGAATCATCCACTGATTTAGTCAAGTCTTTCCCAAAGACTTTGGTTGTAATAAGAGAGGCGGCTCCTCTAAGGAAAGAAGTCCCCAGCACCGAAATCGGCTTAAACAAGCCCTGCACGCAAATAGTCACATCGAGGTACAATCGCTTCTGCGCACCAGGGGCGGTGAGCAATTCTTTGGCTAGCGGAACATAAGCCGTGATCGGGCGTGCTTGCAGGATAAACAATTCACCACCAGCAAATGCCCACTCAATATCCATCGGGCGCCCGTAGCTTTTCTCGACCTTGACGATCAAGTTCGTCAGCTCGATCACCTGATCGTCAGTCAACGAGAAGTCGCCCTGCTTGCTATCGGCACGTTCTTCGGTTCCACCATCAGGCAAAAGCCAGATTGATGTTTCTTTCGTGCCGAGGAGCTTTTGGCTGATCTGAAGTTTTCCCTTATCGACAATAAAAGTATCCGGCGTGGCTATGCCGGCCACCACAGTTTCACCCAACCCCCAATTGGAATTGATCACTGCCTCGTCATACGAGTTGCTTACCGGATTGAGTGAAAAGCCGACGCCGGCAACATCTGAAGCGATCTGAGTTTGAACCGCGACCGCGATTTTCGGATTGCGGAAATCAAAATCGTGCTGCTTTTTGTACACCGCTACACGCTGGTCCAGGCAGGACGCAAAAGCTTTCTTTACTGCTTCTTCGATGCCTTCTTTTGTCACTCCCAAAATGGTTTCATAACCGCCGGCAAAAGAAGAACCTTCAAGGTCCTCTTCAGGAGAAGACGAGCGCACAGCGAACAAACCGCCCTTGTGATTAAACCTCGACAATGCCGCAATGACGGCGTCCTTTTGCTCTTTGGAAAAGCTCAACTTCATCGCCTCGGCTTTGAGCGCATCGCAAGAAGAGCGCAACTTAGAATGCATGTCGGCTTCAAGAAAAGCTTTCCAGGCATCCGTTTTCTTGATGGTTGCAAACCAAGTGCTGAAAAAGTCGACCGGAAGCACAAATCCGGGCGGCACAGGCAAGTGCAGCTCGATCATGCGAATCAACGAATGCGCCTTGCCACCGACACTTGCCAGCGTCACATTTACAGGGGGTATGTCTTTGTGGAAATAGTGAATTGTAGTGTCGGCGCACGCTACGGAGGAGTTAATATCCATAACTACACTTGTATCCCTATGACAAGCCGCTGTGAAAGCGTGCCTTTTGCTACTCTTTCCTGATATAGATAACTGGTTATCATACTGCGTTATGACGCACAGGGTCCATTCATTGGGAACCTTCCCCGACATCTACAAGTAGATTTTAGACTGGAAATCGCAAAACGCGAGCAGGGCACGTCTTAGACAATGTTTGGAAAAAACGCAGAACCTGGCGCGGCAGAGAAATCATGAAATCAGTTGTCAGTGCGTCATGTTATGATGAGGGGAGTGGAGCCCGGCGGAGTTGAACCGCTACACGAGAGCTTGGCAGGCAGCGCTGGTACCGACCATAACGAGCCCCACTTCGAAAGCCGCCCCTCAGCGGCTTTTATTTTTTGCTGCCATTAGCTCCCAAGTCTTAAGACGAAAAACTCGAACAGAGAGTTCAAATTTTCAGCAACTTTTGGCTTGCCAATTTCAAAATTAGATGTTCTCGCTAACTGTTTCGCTTTTGTTCAAACCGGCACCAAACAGTTTCAAAAGCGCCGGAATGACGACGAGCGTTAGCGCGGTTGACGTAACCATGCCGCCAAGAATTACAATCGCCAGCGGCTGCTCCAATTCGCGTCCTGCGCCTCCCAGGACAGCGATCGGCAACACACCCAATGACGCAGCCAGGGCAGTCATCAAAACCGGACTGAGGCGGTCGAGAGCACTGTGCTTCACGACATCTTCGAGCGCTCCTCCCTCTTCGGTCAATTGATTGAAGTGAGAAACAAGCATAATTCCATTGCGCGTTGAAATACCGAAGAGCGTCATAAAACCGACCATGGATCCGACGCTGAGCACGGCGCCGGAAAAGAGCACGGCCCAGATACCGCCGACCAGCGCCAGGGGCAGATTGGCCATGATAATAATCGCGGCCTTCGGAGATTTGAAAGCCAGAGTAAGCAGCAAAAACATTCCGACCAGAGCAGCAGCCAGCAAGACGCCCAATTGCTTCGATGCCTCTTCTTGCGCCTCGAACTGACCGCCATAAACCACATAATAACCAGTCGGCAATTGCACTTCCGTGGCTATGCGCTTTTTCGCTTCGCTGATCAGGCTGCCCAGATCGCGCCCGGAAACGTTTGCCTGCACAACCACACGCCTGGAGATATTCTCATGGCTGATCGTATTCGGGCTCTGCCCCTGCTCGACACTGGCCAGTGCGCCCAGCGGCACTTTAACATTGGCCGGGGTGTCAACGAGAGTGGATTTAATCACGTTCATGTTATTGCGAGACTCAGGCTTGAGCCAGACATACATGTCGAATGCTTTCTGCCCTTCCAGTACTTGCGAGACAGTTACACCGCGAAAAGCCGCCTCGATTGAGTCGGATAAGTCCTTAGCTCTGACACCATATCTCGCCGCAGCTTCTCGGTTGACCTTGATTGAAATTTGCGGCACATCGACTATTTGTTCCACGTGCACATCCACAGCACCGCGAATCTCTTTCATAACCTTTTCAATCTTCAGTGCGTATTCGTGCAAAACATCGAGATCGGGGCCGAACAGTTTCACAGCAATAGCAGCATTGACACCGGAGAGCGCATGGTCCATACGGTGCTGCAAATAAGAACCGCTGTCGGTGACCAAACCAGGTACGTGTGAAAATTCATGGCGTATGTGATTGAGTAGTTTTTCCTTATCAGGTGTATCCGGCTTCAAGCGAATGTCGAACTCACTGAAATTACTGGCGCCGTAATCTTCTCCACCTTCCGCGCGCCCGGCTCTCTGGCTGGCGGCAAGAATTTCGTGCTTGTTGAAGAAGTGAGATGACAGCTCCGTGCCCATCTGCGTAGTAGCAGTCAGGCTTGTTCCGGGCATGAAAGTTGTCACCACAATCATGTTATTTTCGTCGAAAGGCGGCAGAAATTCGGTGCCCAGCACAAACAAATTACCAAGTGAGAAAACAAAAAGAAGCAGCGCACCGGCAATAATCGAGCGCGGGCGATTGATGGAAAACTGCAGAACAGGCAAATACAAGCGCTTCAAAAACCTGATCACATACCCGTCACCTTCTTCGCCACCTTTTGTGTTTTTCAGCAAAATTGCGCACATAGCGGGAGTGACGGTCAAAGCAATGCCCAAAGACGCAATCAAGGAAACAAGATAGGCATACGCAAGCGGTGTAAAAATCTTGCCTTCCAGCCCTTTGAGCGACATAACAGGCAAGAACATCAAAGCGACGATCAAAGTGGCATAAACCACCGCGCCGCGAACCTCTGCCGATGCTTCGTACATGACCGTCAGAGCCGACCGAGGCACAGCCAGAGCACGGTTTTCTCTGAGACGGCGGTAAATGTTTTCCACATCGACAATAGCGTCGTCAACAACTTCGCCTATGGCAATCGCCAGTCCACCCAAAGTCATGGTGTTGATTGTGTATCCATGGAGTTTTAACGCGATGATTGCGGACAGCAAAGAAAGCGGAATTGCCGTCAATGAGATAAAGGCAGTCCGCCAATTCTGCAAGAAAGCAAAGAGAATAATTATCACAAGGACGCCGCCAAGGACCACCGCCTCAGAGACGTTCTTAACCGCTATTTCAATGAAGTCCGCCTGCCTGAAAGTGGTTATGACTTGAACATCCTTTGGAAAGCTCGCACGCAGATCGGCCAGCGCCTTTTCTAGAGCGCGCGTTGTTTCCAATGTGTTTGCTTGAGGCTGTTTAAACACCGTCAACACAACACCGGGATGCCCATCAACAATCGCGTCACCGATCTTGAATTGCGCGCCCAGCTTCACGTCGGCGACATTGCCCAGCAAAATCGGTTGATTGCCGCGCTGAACGATGACTGTCTCTGCAATCTCGGCAGGGGAATTGACCCGCCCCAGACCGCGAACAAGCTCTTCTTTCTCATTGGTTCTGACGATACCGCCGGCAGTGTTTAGATTGCTGCCTCTGGCCGCTGCGACAACCTGCGCCAGAGTGACATCGTACTGTTTCAGTTTTTCCGGGTCTACGAGCACCTGATATTGTTTTACATCTCCACCGATCACCACTACGTTCGACACACCGGACACGGCCATCATGCGCAAGCGCAGAGTCCAATCGGCAAGTGTGCGCAAATCCATAGCACTCGTTTCGCCGGTCGAATACAAGCCAATTTTAAGTATGTCACCCGCGGCTGTAGTCATTGGTGCCAGCACGGGTTGGTTGGCATTGTCAGGCAATTGCCCACGCGCCGCCTGCAACTTTTCGGAGACCAATTGGCGCGCCACAAGCACGTTTGTAGAGTCCTGAAAAATGATGGTAATCACGGACAAGCCAATAGTCGATACCGAACGCACCACTTTCACATTCGCAGTGCCATTCAGGTTGGCTTCCAGTGGGCGAGTGACCAGGCTCTCCACTTCCTCGGGCGCGAAGCCGGGTGCCTCGGTTAGAACAACCACTCTTATCGGTGCGAAATCAGGAAAGACATCCACAGGCATCGTTTCGGTCGCGTACAATCCGGCCGCCAACCAGACAAATGCCAAAATCGCAACGATCCAGCGATTGTTGATTGACCATTGGATGAAACGATTGATCATTGGTTGGGATGCCCGATTACTGCTTTTGATCTTGAGAAGCTTCAGATTCATTTGAAGCACTGTCCGGCTTTTTCGAACCGGATGGTTGTGAACCAGCTCTTTCTGCGGCTTTCATACGCTTGCCGACATAAACCCAGATAGCCAGGACGATAAAGGCCGCAGCCACACCCATGGCAAAAAACATGGCAAGCTGCGCTTTTGAATTGACTTTCGGCTGAGCGTCAGCCCCATGTGCTGCGTGGTCCGGCGGGTCGGCGCCATCGTCGTGCTCTTCTCCAGGCTTTAACACCGCCTCGGCTTTGAGCTGCTGCGCCCCTTTCAGAACAATCTGATCGCTTTGCGTTATCCCGCTCAAGATCTCGACGTCACCGGCCACGGCAAGACCGGTTTTAACGAGCACCGGTTTGAAAGAATTGTCTACCTTCGTATAAACAAAAGTGTGATCGCCGTCTTTGACCAGCGCCGAATCAGGAATTATCAGTGTCTGCTTATCTCTAGAGCCAATCACGATTTGCGCCTGGACGAACATTCCCGGTCTGAGAACACCATCAGGGTTTTCAGTGACGATGCGCACATGCAGCGTCTTTGTGGCATCGTCAACGACTGTGCCGATCGAGGAAATCTTGCCGCGCGCAGTCTGATGCGATGGTGTTGATATAACTACTTCTTGTCCTTGCTTGACATTAGGAATTTGCTCCTGATAAATGTCCACCATCACCCAGATTGGATTCAAATTGACGATGCTGAACACTTTTTTGGATGGATCGACTCGCTCACCCAGCGTCATATCGCGCTGAGTGACAGCGCCGTTGACGGGCGAAACAATCGGCAAATCGGCTGTGACATGATTCGATTTAAGACTTTTGTCTACTTCCGGTTTGCCGATGCCCATAATTTCGAGCTGGTCTTCTGCTGACTCGATGGTCATCTTCAGTTGATTTTGGAGGAGAGCGACTTCCTGCTTCAGGCGCTGCTGCAACGTCGTCAATTTCACTTGCGCGGAGTCGTATGCGTTTTTTGCCTCTTGCAGTGACTTACGAGCGCTGATGCCTTCTTTGAATAGCTCGGACTCTCTGTCGTAGTTTGTCTTAGCCATCTGAACTTGATTGGTTTGCAATGTAATATCGCTGCCAATCTCGGTTTTCACCCGTGTGATATCGCCCTGGATACGAGTACGATCGCTCAACAATTGAGTCAGAGTAGTTGCCACCTCAATGCTGTGGACAAGCGCCAAAACTTGTCCTTTCTTGACCGCATCGCCCTGTTTTGCATAGACTGCTTGCACCACCCCTGATACCGGTGGGTTGACATCAAAAGATTGTGTCTCCGCAGCTTGAACTTCACCGGTAGCTGACAAAGTATCCTTCAAGAAAGAATATCGAGGCGGACCCACTTCCAGTCCCAATGCCCGCTGCCCCTGCTCGTTGGCGCTGACTGTTTCAGGCGCATCATGATCGCCGCCAGCGAAAGCCTCGTTTTCCCCCTCGTGAGCAAAGCAGGATAAGGGCGCAACGAGCCACAACAGATTGACGACGAACAAAAATGCCATCGAATAAACGATCCGCTTTCGCTTGCGATTCATTGATTCTGGATGGAGAGTAGAGTGGTTGTGCAAGTGAAACCTTTTGATGCCTTCCGAAACAGTCTTGAGCTGATGCACTTAATCTGGCTTAGGCAGTGACAACCGTTTTCATAGTCCCAGTGTCACTTTTCGTACCTCACCATAATACCTAATTGTCAAAAGAACAACGCTTATGCGACACTATGCTGTGCTAATCTCGAATGAGAACCAAAATTATCTGATTGATTTCCGAAATTGCCAGTGAGGAGATTGAGCCATCAAAATCGGTGAACTATTGGCTACCGCCGAAGTGGTCAGTTCCAACGACCTGAACGAGCAGCTTGGCTATGCTCAAACCCTGGGCATGCCGGTAGGACAGGTGCTTGTAGCTTCGGGATTCCTCACAAAGGCGGAGATGCTTGCGGCAATTCAAGCTCAGTCACTCCTACTCAGCGGGAAGATAACTCAAGAGGCGGCAATCAAGATCGTCAAGGACATTGTCGACGAGGGTTCGTCTTTGCAAGCCGCCCTGGACTCGGCCGGCGTCGATCCATCAATCACTCAAAATCAAGACCGCCTGGGCGAACTCCTGGTCGCCTCCGAATTGCTTTCTGAAGACAACCTTGCCGAAGCACTCATCGCCAGCGCCGAGTTGTCCAGCCCGCTCGGGCATGCACTCGTCAAAATGCAGATTATCAGACCGGATTTGGTCGTCGCCGCCCTGACCGTGCAAAAGCAATTGCGCCTGCGCGAAATCTCTTATGAAGAAGGGATCGGCCGCCTCAAATCAGCAATGAAATTCCGGCAGTTTTATCCGGCTGACTAGGAGGCCGTGGAGCAACGACGTCTCTACAATTAACGAACCACAACGCAATTTAAATTAATCACTCACGCAGAGGTCAACTCTCGTGCCAGATCAAAAATACCAGCGTCAAGCTTGAATCGCTTGGACAGCCGAAGCCGTGCTGCTTTAGGCAATCCACGCCGTCCTTTGAGAAAGTCATTCAGGTTCTGTTTGGATACGCCGGCTATCTCAGCAGCTTCAGCCTGCGTCATGCCGTGCTCATCGAGCAGATACTCAAGTGCCTCACACCCGCTGACTCCTTCAAAGAAATTACCTACCAGACCACTCTCATAAGCTTTAATCAGCTGGACTAGAACCTTTCCATAACCAACTTCTACGGGCGACAAATCCCCATCGCGGCTGGTCAATTCAAGAATCATTTCCTTGGCCGCCCTGTGCTCAGTTTTGTTGGTGATTGGAAGGAGCGGGAGGCGCTCCACCAGATTCATGCATTTTGCATCCATAACTTTTTTCTGTTCGTATTTGTTTTTACTGTTTATCGAGTGTTCAGTTTTAGTACTCAAATTTGAGTACTATGTCAAGCGTGAGGATGCTGAGTAAGATGCATTTCGCAAAGCATGTTCATTTGCTATCCACCTCATGGTTCCGGCGCTGCATAACGATTGATGCCTTGTCCCGATAGAGAATTTTCCAACCTTTATCTGTAAGTAAACGTTTGGCTATTTCAGCATTCGGTTGCACGAACAGCCATGAGATTTCATAGCGTTTCATCAAATCTTCCCATCCCGGTTTCGCACTATGAATGTTCACGAAGTCGTCGACAATTTCAGTTCCGTACATGTCAAAACGCGTATCTATAAAGAGTTTCGGAGGGTCTGGCATTTTCCAGATCAAGACATCGCCAAACTGCGGTTCGTTGAAGAGCCTACCTGATGATGGTTTGTCGGCGATAAACCTGATTGCATCGAAAGGCGCTTGCATTGCCGCGCCAGATTGAGGCAAAACAACTGCACCCGGAATGCGCGTGGCGACAAAGAAAACACCCACCGCAGCGAAGACGGCAATTGTGGCAAACCACATGAAGCCGTGCGGTTGGTAGAGTGAATCAATCTTCCTATCCGCCATCTCCAAGAATGACGCGTCGCTTCGATCAGCGGCAGTTTCGCCTGCAGAATCCCTGCTTGCGCTTTCGATGCTTGCGGTTGCAGCAGAATTAGCATTTGCTTTCTGCGCCCTCAGCAAAGCCAGCATGTATCCACCTTCGGCAAACATGTGCAAAGCGGCAAACGGTATCAGGCGGCGGCAGCAGACACCGGCAATCGTCCAGGAAAGAATGGCAATGGCGGCAAAAACAATTTGACCTCTGGGGGAAAACGCCGCCGTGGAGTCAGTCCCCTTTATCTTGTTCATGAAAGCGCGAGCCGTGATGAGGACTGAAGAGATGAGCAATATGAAAAACGGATAGTAAGTCCACTCCAGAAAATCTTTGCCCGATAGAGGACGCAGCTCCAGGATATGTTTGTTGAGCGGCGTGAAAAACAGCGTCGGCAGATACTGCCAGAGCCTCGCTCCATATGGATTGATGAAGGTCGCGACAAATGAGGAAACAAAGCACAACAATATAGTCTGATTGATCGCACTCAAACGTTTGTCGGCGATAAAATCAGACACAGTGGTTACCACCGCAAACACGCACAAATAACCCAAACCCAGCACAAAAGCGCTATGCAGATTGCACCAGAGCATCATCACCACACCGAATATGGTGACTGCCTTCCAGTCAATTTTCTCGATTTTCCTGTTGCGAAGGAAGAAATGGGTGAGCGAAATATAGACGCCAATCAGCAAATAGCTGAATATTTCAGGACGGCAAAGGAAGTGGAAGAAGGCAGCTATGAGCGTGAGAATCGTGCCAATCACGGCAAAGGTTCCGGGCATACCGATTTTGCGGGCGAACGCCAGAGGGATGGAAACAAAGGCAGCGGTCAAAACAATAGCCGCAAGCAATAGAAGCCCCATCAAATCGAGAGCTTTGTACGAAAGGAAGAATAAAACTTCCGTCAGCCACTGGTACAGGATGAAGCGTTTTTCCGGGAAAAGCGCCATCGTGTATGAATATGGATCAGACGAAGGAAGGGCGCCGCTTTCCACGATGCGCTTGCCCAGCATGAGCAGCCAGCATGTATCGGGATCGTGGAGGCTAGCCCCGGCAATAAAAACGGCGGCAATAAATACGACAATGAGAAGCAGTAATAAGAGAGCACGGGCAGCCCATGCAGCTCCAAAGCTCTGTTTCATTCCCACTCAATGGTCGCAGGCGGCTTGGACGTAATGTCATAAACCACCCTGTTGATGCCCGGCACTTCGTTGACAATGCGCGATGAAATCGTCGCCAAAAGATCGTACGGCAAACGCGCCCAGTCAGCCGTCATGCCGTCTTCGCTCGTAACAGCGCGAATGACTATTTGGTTTTGATAGGTGCGTTGATCGCCCATTACGCCGACAGACAGAGTCGGCAACAAGACGCCAAAGATTTGCCACACCTGACGATACATCCCGTGCGCTTTGATTTCTTCGCGAATGATCCAATCGGCTTCGCGCAGAGTTTTCAATCTCTCCTTAGTGACTTCACCGAGCACTCTAATAGCCAGTCCTGGACCAGGGAATGGGTGGCGTACACGGATGCCTTCCGGCACATCCAATTCCGCTGCAACTCTTCTGACTTCGTCCTTGAAGAGTTTTGCAAACGGCTCGACAAGCTTGAATTGAAGATCTTTAGGCAAGCCGCCAACGTTGTGGTGCGACTTGATTTTTACCGCCACGCGCTCGCCTGTTTTCGGGTCGATTTGTGTGCCGGAGGATTCGATGACGTCCGGATATAGCGTTCCTTGTGCAAGATAATCGAAGTTGCCGAGTTTTTTGGATTCTTCTTCAAAAACTCTGATGAATTCCGCTCCGATTTTTTTGCGTTTTTCTTCGGGATCGATGATGCCTTCAAGTTTTCCAATGAATCTGTCACGCGCTTTTATGAAATGAACGTGAATCTTAAACTGGTTTTCAAAGATATCAACCAGCCATTCAGGCTCGTTCTTGCGCATGAATCCCTGGTCGATGAACATGCACACAAGTTGATCGCCTATTGCTTTATGCAAAAGGAACGCAAGCGTGGAGCTGTCGACGCCACCGGAAAGGGCGAGCAAAACGCGCTTGTCGCCCACTTTTGCTTTGACTTCTGCGATAGCGTGGTCGATAAATTGCTTCATCGTCCAACTCTGCGTGCAACGGCAGATGCGCACGACGAAGTTTTCAATCACTTGTTGTCCGCCGCGTGTGTGCACAACTTCCGGGTGGAATTGCACGCCGTAATAGTTTCTCTCCTCATCGGCAATCGCCGCCACAGGCGTGGCCAGCGTGCGCGCCGTCACGGCAAAGCCGGCCGGCAAAACCGAGACACTGTCGCCGTGACTCATCCAGCTTTCCATCTCCGGATCGAGCCCGTCGAAGAGATTGCCGTGGTGGGCAATAGTCAACATCGCCCGTCCATATTCTTTTACTTCAGCCGGCTCGACAACGCCACCCAGGTCGCGTGCCATCAGCTGCATGCCGTAGCAAACGCCTAAAACCGGCACTCCCAGCTTCCAGATTTTTTCGTCCACCTGCGGCGCGTGCGCCTCGTAACAACTGCTCGGTCCGCCGCTCAGAATTATGCCCTTCGGATTTAATCGCTTGAGTTCTTCAGCCGAGGTGCTGTAAGGCAAGAGCTCCGAATACGTGTTGACCTCTCTAACCCGCCTGGCAATCAACTGCGAGTATTGCGATCCGAAATCAAGAATGGCAATGCTGTCTGAAAGTGCGTTGTCGGCAAGGTGGTTGAGAGTACCTTGCGAAGTCTGAGTTCCGGTCACTTTGAAGTCTCCTCAAATGAGCTGGCTATATTATCCAGCCTTTTTGTCTTCTAGCCTCCCATGGAGGGCTTTCTTGTTGATATGCAAAGGAACTGCTGAAACGCTCATTCTTCGTGGGCAGTTCGGCACATGAGTCTCCTGTGGAAATTTGGAACCTGCAGCCCTTGACTTTGTCTATATATAGAGTTACAACAGAAATAACTCCATATCTGGAGGAAGGGATGACAGCAACAGCGCGAAATAAGAAAACTCAGGGATCGGTTGGCCTTGCCGCATTTTTCAAAATTGCAGAGAAGTGGGAACTTAGTGTTGCTCAACAAACAGCACTGCTCGGAATTAGCAGTCAATCAACATTTCACAAATACAAAAAGGACCCGGAAGGTGCAAATGTCGATAAAGACATGATGGAACGCATCAGCTATATCCTGGGCATATTCAAGGACTTGCAAACCTTGCTCAAAGACCCTGTCTCCGCAGACAGATGGATAAAAGCGCCAAATAGCGCTGCACCATTCAATGGAAAAACGGCGCTCGACCTCATGTGTCGGGGACGAGTAGTAGACCTCTACATCGTACGACAATACCTGGCGGAGCAGAAGGGCGTTTAGCGTGGTTATTCCAGAGTCTTCAATAAGGTGGACTCCCTCATTTCGCATCATCGCCGATCGCTATCCGGCGATTAATTTCTTTGAGCGCATAGCTGCTGATCCAGCCGATTGGGAAATTCTTTTAGAGATAGAAAAGATGACGGACCCGTCGTTAAACGTAGGAGACATCAGCCTTTTGGAAGAACCAGATCGTATTAGCAAACCAGGAAGCGGTCTGGTTTTACCATCATTTTCTTTTTTGAATCCTCAAGGCTCACGCTTCAGCACCGGTAATTTCGGCGCTTACTATGCGGCTTTCGATCTCACAACTGCGATAGCTGAAACAGTCTACCACCGCACCAAATTCATGCTCAGCACAAGTGAACCGCCACAAGAGCTTGATCAGTTGCTGATTCTGGCAGATGTCTCCGGGATAATGCATGATGTGCGAAATTTGAAATCTTCCATTCCAGATGTGTACAGCACAACCAGCTATTCTCAGTCTCAAGCGTTAGCGGAAACACTACGGTCGATTGGAAGTCTGGGAATTGTCTACAAAAGTGTTCGTCGAACAGATGGCGAATGTATCGCGGCCTGGCGTGCCAGGGTGATTTCAAATGCCTGTGAGGACGCCCACATTACCTACTGTTGGGACGGGAAAAAAATCAGCGGCTATTACTTCAAAGGCAAGTACGAACCTCTGACCTAGAGCTTGCGCTTCCGCTCGGAATAATCGAAGCGATGCTTACTCAAAGTTATCAGACACTGAAATCGAGCGCTGTGGCCTATCAATCTGAGTAACCATCAGGGTATAAATGAATTGAATCAACCTGTTTCCGCCCCATGCCCCGCCCGGCAGGCCTATGTTTGCCTACGACCCGTCAGAGCACAACCCCAATTTCCGCCAGATCGCCGCGGAGATATACTGCGGCGGTCAACCGTCGGATGAGGGTTTTAACTTGCTCAAAGAGAAGGGCATTAAGACCGTCATTAATCTGAGAGAAGAGCCCGGGCAGATTGCCCGCGAGCGCGAACTTGTGGAGAGCCTGGGGATGACTTTCCTGAGCGTGCCGATGACCCCTTTTCAGGAGCCCAGCGAGGCTGCCATAAAGCAGTTCTTGGAACTGGCGCTTAAGCCGGAAAGCCATCCTATCTTCGTTCATTGCCTGCACGGGCAGGATCGGACCGGGGCTATGGTTTGCATATATCGCATGGAAGCGCACGGTCACAACTTCGACATGGCATATGAAGAAATGGTCGCTGGCGGTTTTCACAAAGAGTTTTTGAACCTTCGCCGAGCCGTACTGCGTTTTGCCAGCCGCAAAGGATTGGTCATTTCAAGAAACGAGTCAGCAAACTTGTAAGAGTTCCGGCTAATAGAACCAGTTCAATTTGCAGGGGTCAGCCCTTGCATAGGCACTTCCAAGTGCCTTGCAATCAAACTGAGAACCGGACTAGTCTTGGGCCCGGTCTGCTAACATTCGAGCTGCGCAATCCGAAATAGGTATCAACTGATGAGCAAGCTATTCGAGCCGGTCAAGTTAAGAGACATACAAATCCGCAACCGCACAGTCGTTTCGCCGATGTGCATGTACTCTGCAAAGGACGGCGCGCTCACCGACTTCCACCTCGTGCACCTGGGGCGGTTTGCGCTGGCCGGCGCCGGGCTGGTTTTTGTCGAAGCGACGGGGGTCTCTCCTGAAGGCAGAATCACCCACGGAGACTCAGGTCTTTGGTCGGATGTGCAGATTGAGCCGCTCAAGAAAATCGCTGGTTTTCTGAAATCGCACGGCGCCACCGCCGGCATCCAGCTTGCACATGCGGGCAGAAAAGCCAGCTGTCATCGTCCATGGGAAGGCGACGGACCGATTTTGGAAAAGGACCAGAAGCCCGGAGAAGGTCCATGGCAAACTTATTCGGCCAGTGCCATTCCTTGGGATGAGGGTTGGCACACGCCAAAAGAGATGGACGAAAAAGACATGGAAAAGGTGCGCAACGACTTTCTCGCTGCCGCAAAACGTGCACTGAGCGCCGGTTTTGATGTTATTGAAATGCACAACGCACATGGCTATTTGCTGCAATCGTTCCTCTCACCCATTGCCAATCAGAGGAAAGATCAATACGGCGGCTCGCTGGAAAACCGCATGCGTTTTCCACTTTCGGTCGCCAAAGCACTGCGCGAATTCTGGCCTCAGTACAAACCGATGTTTGTGCGCATCTCGTCTGTAGACGGCATTGAAGGCGGCTTTACGATTGAAGAAGCGGTTGGCTATGCAAAAGAATTGAAGAAGCTCGGTGTGGACGTCATCGACTGCTCATCAGGAGGGCAACCCGGAAAAATGACGCTGCGCGCGGCACTCGGATATCAAGTCCCATTTGCGCGGCAAATAAAACATGATGCCGACATTCAGACGATGGCTGTGGGCATGATCGTAGACGCGCATCAGGCCAACGAAATTGTCGCAGACGGCAGTGCTGATTTTGTCGCCCTCGCCCGCGAAGCGTTGAACGATCCACACTGGTTCTTTCATGCCGAGCAAGAACTTGGACAGGCACCGGAAGACAATCCGTATGCCGAATGGTCCATTCAATACGGTCATTGGCTCTCGAAAAGAAAACATACTCTCGACCGGCTCAATGCTGCGGCGGTTAAGTAAACATCTTAGCCATTGGCGGGAAGCAGCTTCTCCAAAAGGTCGAGAACGTCTAGCATTCCTGCGGTTTTCCTCATATACTCAAAATCAAGCCCGCCTTCATTTGCTTTGAATATTCCGGTCACATCCCGCCATTGCTGATCTGATGCTTCGTTTCCTTGTCTATACCATTCTAATTTTGCGAGAATTATGTCTTCAACGCTGGCAAAATACGTGCTTCTCTCTGGCGCAAGTGCCACAACATGCAACGTTTTCCGGCGAAATTCCAACTCATCAAATTCACGATCCTTCGGAATGAAGACATTCACCTTAAACAGCGATTCATCGTGGATTAAATTGAAGCTTGAGCGCCGCGCTACAGCATTCTCGATCATCTCTTTCGAGACGTTAAATTGAGACCTTAGCATCTCGCAAAGACGGTCGGCGTGCTCGAATCTAACATCCGCGAGTAGATCCGCGTCACGCGTTGAACGGGGTTCGCCGTAGATTGAACTCGCTAGAGAGCCCCCAATTAAATACCTTATCCCAAGCTCTTCGAATGCTGAAATGACGAGTAGAGTTATCTCAATCGGTTCTTCATTCACCGCGGTGAAACTCCTTGAGTTTCTCAAAGATCTGGTCGGCAACTTCGGCGCCATACAGCATCTCGGCCAGCCTGTGCTTCAGCAATTGCTCACTATCATCTGGATAGCGCTCACGCAATCCGCTCATTGCCAGAGTGCGCACCGTTGCATTCATCTGACTCACCATTTTCAACCTCTCTGCTGGCGTTTTCTTCTTCAGCAGCTCAAAAAAACGCTGCTCAGCATCGTCGGTTGTGTCGGCAGATAGGCGGTAGTCTTTGTAGGTGCTCATTTGGAATGAAATACAGTCAAGTGCGCAGCGCAGTGAGTAGCTTCCCAAACCAAAACAATACTACACGACCCGGGCAAATGCAGAAATGCTAGTTTAGAACCATGGACAAACCATCAACACTCAAGGCCTTTTTGACCTTTCCCATTGGGCTCGCCGCGATGGGAGCGCCGATCTTTCTTGCAGCATGGTCTTTTGATTACTGGCAAGCTTGGGTCTTCCTGGCAGTTTTCTCCACAGCGTCTATGGCGCATGGATTGATTTTGCTGAAGTACGCGCCCGACGTGCTTGTGCGCCGAATGAAGGCCGGGCCGACGGCGGAAACGCGACCGGTTCAAAAACTAATCATGAGTTGTATAACAGCAGCCTTTGTTCTTTTCCTTGTTGTGTGCGGTCTGGACCATCGATTTGGGTGGTCGACTGTTCCGCTGCCTGCAGTTATCTTTGGTGATTTATTGATCGCCGTCAGCTTCTTTGTCTTCACGAAGGTCTGCCTGGAAAACCACTTCGCATCAGCAACAATCGAGCTCCACGAAGGACAAAATGTGGTGTCCACAGGTATGTACGGCGTGGTGCGCCACCCGATGTATGCAGGAGCACTGCTTCTCCTTCTGGGCATCCCGCTCTCCCTTGGCTCGGTTTGGGCGGGTCTGCTGATCTTATTCGCCACCGGCATTCTCATATGGCGAATCACAGACGAAGAGAAGTTTCTCCTCTCGCACTTGAACGGTTACGCGGAATACTGCGATAAAGTCAGATATCGGCTGATTCCAGGGCTGTATTAGAGCGCTAATACTGCTTTACGGATGCGATTGTGGTAGTCCTTGACGATTTCTGGTGTCTTTGGCAAAGGGTGAATGTGCCAATCGCCCGTTCCCACTGGATTCCATTTGCTGCTTTGTTTGAGATATTCAGCCTCGTAGTCTCTCGCTTCCTTGTCTAGACGGGCGCGATGTTCGGGCGACATTTCCGCGCGCACCTGCTCAGTGATCCTCTTCTTTAGATCTTTGACTCGCCGCTCCGCCTCTTCATGCATAGGCAACTTCGGCACTTCCGGCCAGGGCGCCGGGTTTTTGAAAACCAAAGTAGTTGCACGTCTTATCCACTCCTCGTTGTACTTGTCGCGAGCCTTTTCTTCAGCGTCGTAAGCTTCTCTTTCCTTCGGACTAAAGCGAGACACGACATGTTGATTGAGTTTGTCTTCGACGGTCTTTTCGTCGCCAAATATTGCAAAACCAGGAAAACCCACCGTCTCTCGGAATCTTCCGTTCGCAGGCTGATCGAAGCCCGTCAAATCCAGGACACCACATCTGAGCCCTACCACATCGTCTTTGCCCTTCTCCAAACGGCCTGCGACAATTCTTTCGTGGTCTCTGTAGAGTGGTCCGGAATCAAATATTGCTTGAGTGGCTTCGTCTTCGTGACGAGAAAACCCTTGCTCCAATGCGGCTGCTGAATTAACCATTATCAAGCTCCTTTCGTACCTAACGTTGCTCGTAGGGACAAGCCGAGTCAGTCACGTTAGAGCGTGTGATGTGATGTATGAGTTGAGGAGAAAAGTCGAACTTTCAGGTCTATCCGGTGCCCAAACTTTTTGGACACCGGAAACTGAAATTTCATTTTAGTGGCGCGATGAAATCAGCGCGTCACTTTGTCGACCGCTTCTTTGACGCGCTCGTAATAGTCTTGCACAAGCGCCGGTGGCTTCGGACGGGGTTTGAAGCCTTCGCCCGTTCCCATCGGATTGTGTATACGCGTCGACTCGTCATAATCCTCTGCGTATTTCTTCATTTGACTATCTAAACGAGCGCGGTCTTGCGGCGACATTTCAGAGCGAATTTGCTCCGTGATCTTCTTTTCCATTTCCTTGACGCGTTCTTTCACTTCGTTATGCATCGGAAGATTTGGGGGCTCCGGAGGCGGTCCGGGATTGAATGTTGCCTGAGTCGCCCAGGAAATCCACTTGCGATTGTATTCGTCGAGTTGTTTCTCTTCCGCTTTGTACGCGTCCTTTTCTTTCGGAGACAAGTTTTTCATGACGTGCTCATTGAGCTTGTCTTCACAAGTTTCTTTGCTGCCGAAAAAGCTTTTGACGTCGTGCCAGAAGCCTGCAAAACCTTCGGAATGATCAATGGCTTCCTGGTCAAAACCTGTAAAATCCGGCGTAAGAAATCCAAGTTTCCTCAAATCATTGACGTCGGCTATACCCCCGCGGCTACCAGGGACACACTTGCTAATATCGCTGCCGAGGTCCCTTCCGCCTCCTCCACACTTAGCGTCGAAATTTAAGTCTTCAAAAGCCTGCCATACACTAGTAATTGGTTTAACACTATCTTCCACTCCCTGGTAAAAGCCCTGTTCAATAGCATTCTGTTGGCCCATGTGAGCTCCTTTTAGCACTCGTCGCGCGGCTCAAAGCAGATGGAGCCTGATGCGCCTGGCGCTTGGTTGAAATAAGTGTGCATAGGGATATGCGTGCTAATGGTTCTATCCAGCTTCAGGGATTTCTGGACAAAGAGTCCGAAGATTTAAGCAGCCGTTATAGCGTGGGCGAGATTCTTTTCGGGCTCCATTTATCAATCATCGCCATCAGTTCTTTGATCTGGTACGGCTTGCTCAGGTAGTCGTCCATTCCGGAGCTCAGACACCTGTCGCGGTCCTCTTTCTCCGCCCAGCCTGTGACTGCAATGATGGGCTGGTGGCGCCCGGATTCCATCTGCCATTCTCGGCAGAGCCTCGTGCATTCAAAGCCGGTCACCCCGTTCAAGGTCAGGTCCATTATGATTACGTCGAAATCTGAAGACTTGAGCAGTGACAAGGCAGAGAAGCAATCTCCCGCCGTCACAATCTCAATTCCCATACGTCTTGCAATGGCGCCGAACATGACTGCCGCTGCGAGGTCATCATCGATGGCTAGTACTCTCATACTGCTTAAAGCCGTACAATTCCAAGCCCACCTGATTTAGTACTATTTTGCCGCAAACTTCTCCGAAAGTCACGTTACTTCTGACTGCAAACACCCAATTGGATACCAAACTTCACTGCGACGGGCGGGTTAAGGACTTTGAGCCTAGGCCCGACGCGAGCCTTCCGTAAATCGATGCAGCAAATGAATGACCTTCGCGGAAGCGATGCCATCGCGCTGTTCCTTCGCCAGCAAGTGCTCCACGTCTGTAAGTATTATTCTCGGGCGGCTATCAATTGCCGTAAGTTGCAACTCACAGCTCATGCCGAGTGTTGCTGGATAATCCTCGATCGGCATCAAATTTGCAAAAGTCGCCTGAAATGGTGGTTCTAGCCCCTGTTTTTCATCGCTCCAGAGTTCTTTATATCGCAAAAAATTCTTTTCTGATACCTGTGCCCAGGCACCTATGCCCCAATACCTTTTATCTTCCAAAACGGTCATATGAACAACGCCTCGGATAAGATACCTCTCCATGTCAATTACACAAATGTCCGAAGTATAGGCGCAGCGTTCAATAGAGATTTTTTGATTCCAAAATCGACTGCAACACGCCCATTTCGATTTCCTTGCAGAATGCAAATTGGCCGGAATACCCAACACCGCCTCTGGTCGTGGACATAACACAGTGAGAGAGCGTCGGACCAACCGAATCGAAATCAAGCACTTGCACAGTCGCCGCAGCAAACTTCAGCTCATCACCTGGCTGTTTTGATATTGAAGACAAATCATACTCATTGGTTTGAATATACCCCTTAGCGGCACTAGCCTTCACCGATGAGCATGGTGCAATGACTTTATGTTTTTCATTGAGCAAACAAATGGTATCGTCGGCGGTTACAATATCATCGGTCACTTCTGCGGTCAAACTCATTTTCTTCCCGGAATAAACCGCGCGAATTCGTGCCGAAAGATCGGTTGCACCTTTCCACGCCGGCTTTCCGGAGGTTACGTCATCTCGCCCAGCCAGCCTTATACTGTGCGCAGCGGGAATATTCAAAGCCTTTGCCGGTTCCACCGTGAGAATGTAGAAACGTTGGGTCACGGGCTTTTTGGGCTTGGGACGTTCGTCTTCGTCATCACCTCCAAAGACCTCATTGCTGCAAGTTGCCAATCCAACCGTCGGATCTACTTGAATGTGAGCGCCTCTTGCCTCACTGGAAACATAGGCTGTGTAATCAAGATCGATCGTTTTCAAACGATTGCCTTGCAATCGATATCGATAATTGAATTGAGATCGATCGTTTGACCCAAACATCGTGCACAGTGCCAGCACGCCCTTCGAAACTTCCAGGCTTTGAAAGGCTTCACCGACGCCTGCTCCACCGGAATTTGCCTCCGGAATGATATGCCAATCTGCCAGCACTCGGTGCAATTTGCCGTCCGCACCGCGCGTAGCGATGACGAGGCATCGCGGCGAATCAGGATTCGTTTCGTCATCAACGCCCGGCTCGTCCACCAGAGCTAAAACAATTGCTGCGTCCTTCTTCTTGTCGCCGTTCAAATCTCCTTCGGCTGAAGACATAACACTCCAGCCATCCGGCGCAAAGTCATCATTATTGGAGCCGACCAGCGCAATGCGCGGATGTTTTACATTACTGGCATTTATCGAATCAGCAAACGAGCCGAGAAAAACAGCTGCAAACGCGACAACAATGCCAATCGACAAACCGCACTTCATTCCTGATCCAGCGTGCGAAACTTCCCGATCAGCAATTCACCATCTGTAAGTGCTTCGCAGCGTTTATCAATTGACTCGTAAGCCACCTTGTTGTCTTTGCGAAAACGCTCGTAGTCAAATTCAGAAGACCAATAGTCGAGAGTAACATAGCGAGACATTTGTCCCACGTCTTTGATCACTTTGGTGCCCTGATATTTGTCGCTTGTTTTAAACAGCTCAGCCCAAATTCCATGATCGCCGTACTGCTCTTCAAAGTTTTCTTCTTGTCCCGGTTTTACTTGAAATTCCCAGACAACCACATAACTCGGCATATTCACCATATCTCCAGACCCGGTCGTAGTGCGGTGATTGCATTATTACAAGCACCGCTTGGTAGTACAACTAATACTCGATGACAGCGCGGAATCTTGCCTTTCCGCTCATCATGCACTCATAAGCTTTCTCAACATCCTTGAAGGGAAAACGTTCAAGCATCGGACGAATACCAGTGAGTGCGCAGAATTGCATGCACTCCTCTGAATCTTTTGCAGAACCGCTCGGCCAGCCCATAATCGATTTGCGCCCACCGATCAGTTGCGCTGGCGACACATCAAACGACTCTATCCCAGCGCCGACGACCAAAAGTTTTCCACCAAGGCACAAACCTTCGACTGTAGGCGACATGGCTTTTGTACTTGTCACAGTTGCAAGAACGACTTTTGCGCCCCCCAGCCTTTTAAGCTCTGCGGCTACATCCTGGCTCTCAGAATCAATGTATTGATGAGCGCCAAGCTCAAGCGACATCCTTTTCTTGTCCTGCCCTCGTGCGATTGCGATTGTGTGAAAACCCATTTTGTTTGCAAATTGCACACCGAGATGTCCGAGCCCGCCAACTCCCAGCACCGCGACAACATCTCCGGGCTGCGCACCGGCATGGCGCAGCGCATTGAAAGTCGTCACTCCCGCACACATCAAGGGTGCCGCTTCAGACGACGTGAGCTTTTCAGGGACCATAGCGCAAACAAGTTCTGAAAACGTGGCGTACTCCGCATAACCACCCGACATCGAAATACCAGGAGTCAAGAGCTTTTCGCAGGCAATGAAATCGCCGCTGCGGCAATTGTTGCAGACCTGGCAGTGCCAGCCGTGCCAGCCCACACCAACTCTGTCTCCCTTCTTCAGGCGTTTTGCATCGGGTCCAACTTCCTCGACGATGCCGACAATTTCGTGACCCGGAATGACGGGATAAACCAATCCAGGAAAGTGTCCATGATGCGGAAAGCTGTCGCTGTGGCAAATGCCGCAAGCCTGCACCTTTAGCATGACCTCATTACCGGTCGGGCTCTTGCGCTCGATTGCTCCAATTTTGAAGCCTTTATTCGGCTCAGTAACTTGAGCAGCCTGCATGAGGCTCTTTGATGTGTCCACTGTCACGATGCATCTCTCCTCTTCATGCCGACGCCAACCGCCAGAATCGTCAATTATACGAGCCCTGGCATCACCAAGCCGAGTTTCTAATCTATCTCCTCAGTTGACAAGCAATCGATGCCGCACACCGCTAGCATTACGCTAATGATTCGGCATCCGTAACAAATGTAAGATAATGAAGTGTGATGAGCTGTTTAGCCAGCCAAAGCGAACAAAGGAGCACGAGCATGCCGGCTCGCCCAAGTGAATTGTATGTCTCCGTTGAGGAATATCTTGCCAGCGAAGAGCGCAGCACGATTCGTCACGAGTATGTAGACGGCCGTCTGTTCGCAATGGCAGACTCGACCTTGAAGCACAATATTTTGTCTGGGAACCTCTTTTCACTTCTTCACGCGAGAGCAAAAGGTGGGCCATGCAGAGTCTTTGTTCATGCGATAAAAGTGCGCGTCGAAGCTACCAACAGCTTCTATTACCCTGACATTATGGTTGCATGCTCACCATTCGATGAGGATGCCGTTTTCACTGATCAACCTGTACTTCTGGTGGAGATCCTGTCGCCATCAACATCTGCAATAGATCGACGAGAAAAACTAATTGCATACAAGCAGATACCGTCACTGAAGGAATATCTGATCGTGCATCAGCGCAAGCGGTGCGTTGAGATCTATAGTCGGGACGAAACAGGTATTTGGAGCATTTGTGAGCTCGCGACCGGCAAAGTTTTCGAAATCTGCTCTGTCCCAGGCGTTCCGATTCGAGTTTCTATGGATGACTTATATGCGGATGCTGATGGTGAAGGCGCTACCACGCCAGAAGTGACAGAGGACGAGACTGATTACAGCTGGATGGACGAGTCTGAATCGGAAGAGTGAGCAAACGCATTTATTCGAAGAAATCCGAGAAGCTGGCAGACCATGCCTACGATGCATTCCGAGCCGGAAGATGGCTTGAGCTTCACGAAATCCGTCTGCTAGAGGAGAAGCTTCGCCAAGATCATAGCGACGTACTAACACGGTGCACGTTGCTGGGCTATTACAGCGAAGAAGCTCACGAACAACCATCAGAGGCCTGGTGTACGCACGCAGAGTGGGTTATTAAGAATTGCCCAGACGAGAAACTTGTTTGGGTGCTTTTGGGGGTGCCGGACAACGTTACAGACGAGCAATACGAGCATTTGAAAGAATGCTTTTTAGAGAAGGTAAAGCGCAATCCAAAAAACGCAAATGTCGCTGGAAATGCTGCAAGATTTTGTGGGCGAAGAGATTCGAAACTGGCTGAGAAGCTCTATAAGAAAGCAAAGAAACTTGCACCGAACGATGAGCGTTGGAGTCTAAGACTATGCCAAATGTGCGTAAGAAACGCACGCATGCAAAAAGAAACAAAAGTGACAGCAGTCGCTTTCAAGCAAGGACTCAAGTTTGTAAGAAAATTTGAGAATTTTGCTCACCGTATCGAAATCTACGATCTGTTGCGCATGCTCTTCGATCTGGCGATAGACCTGGATGAACTGGATATGGCCAAAAAGTTGTTCAAGAAAATTAAACGCACTGATCTCAGCAAAGAATGGCCGGAAGAAACTCATTACAAAGCCTGTAGACTGGCAATAAAGGAAGGTCGAATTAAGCGTGCTAAAAGTCAGCTGTTGAAATTTGGGAAGGCGGGACCATGTCCTGACAGGTTCGATTTAGCCCAGCAAATACTTGAAGCTGGCGAGGTAGAAACTGTAA
Organism: Obscuribacteraceae bacterium (SeqCode); assembly: GCA_044228145.1. Taxonomy (GTDB): domain Bacteria; phylum Cyanobacteriota; class Vampirovibrionia; order Obscuribacterales; family Obscuribacteraceae; genus QKMZ01. The sequence continues at coordinate 31,704 of JBGAVL010000002.1, forward strand.
GGGATTACCTGGGCATTGTTCTCGACAAGATTCCAGAATCCCAAAGAGACAGAGCAAAGTACGTGAGTAAGTGGATTAAACAATTGAACGATGGACAGACCGTTGAACTAGTTTTTCCGAAAAGACAAATACAACATAACTAGAACCTCGCCAGCCTGCTTTTCAGTCTTTCATGTGCCGCTTTTGCCGCGGTCACGTTTCGGTCATCTTAGCCCGTATGATGCAATCGTCCCCCCCCGATTCATACACGAACCCTCGCCACGCAGGACGATACTATGCATAACCTTGAAACTCAGCAAGCCAAAGATTTCGCACCCACTGCTTACAATTTTGCGGAATCAGAAAACCCCCTGTACACACAAGCAAAAGCACTCTTAGACAACCGTTCGATGCAGTCTCAAATCGACTCTGCAAACCTAGTCGAGAAAGGAATCCTGAACAACTTCTCGATCGGCAACGAGGGAAAACCGGTGCAGTTGGCTGAAGCTTACACCAAAGAGAACGCACCTGTGCCAATAAAAATACTCCCGCCCGGGCCTCGTCCAAAGGAACAAGTTAGACAACCAATGGATGGTGCACCAATAGGACCAGGCTCCAAACAAGCCGTACCGAGACGCTATGAATAGCATGCCTTAAAGCGTGAGCTTATCTCTGAAATTGCGATTGGCATTTCGATAAAGGTGCCTACATCGATCCATCACTGTCCATTGAAAAAGTTGAATCGCACATAGTCTTGGTTCGCTCTACCAGCGCGTGAACTGCAAGGGAGGGCTATGTACGAAAACGATAGCCGACGCGGCGGATTGTTTCAATCATCGATTGAGACTCATCGTCAGCGTCGTCTATCTTTTTTCGAATTCTTTTGATGGCTGTCCGCAAACCGTCCAAAGTGGCGTCCGCATCTGAATTCCAGGCACGAGTCAAAAGGGCTTCAGGGCTGAAAACTTCATCAGGGTATCGCATGAAAAGTTCCAGTAGCGCAAAATCCTGAGGCAAGAGATGCAACTCGCCACCGTTTTTGGTGACGCGATGTTTCTGCGGATCAAGCTCCAATCCATTTTTCGCTCGCAAAGTATTGGATGGGGCAGCAGCGGGTCTTCGCAATAAAGCGCGCACCCTGACCGCTAGTTCCCTCATATCAAAAGGTTTTGTGAGATAGTCATCTGCACCAGAGTCAAATCCCACCACCTTTTCATCAATCAACGCCCTGGCGGTGAGCATGACGATTGGTGTCTTGCCTCCGTTCCCTCGAAAAGCTCGGCAAACTTCGACGCCATCCATACCTGGCAAATTCCAATCAAGTACGATGGCGTCGTACTGGTTGACCTTCAAAAGGCTAATCGCGTCCGACCCGTTGTCGACAGCATCGACATGGAAGCGCTCATTCTGAAACCAATCGACTATCATTGACGACAAAGTCTCGTCGTCTTCCACAATTAAGATTTTCGCCATTACTCGATGTACCGGACAAGCATTAAGACTATGCCCTGGGAACAATGTACTAAACCACCACTATAGATGCCTATGGGATTCAAGATTTCGCTCACTGCAAAAGTTGTGATTCTGTGCATCGTGCCGCTTCTGTTTCAACTCGGCTTACTTATCAGTCTCGAAAACTTTCTGACTCAATCAGAAGCTGACGTCGATCGGGCGATAAAAGCGCGCGCAATTTCCGACACCATCAATCAACTGGCGCACGACATTCTAGAAATTCAGTCGATGTTCGGAAGTGAGATACGGCTGATAACGACAACTCCTTCGGAGAACGAGTTCCTTGCCGAGCTTCAGCGTTTGCGCGCAGACTATCGCAAGTTAAGGACACTGGTAGGCAATGATCGAGCGAGATTGGAAGTCATTCAAAAATCAGAGGAAAATGCAGAGCGCGCATTTACTCTGTTTCTCAAAGTGCAAAAATCAATAAACGCAGGAGGCGAGCAAAGCAGGAAGGAGCGCGAACCTCTCTGGTTAGCGTTGCACGACTGCGCAACAAACATAATGTCGAGTGAACTGGTTGAGATTGGAAAGAATGAGAAAGCTCAGCTCGACAAGATTCCAGAAGTACAGGAAGAGTATCGAGCGAAGATACGACAGCTGGTTTATGCAGGCACTGGAGTCATCCTCTTGCTTGCTTCGATTCTGACGGTTTTTCTGACGCGTTCAACACAGACGAGCTGGCATCTCTGGATGCCTCATTTCACAATATGGCTCAACTGATGAGAGAGTCAATCAAAAATGAACAGGCAGTTTTGGAAAACGCCAGAGATTGCATTTGCTCCATTGATGAAGTCGGCTCGATTACACGCGCGAATCCTGCCTGTTCGACGATGTTCAACCTCGACCATGAAGAGCTTTTGGGCAGAAGATTTATCGATTTGGTTGATGATGCAGACAGTGAGAAAGCTCATTCTTTCATGCTGAGACAAAAGTCTGGAGAGTTAAGCGATAACCTCGAAGTAAGAATGAATCGTCGAAATGGTCCCGCACTCGATACCTTATGGTCGGCGCAATGGTCGCAAGAGCAAAAGGCCTGGTTTTGCGTAATTCGAGATCAAAGCGAGCGCATTCAAGCAGAGCGGATGAAACAAGACGTTATGGCGATGGTGACACACGATCTGCGTGTTCCCCTGTCCATAATCCAGAATTTCTTGAAGTTTATCGAAGAGGGATATTATGGAAGCGTGAACGAAAGAGGACAAAAATTTCTTCTCGGTACGCAAAGAAATTGCAGCAAGATGCTTGATTTGACGAACGATCTACTTGACGCAGAGAAGATCAAGTCCGGAATGATGAAAATTGAGAAAGAAGAAATTGATCTTGCGGAAGTCGTAAAGCAAAGCGTGGAACTTTTGCAGGCTGCGGCCGAAGACCTTAACGTCAAATTGGTCTGTAAAGCGCAGCCAGTCATCTTGCAGGCTGATCCAAAACTGATCGCTAGAACCGTTACTAATCTGGTTTCAAATGCCATCGCATATTCGCCGCGCGATGGCGTCGTAGAAGTAAGATCGGACAAGCAAGGTGAAACAGCTTGCGTTTCAGTCACAGACTCAGGGCCGGGCATTCCCAAAGATCAGCTCGAGAAAATCTTCGAGCGCTTCCACCAGGTTTCAGACAAAGCGGCAAAACGAACTGGTGGCTCCGGGCTTGGCTTGTCAATCTGCAAGCTGATAGTCGAGCTGCACGAAGGCAAAATCTGGGTGGAAAGCGAAGAAGGAAAAGGAAGTACTTTTTCGTTTTCGCTGCCAGCGTGAAACAGTAGACATCCACAACTCGGTCACGTTACGGTCATGCATAGCCAATACTATCGGCGCGTGAATAAATGGCGATGACTCAAATTGCAGGAGAAAGTTAACATGCCTCCAGAGAAATTTTCTGACCAGACAAAATCAACTAGCGATGACCCTTATCATGGTATACACCCGCAAATTGTAGAAGACTTTCTTCTCGAAGGCGGGAAGTGTACTCCCTCCGCAAAGGAGCCCGCTGGAGACTGCCTTCTCCGTTTAACGGATCCCGAAAAATATTATCCTCGCGACACACCAAAATCCGATCGCAACAGCATTCAAGAAAAAGCCCTGGAAGAAGTTCTCACGCGAATCCTTTCTAATGGTTCCTGGCAGTTCAAGCCGACTAAAGACAATGAGCAGTTTGTAAGTATCACTCCAATGTGCGAATTCGTTTCTCCTCATAGTGAATTCGCTAAAAATAGTCGACTGCAAGAGCCAAATGCAATGGAAGAAGCCATGCTCCGGAATATGCCCCAGGGGTTAAGACATGATGAGCACATATTGCTAAAATTCGGTCCGTATAGACTCCCCCCCGCCCAGAAGCCGTACGACTTTAAGTATTACAGGCAGGACCTCTAGTTCGCCTTGTGCATGCTGGTTTTATACAGCTCAAAATTTTTTGCAAAGGGACGCCATTCGCCGGACTTCTTCCCACCGGCGAATTGGCATTCATGGCATTTTTCGCGGTTTTCTTGAGATCGCGTTCCTATGCGCGAGAAACGATATTGAGCATCACTTCGACTTCATGACGAAATGCATTTTCTTCTCCAGCTTCTCTGCTTCCGCATCGCGCTTGAGGATTCTCAACAGACCGGCATACTGCTCAAGCAGTGGCAACATTTCTTTCGACATTGCTCCAACAGAGATCTCACGAATCTCAATGGCTTTCAAATAGTTTTTCTCAGCCTCGTCGTACCGCCCCTGGGCCTTGAGGCAGCCACCCAGGCGATTGAGTGAGTGCGGCAAACGCTCGTCAGTACGGCCTAATTGCTCGGCAAGCTCCACCGCCTGCATAAAATGCCTTTCTGCCTCATAGAAATTCCCGTTGACCATTGATTGCTGGCCGGTTACGTTATGCAGATTCCAAAGATCAACAAGCTTGTTATTCGCAGGGTCTGGCTCAGCTTGCCCCTGCGGTGCAAGCCCACCGGGCGTGTTTGAAGAGCCCGGAGCCATCGAAGACTTGCGCAATGTCTGGCTCAGACCGGACGCTTGCGTCTGCTCGACGCGAAACTTCTCGTGAATACCAGATGCTCTGAATGGGTCTTGAGACTCAGGACGGATTGATTGATGCATCCCAGAGACTGTTTGCCCAGGCGCAATTCCAGTGCTCTGTTCTGCCGTAGGCTTGCCGCTGCGTTTCCATCTATTAGCGGCATCCACATTCGCTGCCGGACGTTGAATTCCTTGAACCCGCGCGCCTACATTGGCAATTTGTTCTAAGTGCATTCCCAGCTCTGCAGCCGATTGAAAGCGATCGTCAGGACGTTTCAAAATGCACTTATGAATCAAACTTGCGATCAAAAGTTCTTGCTCCGAGCGACAAAGTCCGGCAAGTGGCGCAGGTGAATCATTGAGGTGCATATGAATTGTCTGCATTGCATTGCCGCCGCGAAATGGCGGATATCCTGCAAAACACTCATGCATTACACAACCAAGTGAGTAGATGTCCGAACGCGCGTCCACGTGGCTGCCCTTGCACTGCTCCGGGCTCATATAGAGCGGACTGCCTACCGCTTCGCCGGTAGCGGTCAATTGCTGCATAGTCACGCCTGTGTCCGCAAGAACCTTTGCAATGCCGAAATCGAGCAGCTTCACATAGCGGTCGCCCTCGATGAATTGCAGCATTATGTTGCTGCTCTTTATGTCACGGTGAATGACGTTTTTCTTGTGAATGTAATTGAGCGCCTTAAGCGCCTGACCAAACACGAAAACAAAGTCGGAGCTGCTGCACTTGCCGGATCTCTTGACCAGTTCTGAAAGACTAAACCCTTCTACGTATTCCATCACGAAAAATGGTTCTCCGTCGATGGTATATCCGAAGTCAAACACTGCGACAAGATTAGGATGCGAGAGCTGTCCACCCGCCTTTGCTTCTGTCTCGAAGCGCGAAAGGCTGGTCCTGTCCTTTATGAGTTCCATATTTAAGACTTTTATTGCAACGGGCTTATTCAGTTGCACATGGGTGGCCTTCAGCACTGTACCCATGCCGCCGCTGCCCAATTCTCCAATTATCGAATAGCGCTCTGGAGGAACTCTGGGGAAGCGCGGTTGCCCATTGTTACCGCTGCCAGGTGGTACTTGGTTATACATGAAAGGTAGACAACTAATGAGAGACCCTCGTTATTCTCATGCCCTTGCCAGGCGCCATCTAAACCAGCAATGGTGCAGCCAACCGGTGCTTTCCTCTGCCTTATTTACGTGTATTCTGCAATTAATTTGTGGCAAATCCGCCACAATGGTCTCGGATCAAACTCGAATCTTCCGATGGAATTTCTGACGCCATTAGTTTCTCGCTCGATCTCAGTTTTTGTTTTTCTTTGGACAGACTGCTCGATCAAGACGCATAGATAATAGCCCTTCAAGAACGAAAAACTACTTGAGGGGAAGGGAAAGAATACTTCTAAGTGCCATTTCAAGTGTATAAAGCATTGTTGCCCACCCATGAGATGTAATCAACGGCAGCGCAAAAAGCACAATAATCATGAACCTTGAAAGCCGCTTGTCCACTTGAGCGTAAAGTACAGCGCCAATCAAATTCCATATCAAAGCACACAAAATGTATGTGCGCACCTGAGCGTATTTCAACCAGAACCACGACATATCAGGAGCCGTCAAAAATGGAATACTAAAAATTGCAAGAGAAACCAGAACAAACGGCAAGGCTCTTAATATCGTTCTTTTCAGCACAGTCATCGGTGGCTTTTGATGAAGTGGCGCAACTGGAGTTATGGCTGCAACCTGCGTGGATAGTGCCGCTTCTGGAAAGTCATCCGGCGCGGAGGAAACAGGATCGGGCACATCTGCCACTGACGTTTGCGCTGTCGATTGCGATTCAGACGTGACAGGAATTGCCTCGCCTTCTACAAGCTCGGCACTAACCTCAACAATTTCTGTCGCCTTCTTTTGCTTCGTCTTTTTTTCCTGCATTTTGGCCTTTTAGATCAAATTAGAAAAAAGGATTAGTGCTCACCCACCAGGTCGTGGCTATTATCACTGGGACAGCAAATACAAGGGCGATGATCAGCCTGGACCTTCGATCTCGTGCTTGCGCAAAAAGCGGTGCTCCGATCAAGTTCCAGATGAACAATCCTAGAAACAACGTCCTTGCATCAGCGTTGTCCAGTGCAGCTTGGTATTGCACTGGCATCACGAAAAACGGAATGGCTGCAATCGAAAACGTTACAGCACTGAATTTGATTGCGTTTAGAAGCTGAAGAAGCTCAACCGCATTCGATAACTGGGGAACTTTGATTTCTTGCCGAAGGTCAAGATATCTTACGAATTTGACGAGAACTTTAGCTCCAAACCACCACGCTGCGCCGATGAAAACCGGGACAACCGCAACACGCACCAGAGGCGGCAGGAACCAATAGAAGAAACTAGACAAAACACAGGCGATGCCCACGCAGATGGTAATAGAAAAGCGCTCTGTAAAACGCTTCTGCTGCTCGGGCGGAAGTTGCTGAAAAGTCCCAGCCTGACGCTCCAGGAAATAGAACAGGCGTTCGTCAAAACCAATTTTCGAGACATTTTTGGGCAGTTCAGTCGGTGGCTCCACGAACCTCTTCGCGAAGTTTTGCTCTTGCTTTTCACTCAGATTAGTGGAGTTCTTCTGTTTCATCAGGGAAACAAATCCGGAGCTGCTCTGTCGGCACAATAAATCCAATATACCCCAAAAGAAAAACAGGCCCGGAAAGACCGAGCCCGTTTGAAATTTCAAAGACTATCCGAATTGAAAACTATGCTTTTACAGCTGATTCCAATTTGGCGTCCATGGTGATTTTGGCGTTGAACAATTTCGAGATTGGGCAACCGGTTTTGGCTGCTTCAGTGGCTGTCTTGAATTGCTCTTCGGTTGCGCTCGGGATTTGAGCAACAACTTCCAAGTGAATTTCAGTCACTGTGAAGCCGGTTTCCAGCTTTTCCAGAGTTACTGTTGCTTCGGTGCTGATTTTGTCAGCGGTCAAGCCGAGTTCACCGAGCTGATTGGACAATGCCATCGAGAAGCAACCAGAGTGTGCAGCAGCAATCAACTCTTCCGGGTTGGTTCCTTTGCCTTCTTCAAATCTTGTGCCGAAGCTGTATTGGGTTTTGTCCAAAACGCCACTTTGAGTGGTGATGGTTCCTTTTCCGTCCTTAAGACCTTTTTGCCATTCGGCTGATGCTTTGCGTTTCATGGTTTCTCCTTTTGAGAATGCGCCTGCGCTCAATCTACCAACCGTTTCGTCGCAAACGAGATAACTTCCACTTTTCTTGCCATTTGTGCAAACGAATGTTTACCATTGACCGGCAGATTGACTGGCCGCAATCCCACGCGTGAACTCAAGAGGTAACCTGTTGTAAGCCTTTCATGAAGCTTGTCGCTAGCCGCCTTCCGTCAGAGGCTGACCGAACTGCAAGAGATAGCCATTCAGGTCGTAGATGCCGAATTCGCGCATCCCGTAGTCCATGTCATCGATGGGATAGCAGATGTTGATGTCATCGTTCTTGCTGATTTTCTTCCACATCGAGTCGACTTTGTCCGTGCGGAAGTAAATGGAGCCGGTGAATTCAGGCTCTTCGAAGTCCCAGCCTTCATATGGCAGGGCAAACATGATTGAAATGCCGTCGCGTGTAACTTGTGCCCAGTGCCCATCGGGTTCCAGCGCGTCGCATTTGAAACCAAGTGTTTCCACATAATACTCGACAGCATCAGTCAGATCCGGCACCCAGAGCATGGGTACGCATCCTGTAAGTTTTGCTCCGCGCGGCATTCGCTAGTCTCAGACCTCCGGCTTCCTGAAATCAGCTAAAGCATACAACGCCTTGTTGATCTAATGGCTCACTTAACATTTAGTTTTGGAGGCGCAGACGCACCAGGTACTTCGAACGAACTGAGGAATGCATTCGACTGCGGCGACTTCACCCAATCCTCTTTTCCTTCGACAGCAACAATGAACATGCGCTTTCCCGCCAAATAGCAATTGATGCGAAACCGCCCGCCTTGCCGAGGACCACTGTCAATTCGACCTTTCACTTCGCGAAATTGATATCCGAATTTCAGATAGTCCAGATAAACCTGCATTTTCCCTTGAATTTTCTCGACGTAGGCTTTCGACTGCTCGTTGACGACTGCAGACGCCTTTTTTTGGTCGTACGGCGGATTTCCCATGTCTTGAATATCAGCGAAGGCAACTGCCCATACGCCTTGCTTATCCTCGTTTAAAACCGAGGAATACTTCGCGCCTTTCAACTCGAATTGCTCCTTCTTTTCAGGAGTGCCGCGCATAAGCACTGAGTAAAAGGCTTTTAGGTCTACGTAACGCGTCAGTCCAGGAAATGTGACGGCGCTTGGATTTTCCGCAGCCGCCACGGCAGGACCCTTAGCGGTGGCGGCGGGACCCTTGGCATTGGCAGCGGGACCAGCGGACAGCCCCGACTGCGGCAAGAAGAGTGAAACAAAGGCAAATATGCCTGCGATACGAATTTTGGACATATACTTTCTCCATCAGAGGCATCATATACAATTCAAAGCCTCTGTCGCTTGCTCCTAGCAGGTCTCTTCAATTTCCAAGAAATCGCATAGGGTGCGGCCCATAAGTTCTAAAATGGAAACTAACTTGAAATAATCGGCGTGTGTCGTCACGCCAAAACGCCCGCTGGAGAAAGGCACATCAATGATGCCTTCGAAAACGCTGCCGGCAGCATAACCCAGAAAATCATTTGGATCGTAGAAATTGATCCAGTTGAGTGCCGATTCCGGCTTAGGAATCGGGCGCTCATCGGCAGAGAATCCCGGGAACATATCGAGATCGGCAAAGAGCGGAAACTGGGCGCCGACAGTCAAGACCAGATCTATTTCAAGTGTTGGCGCGAAGTAAGAAAGAATATCGCAAATGATGTTGCTGCCCATACTGTGAGCGACCACGATCAGATCAGGATCCTCGGAAGTGCGCATGTTTGCTGCATCTTCGATTGCTTGAATGCAAATGGAAGGAACCGAACCAGGCTCGAACCTTTCGCCTCGACTGCCGAAATAGAAGAACGAATCACCAATGAAAGCTGACATTTGCGCGTGAAAAATCTTGCGCGCCGGATTGCTAATCGCCAGTGCCGCCATATTAGTGGTCAACTTGCGTGCCGAAGCGACAGTCGCTTTAGCACCGCCACGGGCTATTTTTCGTGCTTTGTTTATACGCTGACGCGAAAGCTCCAGGCGAGCGCGAATGCGTTCTTTGGAAGTCTGGCGCATTGCTCTCAAACTTTCGATGCGTCCTTTAATACGTTCTCGGGAGTGCTCGACGCCGTCTCTCAAGCGTTCTCTGGACAGTTCCAATCCATCTTTGATACGCTCCTTCGACAGAGCCAGGCGGTTTTTTATCCACTCCTTCGTATTGACGGACGCCCGCAGATTGAACTCCGCAGGCGACATTTCCGTTTCTTTCTGCAATCTATCCAGCAATTCTTCATCGCTACTAATTTCATCGAGCCAGGCGAGCTGCTGTTTTCGCCCAGTAAATTTCTGCCGCCACTTTGTAGATAGATATGCGAATTTGCTCAGAGACTTAATGCCCTTGCCGCCGTCATTGAGGTTTTTCATATCATCGTGGGCGACGGAAACCATAAGGTCGATCATCTCTTCCATAGAGCCCGATTTGGCCAGCGCGAGAAGCGGGTTGGCAGAAAGCCCGAGAATCTTTTTGGTAGCCTCCGGAAGCAACGCCCGGATGCGTCTGCGACGCTCCTGTAAGCCCTTCAGACCCAATCTTGGCAGGTAGGGATTGTCAGTCGACCCCGTAGGCGCCAACTCGCCCCAATAAGGGCTAAAAATGGCGTTGTCGGGTACGTCACGACCCAAAATCTTATAGAAAACATCTACAAACAGCCTGTTGCGCAGCTCCATGTCCTGCGCGTACTCTTCGCCCTCGCGGACGTTGACGCCATGAATAAAGACAAGCGGCATTTTGGGACCTCAGAACGGCTTTGGTGACCTTAGAGCGGCACATTAAAACTCTTCCCCGCCAGCTTGGGGAGTAAAACAACTTTTGTCGCCGGTCCAAAGTGCGAAACAGTTGCGATTCTGTTTGATCACCCAAGAATGAAGAGCGGCTTTACGTTTGAATGAGCGCAGGAGACCCAAGTTCGCAAAGGTTCGAAAAATTCGAAAAGTTCGAAAAACTTCAAAAGTTCGCATAGCCAAATATTCAGTGGAACCCACAGGGTTCGAGGTTGCTCACAATGTTCAGAAAAGTAATGGTTTTATCAGCATCAGCAGGCGCCGGACACGTCACTGCAGCAAACGCTCTTGAGGGAGCTCTCAAAGAAAGCGGGATCGCACAAGACGTCATCAACATCGATGTGCTCACCAAAGTCAGCCCTTTCATGCGCAATGTGTATTCGAAGCAATACATCCGCTTAGTCAATCGCGCGCCGCATCTGCTTGGCGCCATCTATGACGCCACCGATCATGCCGGAAAATTCGACGGACGGCGCATCACATTCGACGTCGCCAACGCGCTGCCAATGCTTCGTTTGCTTACAAATGAAAAACCAGATCTGGTGGTGAGCACGCACTTTCTGGCGTCAGAACTGGCGGCATTTGCAACGCGGCGTCGCCGCCTGAATGCATACCTGGCAACAGTCATTACAGATTTCGACGCGCATGCCTTCTGGCTGTCGGACCCGGTGCATCACTATTTCACCGCTATGGAAGACACATCCAGGCAACTCGAGCACCTTGGAGTCAATCCACGAGACATCAGTATTACAGGCATACCGATTTCAGTAAAATTTGCCGATGCGCCAAGCAAGGCGCAGGCGAGAAAACAGCTGGGGCTGCGTGACGACTTGCCGGTAGTTTTGATCTCAGCCGGTGGTTTTGGAGTTGGCCCGGTGGTTGAAACAGTGGAATCGGCGATGTTGTGCCGTTCGCGGTTTCAAACGGTTGTGCTGTGCGGAAAAAACGAAAAGTTGAGAGCGCAACTCACGCGCATGCAATCGAGCAATCCATCATATTTTCGCGATTTCCATCCGGTCGGACACACTGATTCTATGCAAGTCTACATGGCCGCGGCAGACTTGATGATCGGCAAGTCGGGCGGGTTGACGTCGTCCGAATGTTTAGCCTCCGGATTGCCGATGCTCATAGTAAGCCCGATTCCAGGACAGGAAGAAAGAAACGCCAATCATCTTTTAGAACATGGCGCCGCTGTTTCCGGCAGCATTCGTACGCTAACTTACAAGTTGGATAAAGTATTGAGCGCTCCCAATCAGCTGAAAGAAATGACGGAAGCCGCAGCCGCGATGGGACATGCCGATTCAGCACGCACCATTGTGCGCAGGCTTCAAGAGCTGGCTACTGCTGCGCCAAGGCAATCGCTTTACCAATAGCGTTGGGCTACTGCTGCGCCTCGGCAATCGCTTTATCAATAGCTTCAGACACGGGCAACTGACTGGCACCTTTGGCAGTCAATTTGTCATAGGCTTCTGAGGCTCTGGTCGCAGGGTTCACAATCTTTTCCTGATAGCAGGCGTAAAGCTCCCCTCCGGCTGCGTCGATTGCTAGTTTTTCAGCGGTCTTTTCGTCTTTTGCTTCGCCTGTAAATTCGCGTCCAAGTACGTGCAAAGCGCATTTGCGCGCCAGATGGGCGGCGTCGCGATAATAATGTTTGCAGATACGCACATGCCCGTCCTCGTGCTCGACAAGTTGATCGGGAGGGTTTTTCGGCAGCCACATATCGAATGGCACAGCGACTTCTATTGTCACGTGTTTGACTTTGACTGTGCTGGAATACCAGTTGGCGTCCTTAATTCCTTTGGTTTTTGTCACGGCTACGATGGGGGTGAAACGGAACTGCCAGCAAGTATTTGGGTTCATCGCACAGTGATGTCCGCCATCCGGCTTAGGATTGTTCTTCCCGTCCAGTATGTGTTTTTGTGCGAACAGCTTTTCTTTGCGAACGGTGATTGCAGAAGTGTCTACGCATGCACTGAGGAGAATGGGCAGCACCAGGCAACAGACCACACAAACGAGAGTGATGCAGAACGATCTTGGCTGTTTATATTGCCGGTTGTTGTGCAACGGTGTTTCCTTTCTCCTCCTTCTGCCCCGATTATTGTAACTGCTTCCGGTAGCCACACTTGGCTTTTACTACTGAATTTAGTATCCGCGTCCACAAGAGGAAAATGGCGGAGCTTGCCCTGGAAAAAAAGAGGTCAGCGAAGCGATGGATTTGCGTCCGTGCTTCGCCGACCTGCCTGCCGGTAAGTCCCAGTGACGGTCGACGTCGGCGATGTTGTTACAAACCCGAGGGTGGGCCCGGATTCTCGTCGTCGTGTCCGCCGTTTTTCTCGAAGTCTTTGAAGACGAAGACCATGGTGGTCGTAAGCGTGATCGCACAAACGATCGCACAGACGACTCTGACGTCGTGGCTGTTGGTCACCATTCCGCCCATGATCAAGCTAACGAGAAAGATGATGGCTGATGCGATGCCAGCCGCCTTATCCTGTGGTCTGACCGGATACTTCTTCTGATTACGCATGATGGTTTCTTGCTTTTCACTGAAGTTTCTTTTTCGCAAGAACGAGGTGATGCAGAATTGCCTCACCCCACACATCGAACCGCGCATGCCGCTTTGAGCAGCATCACTGATTCGATGTTATCCGCATAAAGATTTGGCGAATCAGCGCTTCTTCTGGCGCTCCGCCTGATGCTCATCGCAGAGCACACTGATCCAGCCATTGTTGCGCGTCTTGCCGGCGGCACCACAGGCTTCGCACGTCACCGCGCTCTCCTGCTCTGCCCGCTCGATCGCAGCGTGAATGGCATCGTGAGCTACGCCCATGTAGAACCGCAGCGTGCCGAATTTCTCCTTCACCTGCTTGACTCTGAACTTCTTGCGCTCTTTCTCGGGCATGGCGACGATGATCGCCTCCACTTCCTGAGAGAGCTTGCGAATCAGAGGTTCCCAACCGTCACCGCACTCGAAGCCCCAGCAAAAGGGCGACTTGTTGTTGTGACGGTCAGCGTAAAGATTGGGAAAGTCCCGGACGAGGGCATCGTCGAGTTCCTGTCTCATATCTGTCTCCTGACGGGAAAAGCTTGATTTCCCGATTCGTGTTTCAAGGCGGCGCTACCGCAGTCAAAAGCGCCGATTCACACCTTCGTCGTTGTCCAGACACCGGCGAGCCGCCAAAGTCAGAGTCCGGCCAAAAGCCCAACAGAGAAATTCTCCGCAGGCAGTTAGCAAAAGCTCATGAGTTGGTTTTATAGAAGGCTTTAATCGGGTATCGGAGAATAAACAGAGGTGAGCTTTATAGCTACGATATTGAGTTTGTTTTTCGGAGAAAACTTTTGTGTACGGCAAGGGTGTTCACATCAGGTCACACAGGTGAAACACCCACAGATTGAGGTTTTCCATAACGCTACTCTATGGCGCCTTGCTTATCAAACGCTCATCAAGCCTGATTTCATGCACTTTTAGCCCAAATTTTTGCTCGCTCAGCTTTGCCAGCGCACCGATTTACGAAAAGCCGTCACCGATTGTTTAAGCAAGGCTCATATCTAATACCGCCCTTGGTGCAGGTCCGCAAGCTACGGCCAATCGAAAAAAAACACCGAAATTTTCATGTGGAATCAGATAGACCTGTTTTTCTACCCCAGCAGGTAGGGCGAAATTCGTGTAAATTTCTCCCCACCTGGAATTGAAGATTTCCAGAGGTTTGCGTTAGCTCACATAACAACGAGAGCAGCGCTGTGCACTGCTCTCAATTGTCCAGGAGTCATCCAGAGACACTTTTCTAGCTCACAATGGGCTCACCACTTTTCATTTGCTCTCGATTTGCCCCTATGCACTTCTATTCGTCCAGGCCTCATCTCTGGTCAAGAAGCTGATGGCCAGCATCACAAGACCAGCCAGAGCGGCAGGAACGAATCCTGAAACCGTCAGATATTGGGGAACGAAATCGGCAGTAATCATCATGGCCAATGCCGGCAACAGCCAGAAGCCCAGAATCCAGGCAGGGATGAGCCAGAGCAATGCGAGCCCTAGAGAGCTGACGGTGAGAACTGCAGAAAGAGCAATCACGGTGATCTCAACCAGCCAGAGAACCAGACCGAAGACGAGTGACAGCACAAGAGCGATTGCAAAATTACCATGGAAACTTATGCCATGGATTTGCGGCAGAATAAAGGCGAATGCCGCAGCCATTAAGCCAAGCCTGATCAAAATCCTCATTAAGTTTCCTCCCTATCCTTTGCCTGCCTTGCAAGCACACCAGTGAGACGTCGCAGACAGCCGGTAGTTCCCGGCAGGCGGCCAGGAGAGATTTAGAAACCTCTAAAACGTTCATAGTCAGCCGTTTTCCAGAGTTCTACTTTCCAATATAGTATATATAACAAAAAAGCAAGCAACGCTGGAAACGATGAGAAATAGGCAGTTTGCTACCTAAGCTCCCACGCAGTTTCCGCGCTGCTCACTTTGAGTGCTCTGAGGCGAGCTGGCTGAGCCAGTATCGAATACCAGATTCACGCTTTCATCATGACGTGCACGATCCGGCAGCGACCGCGAGACAGAGCGGCAGATTTCTCCACCGCTCCATCCCGCAATTCCGCTCACGGGGTCTGCTTGCGCAGCCACTTACGGAATCTGCCTGCGCATCCAGTCTTCGGCAGCGCGCAACTGATTGTCGTTGCGTGAGCCGATGAGCAGATTGCCCGGGGCAGTCACTACCGTGTCCGGCACAACGCCGTTGCGCACAGAAATACCCGCATCCCCCAGCCAGCGACCGTTAGGAGTGCGTCCCATGATGTTGGTGACGCGCAGGCGGTGACCGTTGCCGACAGGAATCAGCGTCTGGCCGATGCCCTTGCCGTAGGTCTGGGTACCGATTACGTGCACACGCCCGTTGTCCTGCAGAGCTGCGGTAAACAGCTCGGAGGCACTGGCGGTGTCGAAGTTGACCAGGATGACGACCGGCTTGTCTCCAACCAGGTTGGGGCGGCGAGTCCAGGGCACCGAAACGCCATTGACCGTAACCCAGAGGCGGTTGGGGGATGCCTCGGCAGTCCAGTGCAACACACCGGCCGGACTGTGGAAGTCCATGCGCGTGATCACACCCGCGTCCATGAACATCGCCGCCGATTCGACAGCCGTGTGGATAAATCCACCACCGTTGTCGCGCAGGTCGATGATGTAGCCTTTGCAGTCTTGCATCTGCTCGAGCGCTGCCTGCAGCTGATCCGCCTGGTCGAGCTGGAAAAAGCTCTCCACGCGGATATAGGCGATGTCACCAGGCAGACGCTGCGTGGAGACGACCGGTCTCTGCACGGCCATGCGCTGCACTTTGACCTGGACATCCACGCCGTTCTGCCTGACGACAAGCGTCATCTCCTCACCGGCTTCGCCGGAGAGAAGCTTGAGCAGTTCGGCAAGAGCCAAGCCTGAAGTGGAGGTGCCGTTGACACTGACGAGAACATCGCCCGGGTTGATGCCAGCCGCTTGAGCCGAGCTGCCTCGCACCACCTTATCGATGGT
The DNA here is from genome assembly GCA_044228145.1 of Obscuribacteraceae bacterium (SeqCode). Taxonomy (GTDB): domain Bacteria; phylum Cyanobacteriota; class Vampirovibrionia; order Obscuribacterales; family Obscuribacteraceae; genus QKMZ01. The sequence goes on from JBGAVL010000002.1 coordinate 47,725, forward strand.
AGGAAATGCGTTGGCTCCGTCGGTTTCCGGCAATTGAAGCCCGTTTGAATTGACGACGGCCGAGCCGGATCTGTCGAAAGCCGGCTTGAAGACCAGCCCGATCAGCTCCTGCTTGCCCTCGGCTTCGTTGATCAGCGTTTGCACTTCCTGCTTTCCATGCAGGATCGTGTAGGGGTCTTCGAGCGACGCCACCATTTCACGAGCAAAGCGGAGCGCGTCCTCTTCGGTCTTGATCTGGTCGTCGTACTTGTGCTCCCATTGCGCCCAGTCCTGCAATTTGGACTGGTCGTAGTAATTCACCCTCACTGTCTCCCAGGTCCTGTGGTACAGCTCACGAGGAGTGACGACAGGATCGATGGCGTAGTAGTTGAAGGCATTGAGCGCCACAGTGAGAACCACTGCCAGCGCCAGAAGTCCACTAATCGCTGACCACTTGAAAGTCCGCGAGAGGAGGCGGCGCCACCGGGGAGGCGGCGCCTGTGGAGAGGCGTTAGTCATAGGTATTACCTCATAGGTAAGAGGCTCGTCCTGACTGAAACTTGGACGCGCCTAAATACTTGGAAGAACTGATAGGTGGAAAACGGTCGAACATTCCGGACGCAAACGCGAATGAGATGCGCGAAAGGGGCGGACGAACGTTTTCACGGGAAAGTTATTGCGCCGGTTGAAACTGGCTTGCGCCATTCACAAACTGACTTGCGCCAGTTTGAAACCGACTTCACGACATCGCCCACACGCATGAGACGCATGCCGAACAGGCAACCGAACAGCCCCAAAAGACCGTCAGTATGCAAGTGTCACTCAACCAACCTCGTCAAAGGCATGAAAGAAACCAGAAGTGCCGGAGGGCATGGTTTTTCAGGAGCTTATGAAGCTGGCCTCGAAATGGAAAAAGCGGAGAGTGGACTCTAATAAGTTATGAAACGCAGACAGCAATATTCAAGTATAAAGCAGTATTTCTGACTCAAGAACCAGAACAATTACATATTTAGCTCAGCTCAGGCGAGCACTTGAAAACCACAAAATATCGCGATCTTCGGCACACTTCAATGCTGATTGGCGAAGGTAGCATCCCTTGGCAACAATCGGTTTGGCTCATTAGGCGCACGCAATAGCAAATCGCCCATCCGCGCTAGTTTTCGTTGCAAATTTGTGGCGACCGGCTTCAAAAGCAGCAATCACAAAAAAATTCCAATGAGAATTCTGCTCTAGTGTTGGTTTTCATAATTTACTATCTCCAGGAAAATGAGATCCTATGCCGGAACTTTCACCCGGTCCGAAATGAGCAACCTGCGCGTCACTGCATTTCAGCACGAGAAAACAGGCACGACCTCACGTGTCTCAGCGAACATCGACGGCACAGAGCTGTGGTTTGAGTGCGATGACGTTGAACTGGAACCTTCCGCCGAAGCTCTCGCCACTCTCTGGCTGATTCCGGCGTTGCTCGGCAAGCGCAATCTCGAGATCGAACAACCGGTCTGTGCTACCTGGTACGAAAACGCGCACAAGGTGATGGATTTCCTGAATTTCAGCTGGGCTGCATCTCCTGTCGAAATACTTGCCGGGACAAAAGAGAACGCAGGCATGCCGCGTACGGCCACCGGGCTTTTCTTTACCGCCGGTGTTGATTCTTTTTATACTTTTTTCTCGATTCCTAGACCTGATTTCTTGATCTATCTCGAGACTTTCGATGTTCCTGCAGAGGCAGAAACGCGATCGAGAATCGCCAGAGAGCGTTTGCAAAAGATTGCCACGGCTGTGGGTTCGCACCCGATCACGGTACGAACAAACGCAAAAAAACACCCCACCTTTGCCGCTCAAAGCTTTACCGACACACACGCCTCGCTACTGGCCGCAGTTGGCCACCTGCTTGCACCACACATAGTATCAACAACAATCGCCCCTTCCTGGTTTAAGGGTCATCACATGGTATTTGGAAGCAATTGGCAACTGGATCCCCTCTGGTCATCGGCTCGCCTGCAAATTATTCATGGCGAAAATTCCTTGCATCGCATCGATCGAGTAAAGGCAATTGCCGCCCAAACACTGGCGCAAGACAACCTGCATGTTTGCTTTGAAAGCTACAACTGCTCGCGCTGCGAGAAGTGCGTGCGGACAATGCTCGAGTTGCATCAAGCCGGCAAACTGGCCGAATTCAAAGTTTTCGATCAAAGTATTCCAATCTGGCAAGCAATAGACAATTTGCCGCGGGTTATACAGCCAATTCTTTTCGAACCGGCATTGCACAATAATCCAACACCCGAGCTGGAGAAAGCCTTAAGGCATCTTTTCAGACGCACCTCGCTAGCGACAAGAGCGATTGAAGACCAATTGAAGCAGCGCCGACACGTAGATGAGCAGTTCCCAAAGATCCAAGAAGGGCTGAATAATGCGCTGCACCACTATACTCTTTTGCAGGAAGAGCACAAGCGCTTGTCTGATGACTACGCTTTGATAGTAGGAAATCTACCAATACAGAAAAGCATCAGGCTGGTGCGCAAGGTAGTGAAAAAACTGCGCGGAGCAAATGCAAATCGGGGTGCGCGCCATGAATGATGCTGTAATAGGTGAGTTCAAACGCACAAAAAATGGCTCTGCTCTGCGACTTGTTTCACAGTTTGACGGCGAGCCCGTCTGGTTTGAATCGGAAGATATAGAGCTGGAGCCCAGTATCGAGGCTCTGGGCACGATATGGCTCATTCCCTGCATTTTGAGCAATCGCAATATCAAATTCGAACAGCCTGTCTGCAAGGTCTGGTACGAAAATGCGCATGCCATCATAGATTTTCTCAAAGACAACTGGGGAACCGCCAAAATCGACATTTGCGCTGAAACATACGAAACCAAAACAGTCTCGCAAGAGGCAGCGGCAATTTGTTTTTCCGGTGGTGTCGATTCGTTCTATACTCTCCTTAAAAACGGCACGCCAAAGTATCTTGTCAGCGCCGAGCCTTTCGACCAACCGTCCACTTCTATCGAGACCTTCAAGGTAGTGCGCAAGAGGTTGGAAACGGTAGCTCAGGCAGTCGGCTCCAGCGTGATTACGGTGAGAAGCAATGTCATTGAGCATCCAAGCTTCAAAATACACCACCTTCTGGACACTCATTCTCCCGTTCTAGCAAGCCTGGGCCATTTACTGTCACCATACATAGGGTCGATTTCCATTTCACCGTCTTACAACCAGACTGAAATCGCGACGCACGCTTGCCGCAACCAACTCGACACCCTCTCATCGTCAAAGCGCTTGGAGGTAGTGCACCATGCAGACACCTGGCGCCGAGACAGAGTGGCAGCCATCGCGGATTGGCAGTTGGCCCGTGAGAATTTGTTTGTCTGTTTCAACAAGCAGGGTCTCAACCGCAACTGCTCACGGTGCGAAAAGTGCATACGCACGATGCTGGACCTGCACATATTGGGCAAGCTAGAGTCTTTCAAAGTTTTCGATCAAAGCGTGCCCTTGTGGGAGGCAATGGAATCCGTCAAGTTGGTCACCTTCTTTGAGACATACGAGCAAGCGTTGAAAGAACCAATTGATTCACAACTAAAACTTGCAATAAGACGCATGATTCGCCGAGAATTTGAGCGCATAACTCGACTGGAGAATGCCGAACGCTTCAGGCGGCATGTCGATGAAGAGTTCTCCACAGTGCAAGAAGGTCTGGCAAACGCCCTTCATCACTACTCTTTACTGCAAGAGAATTACGACAATCTTCTCAATGACTATAAAGAAGTCGTTGAGAACCGCCCTCTAAAACGTGGTGTCAGAGCCGTTCGTCACGTTATGCGAATGCTGCGTGCCGGTCGAAAGATTCACCCTGGACAAAACACAAGAAATCCTTAGCGCAATATGCTCTACGTGTGCTGTTTAATTTTTGTGCACGGCTTGGTCACAACTTGGCTACCGATTGCACACGTTTGCCGGGAGATAGTGGGGACGCAATTGCCCCCAGTTTTTACTCCTTGCTGCGAGATCATTACTATGACTGCAAACTTTGAAGCAACAGATGCTTGCGCTGCAAAAAATGCCAACAACACAGATAACGCAGCGGCACTATGCGCCCGCGACGCCTGGTCTCCCGGCGCCGGGCATACCGCAGGCAATCTGCCACGGCTGGACATGCAAATGAATTCAAGACTGGCTCTGATTCAAAGCAACGATGACTTGCTGAATGCCTATCTCAATTCAGTAAAAGACTCAGGATTGAACATCTCAGCAGACTCGCGCTCAAGCAGCAAAATACAAGAGCTGTTTGCCGCCCTGCCTTCTGATCGAACCAGAGAGCACGCAATAGTAAACGAGCGGGCTCAAGGCGGTGACTCTCGCCTGGAAAAAGTCGACGTGCAGAGCGTGAACGAGGGTAGCGTCTCTGTCAGGGAATACCGTGGGCTGGACCGCTCTTACACTAAAGACCGTTTGGCTTCAGCTAAAGACAAAATCGAGACACCGGATGCCACAGTCATCATTCCCAAGGCTTTCGACCCAAACAAACCAGTACGTGTGATGATCTTCAATCATGGATTGGGAGCATCCGGTAAGGATTGGGCGACCAGTCAGGAACTGGCCAGGCAAATGGCGGCAGCCGATCCCAATACAATCATGGTCATACCGGAATGGCAGAGCAAACCAGGCGACGGGCCGGGCAAACCGCGCAACGGGCACAACCCGGAAAATTCAATTGTTTACGGACAAAACTTCTTCCGCGATCAACTGCAGCAGATAATGCACAGCACGCCGGAATTGCGCGGTAAAACAGTCGACGACATCGCCAGTATCGGCATCATTTCGCACTCCGGTGGCTTCAAAGCTTCAAAAGCACAATTGGAAAATAACGGCTTCGGCGACAAAGTAACCAGCGTGACGGTGCTTGATTCCATGTATGCGCCTGACAGTTACAATTCATGGCTAAAAGCAAACGCGCAAGATTTAGCCTCCGGCAGAAAGCATTTCACAGTTGTCGAAACGGGTGGCAGGCCGGACAATGGTGGACCGACATGGAAAGAACAGCTAGAAGCTAATACAAGAAAATCGCTGGGGCAGTATCAGGTTCCGGATACCTCATATGACAAGTACGGTAGAAATGCCAACGATCCATCGGCTTTCGAGCGTGGAGGGGTTGTCTTCCTGCGCAATGGAGACCACAAAAATTTGCCCCGGAATTTTGTCGCAAGAGTCCTGGAAGGTGAAAAGCGCCTCGCAGTGGCGCGCCGCTAAGAGCGATCTCAAGGGCTTAATTGCGGACTGAAACAGACAATTGCGGCTAAAAGCTTATCTTCGGCTAAAAGCATATCTGCGATTTAAAGCATATCTGAGGTTTAAAACGCGCATTAGCGGTTAAAACGCGCTTTGCGTGCTTCCCCAGCCGCTTGGTCTCCTGCTATCGTGTTTCTGTTGCGCTTGCGGTTTCAAACAGATCTCGGACGCACAGATCAGATAAACAATCGTGCGGCGGAAATGAAGAAAAATCTCTCTTTAATTGCCTTTGGTTGGGGATTTCTCCTCATCTTGCTTTTTATCTTCACCGATCTGACCCAGCAAAAATTCAGCCAGCAAGCCGACTATTTGATGACATATCACACGGCCGGCACGCTGGTCAGAGAGGGCAGAGCTTCGATGCTCTACCCGCCGGCCGGCGCCACATCCTTCATGGACACGGAATTCGATAAAGCGGCGCATCGCATTCTTCCGGAATTGCCGCAGACTTCTCTGGCAGAATACATGTACATGCCGCTTGTGGCCGGTCTTTTCGTGCCATTCAGTTTTTTGCCGCCCGGCTATTCTCTTCTGGCATGGCAAGTTCTAAGCCTTACGTCTCTAGCCTATTGCGCCTTTTTGATTTCGTCGCACGCGTCGCATACTGATGAGCCAAGTACCCTGGACATAGCGGCCGGATGGATTTCGCTGACCTTCCTGCCTGTAGCAATGTCGATCTGGATCGGACAGCTCAGCATAGTATTCGGGCTCCTGCCGCTTGTCGGCGGGCTTTATCTTGTGCTCAAGCGAAAAGATTTCCAGGCCGGTTTGATATGGTCGCTGGCGGTTTTGAAACCGCAATTCTTCATTGCGGCGCTCATGATGGTGGTTGCACTGGCCACGGCCAAACGTTTCAAACCGGCTATCGGCATCGTTTGCGGAATCATCGTCATTATCGGTATCAACCTTGTACTGTTCTCACCCGCTCTTTTCAATGAATGGCTGACGACGCTGAAGCTTGCTGATGCTGTTTACTCCGACGTCAAGTATGGAGTCGCTCAACACCTCGCCACCAGCCTGCCCAGATCAATTATTCTTTTGCTGCCGGTATCACAGCATGCCGTGTTCAAACCGTTTATCTATGCCCTCTCAGCCCTCCTGGGCGGCATCGGGCTTTATTTCGCCAGCCGGCTGGTGCGCTCGTCTCTTTCGGATTCGTTCAAAATATCTCTGGCTGCGATCATCTGTGTGTTTGCAACGCCCATGATTGTTCCGCACGTCTTTTTCTACGATTACACCATCTTCGTCGCTGCCGGCTTTCTTGCCTGCGCCTTTGCCTGGCCGGAGTACCTTGATTGGCGTATCCGTTCGCTCACATATGCGACATGGCTCGCCGCCAACATTTATGGCGTCATCATGATGGCAAACAAAAATTTTGCTATAGCTATCGTTTTTGTTCTCATAATGCTCGAACTCTATCGCCGCGCCTTGACGACCGGCAATGCCGCCTTGAAGTACGGAAGCACGCAATCTGAAACAGATAAAGCCGATAAGGCTGCCAGCGATTGATTTCGAAAAAAATTTCCAACTCCCTCGCACGAGGGGTATGCGCCGATACAGGAAAGCGTAAATTGAAATCAGCCAGAGGTCATTGACCGCCCCCCGGCAAGCATTCGCCGCAAGATAGGGCGCGAGACTCACCCCTCGCGCTCGTATCTAGCGAACGCACCTTCTGGTGTCCCCTATAACGGGTTGGGATTGAAGATAAAGGAATATCGGAGATTGGCATCCCGGATGCCACGCGAGGTCGCTGATATTCCAAAGACAACGCGAGTCACGAAGAGAGATGCCCACCTCGCTTCGTGACCGCGTTATTTTTGGAGGTATTGTGCGCGTGAGTTTTGGTGGTAGGTTTCGCTGGTGGATTCTGCCGACCTATCTTGTCAGCTTACAGCGTTTGCGTATTTTGTTGTTGAATCAGACTATCATTGATGAGTATCCTCAGCAGTCTATACACAACAGCTCGTGACAGATTCGACAGATTTGACCGACACTAAAAAGCCACTGCTCTCGCCTGATGGCAAAGGGCGCAAGAAGGCCAGAGTAGATGGCTTTCAGTCGGCGTACACGTCGTTTTTTTCACCGGAGGCGATACTTTCCGCCGGTCTGGTAACTGCCCTGTTGTTGGTCGCTCTAGCGTCTGTTTCTGCATATCACAATTCATTTCAAGCAATCGAAAGTGAGCGCTCGGCAGAACGCTCGCTTGAGCTTTTAGCAACTTTGGAATCACTCTTTCTTGTCGTCAGAGATGCCCAGACGCAGGCGGTCGACTATTTGAAACGACCCAATCAAGACGCCCTTGATCGGTATCACCGCGCCACCAAACAATTGGCGCCGCATATGAGAAACGCCAAGAAACTTACCGATAATGACACTCGCCGCACCCGGCACACCATGTATTTGGAATGGCTGATTTCCACCTTTGAGCGCCATTACGACATAGCCCTTGCCAACCGAGGCAAGGGAGAACTGGACGAAGATTCCGCAAAAGCAGCAGCCCGCAAGGGCTTCGATATGACGCAGCAAATTCGCAACCGCGTTGTATACATCGAACTCGAGCAACAAAAGCTTGTCAAAAGCCGAGCCCTTAAATCGGAAAGTGACGCACGCTCAGCAGCAAACGTGTTTGTGGCTCTGGCTGTCTTTCTTGCCGTGCTGTTTTTGCTGCTCGTCTTCATCATCCGCCGCCATATTCGACTGGTTCAAGCTTCGGCAGAGTCGGCCAGGCGCATCAGTCGCGAGATTGCCGAGAATGCACCGGTGGGTATCATTCTTCTCGATCAGCAATTGCAAATCGTCAATGCCAATCCGATGATTGCCGACTTTCTGCATTCTAAAGGTTCTGAACTTCTCGGAAAGAGCATCAGCACACTTCTTCCAGAACTTGGTGATGTTGGATTGAAACATACAGACGAGTCGAGCGCGCCTAAAAAGCGCACCGCTCTTAGTATCAAACGACCGACCACCAAAGAAGAACACTTGTTCGACACCACCAGCTGGGCTGTTACGGAAGGCAGTGAACTAAAGGGTTTTATTCTCTTGCTCCGCGATGTCACTGACGAAGTTCGCCTGTCAAGGCAGAAAGAACTTTTGCTGGAAACAATCGCGCACGATTTGAAAACACCGCTCATCGCGTGTAATTACACTGTGGAAGCGCTTTTGTTTGAAGCGGAGAAAACACAAAACAAAGACGAAGAGATGCTGGAAGAGATCAGAGAGAGCATCGAAGACGTACTGACGATGGTCAAACAGCTTCTCGAATTCTCTCGCTACGATGATGGCGTCGAGGTATTGAGCTTTGAATACGTAGATCTTGCACCCGCCATCAAAGAAAGCATCGACGTCGTGCGTCCACTGGCGCAGCACCATGATGTACAACTGGTCGACACGCTAAATGGCGCGAAAATCGCAGTCAGGGCTGACCGCACAGCCATTGTCCACCTGGTTTCCAACCTTTGCACAAATGCAGTCAAAATCTCTCCTGCCAATACCAAGGTGGTTGTAAGCGCCACTGTCGACAGCAATTTCGTCAGTGTCAGCGTTACCGATCAAGGACCCGGGCTCACAGATGAAGATCGCGAAAAAATCTTCCGCCGCTTCGCCAAAGGCGACCGGACCCGAGCCAGCTACGGCAGCAGCGGCCTGGGACTCTACCTGTGCAATGAAATCGTGCGTCTTTTGGGCGGCGAGATTGTCTTAGAAACCGAAGTCGGCAAAGGCAGCTCTTTCATCATCAAGCTGCCAATACAGGGAGACAACTAGGCTAGCTGCTGGGACTGCTTTGAAAAAATGACTTACATACATTCACTTCAAAAAATACTATTGGTTACGACTCTACTCGGTGTGTGTTCGGCACGAGCTGCTTCTCCTGCTGCATCACTAGACCAAATTGCGGAAAAGGCTTCCGCCAATGAATATAGAAAACTTCTGAATACTTCTCTAAAGATGGAAGACTGCTGGTTTGAGCGCGTCACACCGTTCTTTCCAGATGCTTGGCCGCTTGCAGTGAACGGCAAACTAGTCAGTTATAGTTATTTGCATCAAACAGGTGGAATCACAGACGGAGAGAGGCTAAAGGGTCCGTGGTGCAAAATAACCATAAACCCCCTTGATCCAGCGGCAACTCTCCGCATCGTTAGACTTAAGTATGCAAATGTGAATACAGACGTGCAAGGTGTCCATCCATCGTCCGCAAGTGAGTTGAGGATTCACAAGACACAGGGAAGTGTCTACCAGATTCTCACTTCTATGTTCAAAGGCGAGAAGGCTACGAAGGCTGATTTGTCTGCGGTCAAACAATTCTATCGCTCTTGGCGAAGCAATAACGGCGTAATCGCGAAAAACATCAGTACCGAGCAAAAGTCATTTTTCAACTGGCTCGACTCGAAAGAATGAATCCGACTGCCTTTACATGGCTTGACGAAGAGGCGAATCTGCGATTTCTTGTTCTAAATAATCCCGGCTCTGAGCGCTTTGATTGCGGCTTGCGTGCGATCGCTGACTGCCAACTTTCCTAGAATGCTCTTGATGTGTGTTTTAACTGTCTCAATGCCGATGCCCATGCGAGCGGCAATATCGGAGTTGGACAGACCATCGACGAGCAATTCCAAGACTTCCACTTCCCTTTTTGAAAGCGGCTCATAGACGATTTGCTGCTCTGCAGGCAGCTTTTGGGATATCAAAGTAGAAGCGGTGGTCGGCAAAACTTTCAGGACTTTGGCGGCGATGACTGCATCAAGCCAGAGATCTCCGCCTTTTACGGTCTGCACAATCTGCGGAAACTTTCTGAAATCGCTATCCTTCAGACAATAGCCGTTTGCGCCAGCCGCCAGTGATGCAAAAATATCTCGCTCGTTATTGTGCGAAGTAAGCATGATGATTTTCGCCGACGGCTCTTTCTCGCGCATCATGCGACAGGCCTCGATGCCGTCCATGACCGGCAAACCAACGTCAAGCAGCACGACGTCCGGCTTCAACTTAACGCACATTTCGACGCCTTCACGTCCATCGGAAGCTTCACCGACAATCTCAATGGAGCGGTCGCTCTCCAGCAAGCGCCTGAGTGATTTCCGCATGTGCGGATGATCTTCTACCAGCAAAACTCTGACTTTTTCGTCCATCGAAATTCAAACTCAAAACGGCGCTTCACGCTCTGGATACACTAGCATACTGGGGCATTCCTGGCCTGTTACACAAACAGAGCAGTCGAAACCTCTGCCCTGTTTGCTCGTTCAAACACATCGCCTATCTATGGACCCGCGCTCGCGCCGATTTCCATCAACTTGTAGCGCGGTCCGGCCAGCACTGCAAGTGGCAGCGGTGCCGCCAAAACAGGAATTTGTTTTCTAAATCTGACATCGACATCCGTGCCGTTGGTCGTGTAGGTCGGACGGGCTGCGCCACCTGCCGGTCCATTGGTGTAATTCGTGACTGGCGGCGATGGAACCATGCCCTGACCGAAGTCATTATCCGGTCCGACTACCCAATTGGGCGTGGTGGGAGGATAAATCAAGGTAATCAATCCGTACGGACCGAGGACTGCCACACCTGACGGTATGACGCCAAGCAGCCCACCGCTCCAGGGATTGCCTTGTATGCCAATGATGCCCAAGATGCTTGCACCGGTTGGGGTCCAGGTGACCGTTCCGCCGTAAGTTCCACCGGTGCCGCTCATTCCTGCGGCAAGCGCGGCTGCATAAACCGGGTTATCCAGAGGCTCTCCACCATGTTTGCCGCCATTGACGCGACCGCGAATATTGACTTGATCGCGGACGATAATGTCGTATTTAACGGGCTCGCTGCTGATTAGGGCCGCTTTTGAAACTGCCACGAATTGGTTTTCGCTGGCTGTCATGATCGGGATTGGCTGAATGGATACTTGCCCGGTGCGCACGGTCCCGTCAGCATTGAATCCAAACAAATTAGCATGCCCTTTTGTACCGGCGACCATTGTCGGGAAGGGCGCCGCGATTGCTGCTTTGACTGAGTTGATGTCTACCTTGGTGCCACCGCGCCGCAACCAATCGTAGAAAGTACTGCTCCAGATGATCGTTATAGGCGTGGTAGTGGACGCGCCACCGCCACCAGTGGCAGACCAGGTACTGGGCGTCAGCGTACCGCCACCACCGGGATAATCACCGCCAAGCGGAGTCAAGATCTGCGTATCTTTAGAAGGAGACAAAAACTGTGGCTCAGTCCAGAGGTTACCGAGACTGGCTACCTCTGGTGGTCTTCCATCCGGAAAACTGATCGAGAGAATGCCGGGAGCGGGCTTTGGATCGTAAACGTTGAAAGGTTGGGCACAGGCGGCTGCATGTTGAACACCTTTATGAACATTAGAACCGTCTGTTGTGGAAATCATTTGATCGCCTTCCGCTCTCACGATAGAGGGAATGACGTATGGGAGCGAAGCGATTGTCTTTGAGAATCTGTTGTTGTCGACTATGGTCGCGCCTTCCGCAATGCCGGCAAATACAAAATTTTTGTCGCCGAATGGAACATTCGTATAAGACTTATAGAAATTTCCGATCTTTTGAGTGCTGCTGACGCTGCTCAACGTGTCCGGTTTGGGAATCGGGATATTTGTGCTGCTGCCGCCGACTATGCAGCCAAGCGAGAGTTTGAGCGAGCCTTCCACGAATTTGGAATTGCCGGTTTGCCTGATCACATTGGCTTTATAAGCTTGAACTGCGGAATCATACGGATCGACAACGGCGCCGTCTTTGTCTCTTGGTACTGTCGAGCCACCACTGGCACCGGTGACGGACACTTCCAAAACATTCACCAGCCGGTCTTTCGCCAGCATGACGTTGTCATAGTCTCTTTCGATAAATTCTTTCATGACCGGATCATTTAGCTGATCGGCAACAATCAGATCGAGCCGAATTGTCCCCAATAGCGTATTGATACCGTGCACCGGCATGAAGTATCTGTCGCCGGCACTGGTATTGGTGCCGACCGGTGCAGCGTCGGATAAGGAAACGAAGCCGAAATTGGGATCTTCAACGACTATACGACTCAAGTCTTTAGCAGCAGCCAGAGCGGCGCTTTCAATTGCCGTACGCTGTTCGCTATGCGATCCAAGAATGCGAATATATCCCAACATAAACAGGATAACGGCAACCACCAACCCGGCCAAAATGGCAACCACAAGGACAATCATGTTGCCCTTCTGGCGACTGGAAATTTTTGACGGGCGCTGGCTCTGTCTTGTCTGGCGTTTCATACTCAACCCTTTATGTTCAAGCGGACAGGAAGTGAGACCCCTCCGGCTATCACTATTAATAGGGCAATTCCCACCTGAAAAATTCCCTCAGATGAGGGAATGGAAAAAATTCCCTGAGAAACGGTTTTTACTGAGTCCCGGGCGACCATCACCCCCAATCGTAATCCAGATCAGCGCTTTCAGATTGCATATGAGGAAAAAGGTACTTTATTGACATTTCTACCCTATAGCTTTCTATAGCCGCTTCCATAATCACAATCGATAAGACTCTACGTAGAATAGGCGAGAGACGCTATCTGCGATAGGTTGGACATTAGGAGCCTCCAGAGCGTGAAAGCGCGAGTGCGAGAGCTTATAAAATAGGAGAATGTTCAGAATGCCTTACTACAGTGCCGTCATATCCACGTTCGTCAGAGATTTTCTGCCGATGGTGGTTTTAGTATCACTTGTCTTTATCCAACCCGCCTCAGCCTACGTCGACCCGTCCACGGGCAGCTATATGCTCCAGCTGGGTATGGGTTTCCTCTTTGGCGCCCTGTTTTCAATCAAAGCCTTCTTCAAGCGCATTTCGTCCAAACGAAATGAGAGGAAAGACTAGAAATGACTACTCCTCAGCCTCTTTCATCCTCATTTCGCGATCCCAATGGATTCGTTTTCGAGGAGGGGGGACACTTATACCGCAAAGTGCGTGTCTCCTACAGCGAAAATTACAAACAACTGATTCATTCAGGACTCTACGTGACACTGGTAGGCAAAGGCCTTTTAGTTGCTCACGAAGACTCGGATATTGAAGTCAATCGCACCGGCAGCACCTTTAAGATCTTGAAGCCCGCTCGCGTTCCATTCATTTCATATCCTTACGAATGGAGTTTCAGTCAACTCAAATCGGCCGCGCTTGCCACACTGCAAATCCAGAAGTACTCCATCGAAAGCGGCATGACGCTAAAAGATGCCAGCGCATATAACATTCAATTTTTTGGCATCACGCCCTCATTGATCGATACTTTGTCGTTTGAAATTTATGAACCTGGCACCCCCTGGTCAGCATATCGGCAGTTCTGCCAGCATTTCCTGGCCCCTCTGGCGCTCATGGCTTACGTCGATTTACGCTTGAGCGCTTTGATCCAAAATCACATTGATGGCATTCCTCTAGATCTGGCCTGCAAATTGCTTCCCAAAAGAGCGATGTTGAACGCCAACTTGCTGATGCATCTCTACCTGCATTCGAGTATGCAAAACAAATTCGAGGGCACGGCCGCAAATGACAAGAAAAGGCTGTTTCCCAAACAAGCGCTACTCGGTCTGATTGACTCACTTGAAGCAGCCATACTCAGCATTCATTTACCCAAGTGCCAATCAAACTGGTCCGAATACTATGACTGCAACAGCTATAGTGCCGAGACTACCGAGAAGAAATTAGTGACAGTGCGCGACATGCTGATGAAAACCAAACCGAAAACAGTTTTTGACTTCGGCGCCAACTGCGGGCGCTACAGCAGAGTGGCCGCCGATCTAGGAGCGATGACTGTTTCACTGGACATGGACCCGCTTTGCGTGCAAAAGAATTTTCTCGACGCAGCGTCCCATCACGACAATCGCATTCTCCCCTTGGTCATCGATCTGACAGCTCCGACGCCCAGCATAGGCTGGTCGAATAACGAGCGCTCCAGCTTGATCGAACGCGGCCCATGCGACACTGGACTTGCACTGGCGCTGGTGCATCACCTGGCCATCGCGAACAACGTACCATTTGCGCGCATCGCTGAATTTTTCTCTCTGCTTTGCAAGCATTTGATCATCGAATTCGTCCCCAAATCCGATGTGCAGGTAAAGAGGCTTCTAGCCAGCCGCAAGGACATTTTCGAAGCGTATACGCAAGATCATTTCGAAGAAGCATTCCACAAATTCTTCGAAATCATGGAAGCAAAACCACTGGAATATTCAGGTCGCATCGTTTATCTGATGAAGTTGCGCGAGACGCAGTAGTGAGGCGTTTCATGCGCCCAAAATCGTAGTGGCGCTGTGCATCATGTGTTGCTTGAAAATTGTAATTTTGCCTGATGCATGGACACAAATGCACAGTCACTGGCACTCCGAAAAACAAAATTTTTCGGAGTGCATGCGCAGGATTCAATACAAAGGGCCCCGGGGTTTTGGCAGTTGCCTACTGACTCAAAATCTTCGACACAGACTTAAATCGATAAAGCTCGTCAGGCGGAATGGCAATGAATGACTCGTCTTTCAGCGGCGGCAAATCGGCGCCGAACAATTCTCGTAACAAAAGACGAAAACTGTTGACGGGCGTAATTGTCTGCGTCAGCTGAAGCTGCATTCGCTCCGGCACTCGATAGGTGTTCAAAATTCGCATGCGCTCCAGAGTAAACTCTCTTTGCTGGTGCCAATCTGTACAAGCAGAGCCATGATCGCTTTGCAGTATGACGATAGACTTTCCGCCTGCGCTTGAGCACAGCACGTCTATGAGTTCTTTCAGTTTCTTTTCTGTAAATTTCAATTGATCGACATATGTTTTTCTTATATACGGTGCAGACAAAAGCTGCCTGGTGAGAGGCAAATGATTGCCCTCACTATCGAAAATCATTGGCGGATGTGTAAGCAGACAGTGAATGAGAACGAATTTCGGTCCTGGCAAACCGGCTATTTCAGAAGCTCTTCTAATCGGCGCCAGGCGAACATTGGCGTATTCGTTCTCGACAAGATGCAGATAAGGCTCAAAAGCACCGACCAGGGTGAGATGCAAGAGCGCCATATTGAAGCCCGTCCCCCATCCCGAGCGCATGTTCAAATCCGCCTGCGGAACGTGGTCGGTCGGAGAAAAGCCTGAGCCAACATTGACGATGCGATAACCGGCTTGCTTGAAGAGCTTCATGACACTGTTTTCCTGCAGCAGCCTCAAAGGCACACTAGCATCGACACTGGCAGCGCCCAGCCTGTCGGCAAGCGGTGTCATATATTGCATATTCAGGGACGATGTGACACTGAGTATAGTGCGGTCGTGATTGCTAAAACTGCCCAGAGCGACGTAAAATCCTTTCTCTTTCAAGTAGCCTACGAAAGCCGAATTATCATAACCAAGCATGTCCTTGAGCGTTAACGGACTCGCAAACCCATCAATGACGACGTAGTAAACATCAGGCTTTTCGGTTTTCCCATCGATTGTCAATTTCTGACTTGATGCGAATTCGCTGGCAAGCAATTCCCTGAGAATGCTCTTTTCCTTACTTTCAAAACCGGCTATGTTAGAAACATTTACCGTGCAAAGCAAAAGCACAATCGCCACTGCCGGCAACACCATGGGCTCGAATTTGATCGAAAGCAACTTCTTGCCGAAAGCGGCTTTGCCATAATGCGCAAAGCAAAGAATGATTGCAAGAATCAGGATATAGACAGCTAACACCGCCTGAGTGGAAAGTGAAATCGAAGCAAGTTTTGCCGCTATAGTGAGCATATCTGCCAGAGGCAGATAGAAAAAGTTTGCCATCGATAAAATCGACACCATGAAAGCAGCTCGGGCCGCGTCTTTATAGAGACGCCACAAAAGGGACCAGAGAGACAAATTCACAACAACTACAAGCGCGGCCGGCTCCAGCAATTGGTCGAGAGGATAGTCACCCAATGTAATTGTGTAGATGAGAAGCAGCGGCCACAACCCGAAGAGCACTGACTGCAAAGCAGCAGCTACGGTCAGTTTTGCGGAATGTGATTGGGCTCCATTCATCACCGGTATTATTGCAGATACAGCCAAGCAGCTAGCGCGTAAATCGCTCCACGGCGGTCTTGATTTCGCGATTTTCCGGGTCCTGACTTAAGGCTGTCTTCAATTCCGATTCTCCTTCCTTCCTCAGACCCAGCTTTTCGATGAGCAACATACCAAGGCGGTAATGAGCTTGCGAATCACCAAGATTAGTCTCCAGAGCCTGTCTCAATAGTTGCTCGGCTGATTTGAATTGTTTGTAGTGCGAAATTTGCAAGTAGGCAAGAGCGGTTTTGTAGCTCGATTGCTTCGGATTCAATGCAATGGCGCTCTCAAGCAATTTCTTTGCTTGATCGAAATCTTTGCCTTGAGTAATCAGCATTTGAGCGTAATGATAGAGGGGCTGGCTATCTTTAGGATCCGCAGCTATCGCCTTATCAAATGCGGCTTTTGCTTCGCTATACCTGTTCATACACGCTGCCAGGAGCACGCCATAAACATCATAGGCTTGCGCGAAATTGGGGTCGATGGCCAGAGCCTTCTTCAATTCCGCTTCTGCAGCAGGATAATTTTTGTACAACTCCATTTGAATGCGACCAAGACCCAGATAAGCTCTAGCATTTCGCTGGTTGATCTTGATTGCCTGCTTATACTGCTCGTAGGATTGATCGTATACATGCTTTTGATCGATCAAGAGATTTGCATACCCGACGCGCGCCGAATCCAATGAAGGATCCAGCTGAATCGCTTCCCTGTACTCTTTCTCGGCTTCGTCTGATCGATTTGTTTTTAGTGCAAGAAACTCTGCAAGTTTGTAATGTGCGACACCGGACTTGGGAGAAAGCTCGATGCCTTTGCGAAACTCGATCTCACTTGCGGTCAACTCTTCTGTGCTCTCGCAGAGCATTTCAGCCAGTTGAGAATGCAATCGGGAGTTGGCGGGGTCGAGTTCGATCGCTTTGCGCAATTCTTTTGTACCGGCAACCTTGTCGCCCTTCAGGTAAAAAAGCAGATAACCGAGGGACATCCGCGCTTGCCAATCTTCAGAATCGGCTTCTAGAGCCCGACGAAACAGCTTTTCCGCTTCCGCGGTTTTCTTCGAATCCTTTTGCAACAAGAGTCCGAGATTGACCATGGCTCTTGCATTCAGCGGGTCCAACTCCAGCGCTTTTCTGTAGTTCTGCTCCGCCTCATCGATTCTCTGTAAATCATTTTGGTTGATAAAACCTAACCAGGTGTATGCCATCGCATTGCCTGGATCCAAACTCAGTGCCAGTCGCACCTGACGCAGAGCCTCTT
Source organism: Obscuribacteraceae bacterium (SeqCode) (assembly GCA_044228145.1). Classification (GTDB taxonomy): domain Bacteria; phylum Cyanobacteriota; class Vampirovibrionia; order Obscuribacterales; family Obscuribacteraceae; genus QKMZ01. Next base: position 65,212 of record JBGAVL010000002.1, read on the forward strand.
CTTTGTTGCCCATACGCAAGTTGGCCCGGCCCAGTCTGAAGTGCGCTTCGGATGAATTCTCAGAATTCAACACAGCCTTCTTGGCAGATTCTAGTGACTCCGCATAACGACCCTGTTCATCAAGAATGTCCGTAGCCTGCATGAATGCTTCGATCGAACTGGGATTGATCCTCTGGGCAGCTTGCAACTCGTGAATTGCATCCCAGCTCTTGTGAGAATTGCGGAAATTATAGGCATTGCGCATGCGTTGCCCGTAATCGGAAAGGTCGACCGGCGCCGAGCCGCGCGGCCCGTCACTTATTGCTGTTGTGCTGCCGGGCACCGGTGCTGAAAAAGCCACGACCGGTGCCTGACGGCGCACCGCCGGTAGTGCGCCAAGCGCCAGACCTCTGGCATTGGCAGCTCCACCGATAACAGGAGTTTGGATTGCACCTTTATCCTTCAAAACCGCATCCTGCACCCGCCCTTTCATGCTATTGAAAGCGCGCTCGAGATCGTTTCCAACCTCCGGATCGCGCAAAGACTCGATTAAATACTTGGTGAAATAGCTGTTCTTGATTGCGTCGGCTTCCCATGACTGCTGATCGGGAGAACTGGATGAAATGACGACACTGCCGGATGCGGCGGCAAGAGCCTCTGTATCGACGTTTCTGCGAAACAACGCCTTTTGAGAACCTTCCGTCCCGGCACCGCTATAGCATGTATCGAGAACAAGCAGAACACGATTGGTGTGCACACGCTCCTTCACGGTCCTGAGCAATTGGCGCATTTCAATGCCCGTGGCAAATAATTTGTTGACTCTCGAATCATTCGCCACAACGTAATTGACACCACGAATATCCGCTCCGGCAGGAGAACCGTGAGTGGAAAGATAGATAACGACCAGGTCTCCTGGTGCGGCGCCATGCGGGAGAAAAGAGTCGCCGATCACATCCATGATATTGACTTTGCTGGCATCTTCATTTACAAGAAGCTTCACATGGTCTTTTTCAAAGCGTCCCTGATTGGGGTCGGTGAGGTAATCATAAAAATCTTGCGCATCTTTGGCTGAATACTTGAGTTGCGGAATGCTTCCGTCTAAAAATCGGCTGACACCTATAACCACAGCCCATTTGTCGCCCTTGAAATTGGCCAGAGATTGCTGAACCTTTTGAACTTTTGCCGCGTTATCGGCCTGACTTTGAGCCGCAGTAGGAATGGGCAGCGTGCTTTTGGCTCCGGTTGCCTGCCCCTGTGGCTTAGCCTGCGGTTTGACGGCGGCGGCCGCTAAAACCGATGGCACGCCTGCCTGTACTGTAAGACAAAGCGCCAAGGCCAGAGGCAGATATTTATTCTCAAAAGCCACAACCTTTCCCCCCACAATTTCATTACCCAGAAAAGCGCGCCAGCAACCAGCCTGCTGGGTTCTGTCATCTAAAACCCTTATAAAGTGAAGAAAAATCACCTTAAACACGCACAAGATCTCCTTACAGCGCCGGCCGGCAAATTAGGAGGGAAACCCTCTTTTCTTTGGGCGGGATTGGTCTAATATTAGAGGCGCCTGAATGAGGAATTGAATGTGGGCACAGAAGGCAGGACAACTGCCAAAGGTTTGAAGTTCGGCGATCTTTTAGTGCATCTGAAGATGCTGAGTGAGACCGATCTCGTCGACGCGCTTAAGGTTGCTCCTCAGTTTGGTTTGCCGATTGGCAGAACCCTTGTTTTGTCGGGCCTTATCACTGATGAAGAGCTGCAGCTGGTAGTCGAACTCCAGCCCTTGATCGCAAGTGAATCTATCAACATCGAGCAGGCTCGCGCCGCGGTTAAGGCATTGCGTGTAGGCAAACTGACACCATCAAAGGCGCTTTCACAAATAGGAGTGACAAGCTCCACAGAGAAAGCCACCATTGGGGCATTGCTGCTCGAAGCAGGCGTTATTAACCAGGCACAGCTGGAGCAAGCAAAGACAGTCAGCTACTCGACTGGCATGAGATTCGGGCGAGTGCTCCTGCTCAACGGTTTTATCAATCACCAGATACTGACCAGAGCTCTGGAAATTCAACACATGATCAGAGAGCGAAGAATTTCGCTTGAGCAAGGCGTGATGATGCTCAATACATCACTGTCGAAACAAGCAGGAATGCCTTTAAAACTGGAAGCGCATTCGATGGCGCCGGCACCTGCAAACAAACAAGTGCGCTTTGGCGAGTTCATCATCCTTTGCGGATTGGCTACCGAAAGCGAAATTCTCAACGCCCTCGAGATCAGCATGGAAAAAGGGCAAACACTGGGCGAAGCAATTGTCGGACTGGGACTGATCTCCAGTCGCATATACGACCAGGCGCAGGATTTGTACGGTGATGTCACAGCTGGCGTGCGCACTCTGAAAGACGCTACAGAAGAGATTCACAAACTCGTATTCGGAGTGGCAGCAGCTCAAAGCGAGCAGCACATTCCACTTTTGGGCGAACTCTTGAAGATGACGGGATTCGTCACAGACAGCGACATTACAGAGGCAGTAGAGCTCAGCAACAAGTATCCGTCTTTGATCGGCAAAATGCTTGTGATTTCAGGGGCTATTGATGAAGCTACTTTGATTTCATCTCTGCGCTGTCAGTATCTTTTAAAACACGGTCTGATTTCAGTCGAGGATGCGGTACGAACACTGCAATTCGCCAGAGAACATCAAATCAGTCTTGATGACGCGCTGGAAGAGCTGGGACTCAGAAAACACGCCCCTCATCACGAATAAGCGCGCCTCTGAGTATGGGCATGGCTGGTTAATCGCTAAAGTCAAAGAACCATGCATTTATGCACGGCTCTTTGATGGTGGGGAGAAGCTGTCGGACTGCCTAGCGGCTGGAAGCCATTAGACGAGAGGCTCTCTCTTGCACCTGGCGCGCTTCATCAGCGCGACCGCAGGCCGATAGAATCGAGGCATGGGTGCGAAGTGCGTTAGCAATCGCGACAGGTGAAGCGCCTGCAGCGCGCTCGTAAATTGCCACAGCGCGTCTTGCTAACGGTTCTGCATCAAGTTTGCGACCTTGAGCGATATGCAAGAGCGCTAAATTATTCAGCACGCAGGCGAGAGACTGATTCATATCAGCGCCGGGGCGCTTTTCAAAAATTTGAATTGCTTGTTTGTATTGTGATTCGGCTACGCCATATTCTTTTTTGTGGCGGTGCAATTCACCCAGATTGTTTAAAACGCTCGCCACATCTGGATGCGCAGAACCCAGACTTCTCTCGTAAGTGGAAAGAACCCATTCGAACATCGGCTGTGCAAGGTCATATTTTTGCTGGACATAATAAAGACTGGCCAGATTGTTGCGCACATTGGCAGCTTCCATACTGCCTTTGCCCGCAGCCTTCTCATAGTGGGAGATTGACTGCTTGTACAGCGATTCGGCGTCGGCAAATTGACCGGTACCTACATAATATGAAGCCAAACTGTTTTCGCTATCCGCAATTGCCACACCATTGGTGGTATCATTTTCCTCCCGAAGAGATATAGCTTGCTCCAGCGCCGGTTGGGCTTCGGTCATATGCCCGCGAGCCGTGAGCGTGCGTCCAAGCCCGTTCAGGCTGACGGAAAGATCCATCATGTGCGGCTTTAAACTTTTCTCCTTAATGGCGACGGAGCGTTTGTACATGGTCTCCGCTTCGCCAAGACGACCTTCACGCAAATAGAGGTCGCCGAGCAAATCAAGATTGGCAGTGATTTCCTTGGATTCAGTCCCATATGCCTTTTCGTCATGGACGAGTTGAGTACGCAGCAACTCTTCAGCGCGGGAGAACTCAGCCTTGTTGATCAAAAGCTGTGCTTCATTCCGCAACGACACCGCATCTTTCTGCTGAGCACAGCCTGTGAAGCCAATTGAAGCCACACCGATCACGATCAGCGCCAGCGTCGAAGGAAATTTCATTGACATAAGTATTCTCCCGTTTTACACATCAGCCCGGTCAACCGGCGCAAAGTCCACGCGAAAGGCGCTATTGGAGATGCTTGAAGAGCCCTACGCCCAGTCCGAGAGCGGCGCCCACTCCGGCTGTTTTAGCGATGGTTCCGCGACGACGCGAACCGGCCCAGCCGAGCCCTCCACCAACAAGAGTTCCTGTAGCCACGTCACGAATAATCGGATGTCGCTTCATTGTTGTGCTGGATCGGACGAGCCCGACGCCAGCTCCCGTGCCGGCACCAATTGCGCCACCACGAATTACGCCGCGTCCGGTGACAAGACCGGTCAATGCGCCAACTCCGGCGCCGACTCCGGCACCGACAGTAGCAGCTTTGACTTTCGGGTGTCTCTGGAAATAAGTTCTGTTGTCTTTTACATAGACAGTTCGTGTTTGATACACCGTCCGTGGCGCGGCTGCAGGCATAGGACGATAGTCATACTGCGGTTGCTGGGGACGCAAGTTAACACGATTCGTAGTTACTGTTTTAGTAGCAGAGGAGCTGGCAGCATTGTGAGAAGCCGAGCCCATCAGCATGGTAGTTTGAGCAAAAACCGGGGCTAAAGTTTGAAGAGACAGAAAGCAAGACGCACTGGCGACAGCTGCTTTCAACGTTTTACGTTTCATACGCACTTCCTTGGCGCAATCGAGCAATCAATAGATGACTACTTCGAGGTCTATATACGCCCTGCAGGGAACAACCATTCAAAACTGGGGACGCCGCAGGTAACGGCAAGTTCCCGATCTTGGTCGATCGTTAGAACTTCTTAGCAAACAAGCCGCTTTGCAATCATTGGCGAGGGGCGCACGTATACCTCACTGCAGTTTTTTTCGCTGGAAAATCACGCCGGGCGACGCATGGCGGCGCCCCCACAAACCCAAACACCGCCAAGCACAGGT
>JBGAVL010000002.1:70057-70306 GCA_044228145.1 Obscuribacteraceae bacterium (SeqCode)
TTGAAAATTCCGGCGGGGCGCGGATTGGGGTCCCCCCGACAAAGCCAAACAGCGCCTGGCAATGTGCCACCGCGAATCAGTTACGCGGTTGAAGCGGCTCTTTGACTGATTGCATGAACAGCCCGGGCAAGCTCGTTTACTTCTACTTCAGTGTTGTAATAACCAAAACTCAACCTGACCAGACCTTCTCTGGTCGTGCCCAGTGTTTCATGCGCAAGTGCCGCGCAGTGCAGCCCCCCGCGTGCGGCG
>JBGAVL010000300.1:0-7830 GCA_044228145.1 Obscuribacteraceae bacterium (SeqCode)
GATGCACCAGATCGAGTTGACAAAAAGACATTTCATGTAAGAACCACCGACAATTTCAATGTTTCCAATGAAATGGATCTGAAAGCATTGAGTATCTATGCCTGGCTGAGAGAGAGCAATCTCGATTCTCTGATGCAGTCGATTTTCCCTGATGTGCACCGCTTCTTGAAGGACAAATGGACGGATATCCTGGAGAAATATTTCTACGATTTCAACCCACCCTATTATGCGCTCACTGATTGCGGCGATTACTTTCCGGAGTTTCTTTCAAAACACTATATTCAATTCTTGAAGTCATATCCGTTTCTGGTTGATCTTGCAGACTACCAGTTGACCTTGTTCAAAGTTTCGCGCAGGCATGAAGTAACAGATCTGAGCGACGAAGTGTATTTAGGAAATGCCGATCAAATTAAGAACTGTCGCCCTATTTTGAACCCTGAAGCCGTCGTACGAGAGTATTCATATCCCGTACATATGGTAGTCGCCACGCCCGACACCAAATCTTGGCATGAAGAGAAACATTGGTTTGCCTTCGTGCCGCGCGGATTTTCTTCGTCCTCAAGCCAAATCAGTGAAATTGCATTCAAACTCATCGAGAATTCAAAAGCTGGAACTTTGAGTTATTCGCAACTCATTGCCGGTGTTCTGACACCAGAGAAGCGTCAGCAACCTAATGAAATTGCTGCACTTATCGAACTTTTCCAGAGACTGCACGAAAGCAAGATCTTCATAAGCTGCGAAAGATTTCGGGATGTTCCAATCAAGGCTGGCTGGGAAATCTATTACGAATCGGTGAAGGATGAGGCGCCGCATTCAACTGTGGTGAGAGCGATCGGACTATTCCAAGAATCGGGATTAGATAGCGGTCAGGCGATCGATCTCGGATGCGGCTCGGGGCGAGACTCGAGATTTTTGCTCAACTCGACTTGGAGGGTTCTTGCAATCGACAGCAGCGCAGAGTCTTTAAAACGGCTGGAGACTTTTGATGATTACAAAAGCGGAACGCTCTCGACTTGCCTTGCTGACATGGTGGAAGCAGAACTGCCGCCGGCTGATCTGGTTAACGCGAGCCTGTCTCTTCCATTTTGCGAGCCAGACGACTTTGCCAAACTCTGGGAAAACATCTGCACATCTATAAAGCCCGGCGGCAGATTCTCCGGACACTTTTTTGGACGCAACGACGACTGGGCAATCAACTCGAAGATGAGTTTTCATAATCGAGAGGAACTTGAAGATCTTTTTTCTGATTTCTTGCTTGAGTGGTTCGAGGAAGTCGAGGGTCCGATGCCACTTGCAGCAGGTGGCGTCAAACACGGGCACTGGTTTGAAGTAGTGGCGCGAAAAAAAGATACTTGCTAAAAGATTAGTGTCGTAATGCCGAAGCAACGGCTATTAATTATTGCTCGGAGAAAAGGCTAGATACCACCTTTTCTCCGAGTTATAGAGTCCTCGTGTACCCGTCCCTAATTCTGCCTTACGTCGGTTAAGAAGGCTTTAAGGGATTTATGTTGATAACACTTCGGCTTTTAGGCGATGCAACTTGCCGTGATTGGCGAAGAATAAGTGCGCGGTGCAGTTGATGCCGGTGATTGAGCGAAGGTCGCGAACATAGCCGACCATTTGAGGCAAGTGCTCCGCTGCATGCTTTTCAATTTCTGCAATTGGAAAAGCATCGATTTTGTAGTCAACGAGATGCCACTCGCCGTCTTTGTCTTCGATCAAAAGGTCAGGGCGTTTGTCTTCAAGTCCTTCATCGACGTAGCTGAAATATGGAATTTCGTGTAAGCGCCTGCGAGCGTTTTTCATCAATAAAAACAAATCGCTGTCGCAGAATTTTTCCATCCAGCGCTCGCCCTGTTTCACCAAATGCGCCACAACATCCGGGTGGCTCGCCCAGTCGCCCTGTGCCAGAGCAACTTCTTCAAGCAACCACGATTGTGGCTTCTCAAGCCGCGTGAGCATATGTTCCATCAAGGAGTGGAAATAAGTACCAACAAGAGTGGCTTCCAAACGCACTCCCTGTTTTCCAGGAGTTATTCGACGACTCGTCGGGGCCCGCAATGTTGCCTCCGAGTCCAAGATTGGTTCTATTAGATCCAGACGGAGATTTCTCTTCGTTTCTTCAAGCTCTTCGATAACAGACACTGAATCAAGTTCTGCAGGCAGCTTTGGAACCGGACCATAGGTTCTCAGTGCGACTTTCGAGTTCGGCGCCAGGTCAAAGGAGAGTCGCTCATCTCGATCGTAATCCATGGGCACAAAACGATCGAATAGCCAGGTAGAGAAAGAATTGAATCGTGTAACTCTGTCTGCATCGATAAACAATGCAAGGTGATCTCGCGGCCGCGTCATCGCTACATACAAAAGGCGTTTTTTCTCCTCAGATTCCATGTCATTGTCGACCAGCTTCACAAGCTGGAACCAGGCGGGTGTAAGCTGGTCTTTTTCTTTGCTCGTCGAAGCGCTTCGATCCGAGTTGAGCGCTATGCCGTATTGCTTGTGGAACAAAAGTTTCTTGTACCTTGGATCGATTTTCGAAGACAAAAACGGCAAAATCACGACCGGAAACTCGAGTCCTTTAGATGCGTGAATCGTCATCAACTTTACGACGTCATCAGTTTGCAAGGGAGCGTCGGCTTGCTTCACCCTGTGCTCGCGCATTAGTGAGAGACGACGAGCGAATTCACCCGGTGAGAGACTTTCATTGGCAGTGGCCAGCTGAACAAGCTTCCATACATTGCGAGATCTTTGCCGACCATTTTTTGAGGAAAGTAAAACAGTATCGTAGTCGGTCAAAGTTAGAATTTCTCTGATCAGCTCACCCAATGGTCTTAATTGAGCGCTTTCTTTCAGTTTTCGCAGATTTGCTACTGCTTGCCGACATACCTCAAAGCCGGGGCGCCTCTGGTCTGCGACCTTGCACAACAGCTCCCAGAGATGAGGGTTTTTCTTGTTGCCATCATCAGTAACAAGTTGATGAACAATATCATCGGTGATTGAAAAAATCGGAGAACGCAATGCACCTAAGAGTGAATGACTATCAAACTCGTTGTCGAGAAAACGCAGAAGATTCTCAATGTCGAAAACTTCCTGACGCATCAAGAAGCTCTTGCCGCCCAGTGTGACAAAAGGAATCGAGTGTCTAGTCAGCCCTTCCTCAAGAGGCGTAAAGTGATCGTTCTTCTGCACGAGCACAGCGAAGTCGCCAAACTTGGCAGGACGAGACGCAGACCCGTCTTTCAACTGAATCGGCATTTGAAGACGGACCTTTTCTTCAATCCACTGACAAATCAACTCGGTCTCAAAAGCCTTCTTTTGCACTTCGTCAGCACCGGTAGAATCGAAGCACAAAACTTCGATTCTCTCAGTATCAACAACACGCTCACGATGGGCGTCCAAACTCTCGAATGCCGCGCGATATATTTGAGGATCATCACCAGGATCCAGCAAATCTTCAAAGATTGCATTTACACCGCACACGAGATCCGGGTGACTGCGGAAAGACTTGTTGAGCGGAATTACATTTTTGTCGCCGTTCAAAAAGTCGATTGCTACATTGCTTGGTGCCCCGGAAAGTGCATTCTTCCATTCATTGAAGTTGGAAACATCAGCACCCTGAAATTTATAGATTGACTGTTTGTCGTCACCAATCAAAAATAGGCGCGTCTTCTCTCCGGCAAGTGACGCTACCAATCTCGCCTGTGTGGCATTTGTATCTTGGAACTCGTCCACAAGAATGGCGCGCAGTGAATCATTGAAGTGCTGACGTGCAGGCGATCCCGGTTGATCGAGCGCTTTAAATGTATAGTGAATCAAATCATCGTAGTCGAGTTTGTGAACAGCCTTTTTCTTTCGATCGTAAATCTCAATTGTTCGTTTTGCCAAGGTTATGAAAGAGCGAATCAGGTGGAATGCTTCAGTATCTGATTCCTTCAGTCCTTCCGGAACTTTTTTCGCAGCTTTCTCGGCAGCATTTTTCAATATTCTCATTTCGTCGCACAACGGCTTGGCATCGTTGCCGCCTTTGGTGCGTGCGCTCGGATGCTTGTAGAGCCCGTCCACATACGACCATAAGGCATCGGTTATGGTGGCAGCTTTGCTGGCATCCTCGATTCCTTCTGCCAATGACTGGAAGGCGATGCGAATGTCCTCGAGATCGGATCCGGGCTTCCACGGATTGTCTCGAACAAAGGCGAGTGCAGAATCCCAATTGGGTGTGTTGACTATTTGAGAAACGGCACGCTTGCGAGCCCACTGCAAAAGTTTCTCAAATCGCTGCCGCATCGCATCATCACTTACGTCACCTGTAGCTTCGATGACTTCAGAAAATTGCAGCGACGAGCCTAGAATTCCCACCAGCCAGGTTTTGACTTCGTCGATACTAAATATTTCCAACAAATCATGCTCTGGGCTGCGGTTGGATATCGCGTCTCTAAAAGCAACGTTAATACTCTCTTCGCATAACTCCGCACGCTCAATGTCGTCTAAGACTTCAAACTTCGGATCGACGCCCCCTTCAACCGGGAATGATTTGAGAATGCTGTCGCAAAGGCTGTGGATAGTGCCGATGCGGGCACCGTCAATATCTGCCATGCACAAAAGCCAGCGCTGACGCTCGTCACCTTCAGACTGATCTTTCAGGGATTGAAAACGCGCTTTCAAGCGAGTACGCATTTCACTGGCGGCTTTCTTCGTAAAGGTGACAGCGACTAGATCGGAGATACTCAAGGACGGATCGCTTCGCAGCACCTCGATATATCGCTCGACCAAAACATGCGTTTTTCCGGAGCCGGCGCCGGCTGATACCAACACATTCTTGTCGATGCTGTAAACAGCTTCCTTCTGCTGTGCAGTAAGTTCAGACATTTGCGTTTGCCCTCATCATTCTGCTTCCTCGTCACCAGAGCCTGCGCACTCGGTAATGCGGCATATCATGGAATGTTGGCACCCCCTGCATGAGATGTTGCCATTCGGCCGCACTTCAAAGTCACCATCGCCGATGCTCGTCACGTAATCAACAATATAGTTCTTGGATTTTTCCAACACATTTTCGAAAGGCTGCTGGGGTGCTTCAGGTTCGCCTTCTTTCGGCTTCTTCGGTTTTTTAACAAACTCGAGCGAGCCAATTGTGCTTGCTTGTGAAACGCTGAGAAATTGTCCAATCTCTACTTCTGCACCAGGCATAATGGATTGGGCGATCGCCAGTGCATAGATCGGCATCTGAAGATTGCGGCCATCCAGTGCATCTTTCTCTGTAATTGGTGTGGAGCCAGACTTGTAGTCGATGACTCGCACCTTCGGCTGTCCCGAGGCAGTCGTGTCGCTGGCAATATCGATACGGTCGATCACACCGATTATGCGTACTTCGCGCCCGCCCGATTTGATCACAAGCGGTGGCGACAGTGGCTCTCCCTTTCTGGATGTGCCAAAACCATGCTCGAACAGAGATGGACGAAAGCGTCCTTGATCTTTAATTGCTCGCCGTTTTTCTTCTAAAACAAAACGGCTCAAACGGAATGCAATTTCTTGATTCTCGTAAGCGGCAAATTCCCCGCGCTTCACATTGTGCATAGCATTCATAGAGTGAATTGCTGTTTTAACCGCGCTTTCCAATATGCGCTCGATTTCCTCATCTTCTGCATCGACGAGGGCGAGATTTCTCTCCTTCAATTCAATGTAAAAGAGTTCCAAAGCCTTGTGATAGGCCTCTCCCAAAATCGTCACGAGAATCTCGTTGGTCGGCTCTTCGTGAGGCTCGATTTTCAAGACATGATTTGTCCAGTATTTAAATGGACACTTGCCGTAGTCATTGAGTCGTGACGGGCTCCATTCTTTCGGCATGTTTATTTTAAGCGAACCACTGGAGACGAGGTCCGTAAGCCAACCGTTGTACACCAAATGCGATGCGCCGCTTTCGCGCGCTTTGAGCATGGCAATAGGCGCGGAAATCTTTTCGGAGAAAGCAGCGACATCCGGATGAGTCATTGCCACCATTGCTTCATTTTGACTGCGCCAGAGTCGATTAGCGACATGGTCTTTCACGGACACCGGTAAGTTCGTCGCGCTGGCAAATGGTTCTACAGGCAAGAGCGATCGCACACCCTCTTCCTTTCCACCCGTTAAAAGGAAAGATGGTATTAGTTCCTCACCATCGACGATATCGGTAGAAGGGCAGGTGATGACAATTCGCTCGCGCGAGCGTTCCAAAAGTGAATTGAAAAGCGCCGATTCAAAGCCGGCATGGTGACGCGGGTTGTGCAAATCGACACCAAAAAATCTCCACTTTTTGATTTCTTCTGGGCTGGCAAAACCGGATCTCGAAACCCGTCGAGGAAATTCACCCTCAACCAAACCTGCCAGATATATATCGGAGAATGTTTTGTTGGGGGCCAACTCGGCGCTGCAAATGCGCACCTGATTCTGCCCTTCACCAGGGCTGCGGAATGTCGATTGCTCCAACATATGAACGAGCTTGCGCACGAACTGTTCGTAAGTAAAATTTTGCCCGGCTATGATGGTTGATTCTTTGATCAGCAATGCAAGAGATTGCCGCACTACAGCCAGTGTAGTTTCGCGTTGCCATTTATGCAAAGGAATCTCATCGTCCAATTCTTCATTTGTCGGCGCCAAAAATAGCTCGTCAAAGATATCCTCGACCCAGGTCACCCAGTGCTCGTGCGGACGCACTTCAGCCGGCGGCGTAGTGGTGTCGAAAAATTTGCCCAAAGCAGTTTTGAGCGAAACTGTACCAATCAGCCGCGCGCAATCTTCCCACTGATCTCTCCCGGACACTACCGCAAACTCATTGGCGGATCGTTTGTCCATCACTTCAACATCTGCGCGCGTCAGCCCGAACGCCCCCAGCCGCGTGAAAGGACTGCGCAAAAACTTGATCGTGGCAGCGCGTGGATAATCATCAATGGAGAGAGTCAGCAATTGTTGATACCACTGCGCCAGCGGCAAAGACAGAAGCTCAATCGATTCATCCAGATAATGCGGAATACCGGCGCCCTCAAAGGCGCTTCGAACGGCGGTTCGATATTGTTTGAGATCGCGGATGACCACAAGCATATCGGATGGTGCCACTTCGTCGCTAATCAATCTTTGTTTGATGCGCGATGCGATAAAGTCCATCTCGAAATAACGATCCATCGCTCTGAACTTTTCTACTGTATATGTTCGCTGCGGTCTTCCGTCTACAGATGGAGCATCACCAGGGGCGGTGACGCCCAAGGAATCAGCCATCGCAAAAAGACTGAGCTGAAGTGCATTGTCTGCACCTCCTCCTTGCCGTCGTCGCTTTGTCTTTAAGACAGGAACGTCAGGAGAAACAGTGGGCTCGGCTGGTTGGACGGAAGAATTGAGGGTCAGATTTCCAGCCAGTATATTCTCCAGATCCTTAAAGCTATCGTCCTTCCATAAATAATCGTTATTCGGATCATCATCCGGTCGCAAGTAATCGAACAGCACTTCTACTTTCTTGCAATATGGCGCAAGCAATTGCACGGCTTGCAACTGCAAGGGATTGAATCGATCGAATCCGTCCACGGCAAGAAAGCCCAGATTCAACTCCAGGTCCTCTGCCGCGGTAAGCCGCTCACGCAATTTAAAGGAAATTATTCGCTGGTCTACATATCCAAGTCGCTCAAGCTCGTGCCAGTAGCGCTCATATATTCGCGCCAGCTCCATATATTTGGAGCCGCTCTCCACGTTGTTTTCCAAACGCGAGATTACATCAGCCGGCGACAGTGCAGCACGCTCGAATTCATCGATTAGTTCAATAATCTGTTGAGACGTGCCATTGAATTCAACAATCGGATCGATCGCTTT
>JBGAVL010000301.1:0-7821 GCA_044228145.1 Obscuribacteraceae bacterium (SeqCode)
TTTCAATGGTCAGTCATGACATGCGCACACCACTCAGCACCATTAGTGGTGTCTTGCAAATGGCGGTGAAAGGTGCCCATGGAGAATTGAATAAAGAAACAGCCGATCGCTTGAATGTGGCTCTGCATAACAGTTCTGTGCTTTTGGAGCTGGTCAATCGCCTCTTGCAAATCGAACAGATTGCCACCAGTGACATCGAATTAAATCCTGAGGTCATCGATATTTCAGATATTGCTACTGATGTGGTCTCACTAATTGCCCCTCAATTGGAAGGCAAAAACTTGAAGCTGATCAACGAAATCGAGAACCAATCAGTGTTTGCTGACCGCTCTTATATTCAGGAAGTGGTTATGAATTTGGTGTCGAACGCGATTAAGTATTCGCCTGAAGGGGGCGAAATTCGACTATCAAACAAGACAGAAGATAAGCAAACATTCTTTGAAGTAGCAGATCAAGGACCGGGCGTGCCGGCATCGAAAAAGGGGGCGATTTTCGAGCGCTATAAACAAGCCGACAAAAAACGCGATTCAAAAATCGGTTTTGGTCTCGGCCTGGCCATTTGCAAGGCAATTGTTTCGCAGCACGGCGGCTCGATTGGTGTTCGCGATGCAGATGGCAAAGGTTCGATTTTTTGGTTCAGTTTGGAGTCGAGGAGCGGCAATTAGCCATCGCATTGACCCAGGGTGCGCTGTAGTGGCTAAAATGTTGTCCGGCATCAATTCATACCAGAGCCCTGCCGAAAGCCCCGCTAAAGCGAATTACCCGACGCCTTAGGGCAAAAGATGCGGCACGCTTATCTTTGCGCCGATCGAAGCACTGTTGACTATGCGACCGCATAATTCTCGCGCATGTGCGGCACAACAGCTAAGGCTGCGTACAGTGGCGTCCAGATGTGGTTGTCAGGTACTCAAAGCTTCGTTCAAAAGAAATTCGCTATCAAAATATTGCTCCGCGCAAAGAATGCTCGGAGGTTTTATTTTTGCTGTGTTGCACGGTCAAAAATGATAGCGGCCATGCCCTCCGAAAAATAAAATTTTTCGGAGAGCAAAAACCTTTGAAGCAAGTGCCTGCGGTAGTTTCGGCGATTTTTGATTCATGCATTTCAAATTTGCTCAAAAGCTTTGATGCGTGTGCGTTTACGGCGTTTGGAACTCCGAAAAATTTTGTTTTTCGGAGGGGATGCTCAATGAAAAATCTTAGGGTGCCTACACCGGTACGTTGAGCGCGGCGACGCCCGCGCGATTTTTACAAGCTACTTATGTTTCGACTCATTGTTTTGACATTGCGCGCACTGTTCTAGCATTTGCCTGATCTTGTTTTGTTCTTGATAGACGAAAGAAGCAAAACCGCTGTCGTGCTTACCTCTTGCGATTTGCTCAAGCGCAAGTTGATAGAGTTTTTGCGATTCTTGACATTCGTTTGCCGCTTTGTCGATTTCTTTGTTGATAAAGTGCATCGATGCTTTCAAATGGAGTTTTCTCGCTTTGAAAAACAACTCAAAGGCTGTTTTATCCAATTGTGGCGGCACCTTATCCAATTCAATCTTTTTGCCGTCGATAGCATTTATCTGCTCGTTTGTGTATTTCTCGGAAATGGTCAGAGGCAAATCTTCTTTGGAAAATCCGAGCCCTGAAATTGAGGCTGGCCATTGGCCTGCACCTTTTACAGGTCTGCCCGGGAAGATAGGCATTCCCGGAGGCAGTGGCATCTGGATGTTCTTTGTAGGCGGTGTAGGTGGCTCCGCATTTTGATTTGTTGTTCCATCAACTTGCTTTTCCACTGCGGCGGGGCGCCCTCTGAGAAACAAATTTCGCGGGATTTTTTCGTCAGCTGCAGCTGCCAGCTGTGGCGAAAGAGCAGCAAGTAACGACAAAATGGAGCCGACAATCTTTGTCCAGCTCGACCGAATAGGGCGAAAAATCTTGGGACATTCGTCTGTGACAAGTGTTCCGTCTGCACGACGCGAAATTTGAAGGCAGGGAAGCGCAGGACTGCTCAAGATTTCTTCCGCGTGTTTCTTGCTCATCGCGGAAATGTTGTAGACGTTCTTGTTGCAGCCACCGCAAAGACGGACTTCGTCATTGCCCTTCATCGCGTTCCAGTCAACGCTGCACGGCATCGCGATGCAAATACCATCGAGAATGCTGTCGTCTTGTTCGGGCTCTTTCATTTTGTTTTCAAAACCGGATTAAATTGGAATTTGCAGAACGTCGTTCTATTTTGTCGATTGTAGTTCAAAAAGGTGAAAGGCGCAGAACCTGAGTCCTGCGCCCTTCGAAGTGGTTGAGATGATCCTTACCTTACCTAATCCATTAATACCGTAGGGTTCAGATCGAGAAAGCTTACCTTCTCTTACCGCTCTTCTTAGCGGCTTTCTTAGCTGGCTTAGCAGCTTTCTTAGCTGGCTTAGCAGCTGCTTTCTTAGCAGGCTTAGCAGCTTTCGGTTTAGCAAGAACCAAAGTAGGTTGCTTAGCGCGACCATTTACGATGTCCTTGAGTTCTTTTCCTGCGCGGAAAGCGGGAACGCGTGCTGCAGCGATTTTCAGCGGAGCAAGGGTTCTCGGGTTACGGCCGGTGCGTGCTTTACGATTACGACGTTCAAATGTTCCGAATCCGACAAGGGTAACCTTATCGCCTTTGGAAAGAGCGCCAGTGATGGTGTGAATGAAGGCAGAAAGAGTTCTGGTCACTTCAGACTTAGCTTGACCTGTGGTCTTAGCTACATTTTCAACGAGCTCAGCTCGGTTCATTCGAATTTCCTCCTTAGTGGAAATACTCATCCCAACCCACAAGCACGAATACTATCACCGCATAATTGAATACACAATAGATTCCGACTGCAAATTCGGAAAATTCTTTTTTGACCTCTCGTTCAAACAATGATGCGCAGGTGATTGTAGAGTGCCGTCAGTTTTGCCTTTCGCGGAAATTATGATGACAGCGTTTGTTTTGAGCCCACAAGAATTTTGCAAATTCCATAACGACATAGCCATCAGATGTTCAAAAGGATCCTTCCGGAGCGATTCCGCAAAACCATGATGGGGTTTGGTTTTCATGAGGTTTGAACCGACTTGATTTTGCTTGAAAATTCACCGCGCGATATTTCTCGAAGATCTATAATGCACATCCATATCGGTACAAAAACAGCTACAAATCTGCGTGCACGGAAAAAGGTTTTTCTCATGACAACTTGCTGCTTTGATCGCATCATCACCGTTTCAATTGTGACGATAGTTTGCGGATTGAGTCCCTGTGCTGCATTTGCTCAAGCGCAAGATAAAACTGCAGCATCTACCCCGGCCAACGGCCGAATAAACGATCTGTCGAAAACAACTAACACCCAGGTCAAAAAAGTAGCGCCTGTGGCGGTTGCAGAGCCTAAAGCGGCAACACCAGCTGCGGTCGAAGTTCAAAAAGCGCAAGTGACAAAGTCGACAATTAATCTGCAGGAGCATTTCAAAAACGGCTGGCAGATGTACCTGCAAAACCCAAACCATACAGGCTCTGGGTCATTGATGGGCTTAGTGCCCAAAGGAAATTTGCGTTGGAGTTTTCCTGCCGAGGGTGCAGTTGATACTTCAGCGGCCGTTTATCGCGGGGCTGTTTATGTGGGCTCCGACGATAGTTGCTTGTACGCTCTCGATGAAAAAACCGGCCGATTGGTTTGGAGAAGAAAACTCGGCGACAAAGTGAAATCCTCACCGGCAGTTGACGACAACGTTGTTGTGGTTGGATGCGAGGACAAAAAATTGTATGGCGTAGATGCGCGTACAGGAAAGATTCTCTGGACGATGGACACGCAAGACCGCATCTCATCTTCGCCTACGGTGTTCAACGGCGTTGCATACGTCGGTGGTTGGGATGGATTTGTATATGCTGTCGATATTCATACCGGTGCTGTGAAATGGAAATTCCAGGGTGAAGGGCGCATTACCTCTTCGCCTGGGCTGACTGGCGATTCCATTGTTGTGACGTCGCATGGTGGATACATCTATAAGTTGTCCATGCATGACGGTCAACTCGAGTGGAATTTCAAAACAGGCAGCAAAATCTTTTCGTCACCTTTAATAATGGATGGGTTTGTCTTTGTCGGTGGGTGGGACAAAATGTTCTATTGCGTCGACCTTTCAAACGGTAAGCTGAAATGGAAAGTGTCAGGGGCTGAGAGTTACAGCGTTTCACCAGTGGGCGCAAACGGAAAAGTTTTCGTCGGCAATGACGATCTGAAAATGTATTGCCTCGATGCTCATACAGGAAAAATGCTCTGGAAGACGCAACTCAACAGCCCCGTGCCGCTGCTCTCATCTTCGCCGGCTTTGGCAGGCAATATGTTGTATGTCGGAAGCTCGGACTCGAACCTCTATGCGATCGATTGCCGCAACGGCGGAATCAAATGGAAATATAAGACGCAGAGACCAATCGTCAGTTCACCATCGATTTCAGGCTCCGGTGTTTTCGTCGGCTCACAAGACGGCAATCTGTACTTGATCAACTGATTGTTTCGCGGCCGGGCGATGCATGGCGTCGCCCATATAGAAAACAGATTAGGGAATCTCGTACTCGGCTTTCTTATCGGATTTCTTCTCTTCTTCTTTGGGCTCCTCTTCTTCATCGCCCAAGTCAAGAGGTTTTACCTTCTCCAGATTTTTCTTGCCGTTCTGTTTGTAGAATGCAATCGCGGCTTGATACTGCGCAGTCTTCAGCGCTTTCACATACTTAGGTACGAGCAGCAAATATTCCATCGGATCGATGAGGTCTTTCGTATCCGCTCTAACGACCGTGTAGTGGACGTGTACGCCTGTCGAGCGGCCGGTGGTTCCTGCATAACCTAAAACGCGACCACGGCATACCCACTCGCCAGGTCGCACGCAAAATGCGTTCAAGTGCCCGCAGATTGTGCGAATGCCGGGATACGGATAGGGATGGAAAACCTCGACGTGATAGCCGAGCGCGCCTCGCCAACCGACTCGAATCACTTGCCCATCAAGGAGGTTATAGACTTCCTGGTTTAAACGCGCTCCCAGGTCGACGCCGGAGTGAAAGTCTCCTCGGCCGGTGACAGGATGGATTCTGAAGCCGGCTTTGGAGGTGACCAGTCCCATTCCTACAGGAGAGTAGGGAATGTCGTCACGCATGGGGGAAACTAGAAAACGCGGGTAGAACGGCTCGGGTCCGCGCGGGGAGGTGTAAGGGGCGGCCAGGCATGAAACAGCAAGTGCCGGCAGAGAAACCAGCGCCAAGAGCGTCGGCAGAATTGCAGACAACTTTCGCCTTGCGTGACGTCGGTTCAAAAAGGGGAGCGCACCATGCATGCGTCCATCGGATGCCACTATAAAAACTCCAGCGCTCCGGACCCAGACAATATAAGTCTTACCACGCAGAGCCTCTATTTTTCCTGATCTCTTGGAAACGCTTTATGACGCGCATTTTTTGCGAGTCTTGCGAGGTTTATTGGTAGGTCGCTCTTGGACATCTTTAGCAAGCAAGTCCTTGATTTGATTGAGGCGCGAAGCGGCATGCTTTTTCAACACGGGGCTCGTGCTGCGCTCAAGCACAATGGTAAACAATCCATTTGCTTTATCCAGAGCTTTGGCATAGTCGTTCTCAGCGATCAGACGGCCTTGTGTCATTGGTTGGCGCATATGCAGATTTTCTCGATAGTCGATCGCTTGTATGAAATACTGTTCTGCTTGTTCCGCTGCCTCCTGCGGTGATAGCAAAGACTCCAATTTATGCTGATTGTCGCGAACATACTTTGTAAGGACCTGGCGCATCAATGGCTGGTAGCCGATGCCCTCGAGTTTTGAAAGCTCTTTGAGTTGTTCGATTACACTTCTCTGAATTCTAAATGAAAGCAACTGCAAACCTAGTGCGTCATCTATTGCTTTGTCTTCCTTGTTTGAGACGCGCTTGGCGTTCTTAGCGGACGCTCCAAGCTGACGGCTATCCCAAAGTTCGTTCTCATCATCAAATTTTTCGATATCCCTTTTTGTGATCATGATTTTCTTGCTTCAGGTTTCTGAAACACTCTTGTACTTCCTGCTCAGAAACATTGTGCTTCTCTTTCAGTTTCTTCGCGGTTTTGTCGCTGATCCACAATCTCAATTGTGGGTCTCCTTGTAATTCATTGTATTTCTTTTGTAGCTATAAGGCAATTGGGTCAGCATATTGCTGCCCCTGCTGAAACACAGCGCTACAGGCGAATTAGAGCATTACCTGGATTAACAGTAACTGGTCAATTGCACAGACTAAAAAGACCAGATTCTCCTATTTAGGCGATGCGAGAATTGGTACTAAGGCGTTCATGATCGCGATGCAGGCCGGACCCAACATCGGAAACAAGTATCCCGGTGCGAAGACGAACAGTAGGATGATGGCATAGAGAGCCGTTCTATTTGTGTTCGAAACTGGCGCGAAATACCAGTGCACGCCCGCGGCGACGATCTCCCAGAAGAAAAACAGAAGGACAATAAGTCGAGCGACAGGATGATTTAACAAAGGGACGATGTAGCCAGGCGCCATAACGTAGGTCGCAAGGTACATGAATATTTGAATTCCAATGGAAATCCCGTAAAAGGTCCGGATATGAATGCGCTCCTGTCCAATGTTCTCCGGGGTGCGCGTTGAATCATTGGCGAACGGAATGCCCGTATCGTCTCCGTCGGCAATTGGATTGTGCATGCTGGAGTAACCCACGCCAGGAAAGATCGATGGGTGCCAATACCAATCTAACATGCAACTTCAAAAGTTACTGAGCAACTATTGTGCGTGCATGCTGTTGTCTCTGCCGTTGTTCGTGATCATGGGAGCGCCTTGTGTACGCGACCAGATAACATTATTGAAATCGCCGTTGGCGACCACAATGCTTATCTGGTCGGACTTGATGCGATTGTTGTTGCCGTTAATGGTCACGAGTGCTAATTTGCCGGTAAGCTTGAGATTGCAGTTGTTTCCGTTCAAAACAATCGAGTTGCCATTGCAGGTGCCAACGATGCTTTGGTTATCGTCATTGATGACCATATCCGCCAAAACAGGATATGGATCGACTGAAGTAATGCGCGGCATCTGTCTTTCTTTGACATTGACTGTCATTGCTTCGGACCCGGGCGTGTGGATTTCGACGGTCGAATTGCCAGAACTCACAACCGTGGTCGATGTGCTTGTGATAGTCACACCGAGTTGTTTGGCGAGAGTATTAATGCGAACAGTAAGTGGTCCGTTGCCTTTCTGCCCGAGATTGTCGATTTCGAGTTTTTCAACGCGCGCGATCAAGGGTTTTCCTGAATACGCCTGTCCGTAGATTTTGGTTTCTATGATAGTGACTTGTTCTTGAGCGCTCAGTCCGGCAGGCTTGATGTTGCGCGTGGCCGTATTGACGGTTGTCGATTTCACAATCGAGCTGCCTACGCGCTTTGTCGTAGTGGTAACGGTTTTGGTAGTTCTGGCGCGGTTGGTTCTAACACTCGAACCAGATCCGAGATTGACCTTGGAGCGCTTGTAGCCGTTGTCGCTGTCTATTTGTATTCCGCCTGGACCAAGTCTTACATTTGAACGTGACCCACTGCCATTGCCATTAATAGTAATTCCACCTGGTCCGATGGAGACAGTGCTTCCATCTTCGCCCTGAACATTTATCTGGGCCAGGCTTGCAGAGGAAAAGAGAAGAAAACAAGCCGCAACAGCGCCAAAAACTCTCATGGAATACCCTCCGTGAAATCGAATGAGGCGACAACTATAACCTAAATAAGCGCGGATATTGTTTCTAAGGTGTTAGCGAGCTCATGTCTATAGTGCAGTGCGAAAACCCTGAAGGGACTTGTG
>JBGAVL010000302.1:0-7806 GCA_044228145.1 Obscuribacteraceae bacterium (SeqCode)
GTCTTGATAGCGAGACAAAACGCGCTCTACCGTCCCTTCATCGGGCGGTTGCGTGTGCAATGCGCGAGCAACAATCGAAATTACCTCACCCTGTTGAATGAACTGGTTTGGTCGAAATCCGTCCGCGAAGCCGGCAATGTAATTGTTCTGCCTGATAATCTCAACATATTTGTAGTAAGGGTCGCTCGGCTTGACGTCAGGAAAGCTCGGACGCGTCGACACCGGCTGGTTTTCCAGTCCCAGTGCTCTGACCATCCACATTGATAATGCCGCGCGAGTGACAGGTTCGCTCGGCTTGAATTTGCCGTCAGGTTCAGCCGGAATCACGCCTTTGTCGGACAAATCGTTGATATATTTTTCCGCCCAACTGCTGCCCAGGTCGACAAACCGGGCTGCATTGGCAGGCAATAAACTGTTTAAGGCGAAAAGTGCTGCCACCAAAGCAGGCTTCACTTTTGAAAGACGCATAGACACTCCTCGATAAAGTACCCTGCATCGGGATCTTGCATATTTCAGCGCGTTGGACGCGCCGGCTATCGATATGCTCTCGATAACTACTATAGCTTATATAGTGAATTTTCTGCCTTTTTAAACGTACTGAATGAGGCGCCCACTTGTGTATGGCGCCTCACTTACTTGTTTATTCAGACGCTTGCCTGTGTTTTTATCCGATCATTTGCTGGAGGGATTTGCCTTGCTCTTCTACTGAGCGAATCAAACCTTCCAGATTGATCTTCTGATTTTTAGCCGTCAAAACGACCAGGAAGTGGTTGGCCACTTCATAGAAGTGCAAAATGCCCTGGTCCGTCAAAAGCGTCATCTGCATTAGATTGCCGCGATTCATCCTCTGAATGGAGACATCGTTGTTGGAGAAAAGCGTTGCAGACAAGGCTCCGATCATTGCCACATCAACTTCGGCCGGCAATGAAGTGGCGACAACCTGTCCGTCACGCGATATCAGCAAACAACCCAAAATGCCGTGCTTCCCATTGAGGGTGTTTAAAAGCGCCATCAGTTGGTTCGTATCGGGCATTTTGATTCTCCTGGAGATGTCGGACTTCAAGCATTCCGGCGACGCGTGGCATCGCTTCTATGGCTCAAGCTTACTTCGAATCTTCTTTCTTGGCACTATCCTTTTCTTTGTCTTTCTTCGGATCTGGTGCACTGGCCGTCTTAATGAGCTGTTTAACGTCAACCCAGGGTTCGTCCAGAGCGGTTGCAAAAACAGTGCCTGCTACTTCAAT
The DNA here is from genome assembly GCA_044228145.1 of Obscuribacteraceae bacterium (SeqCode). Lineage (GTDB taxonomy): Bacteria > Cyanobacteriota > Vampirovibrionia > Obscuribacterales > Obscuribacteraceae > QKMZ01. The sequence goes on from JBGAVL010000302.1 coordinate 1,245, forward strand.
GGTGTCGCCGTCTTTCAAGTCTTGCAGCAATTTGTTTTTCGGATCTTTGTCCTTGGGAATCGGCATTGCCAATTTGATCTCGGAGAAAGGCACCTTGCTGTTTGGTCTCAAGATCAAAAATGAAAGGTGGGTTTTGGATGGACGCAAAGCCGGCTTGTAGTCAAGAGCGAGGCTTGAGTAAGCATGAAATGGAGCGCAGAACTTGACGTTCTTGTGCAGGAATTTTTGAGGAGCATCAACCAGCTCTTGTGTCGTCACTAACTGGACATTTTCAAGTGGTGGCTCTGGCGCCGGGGGAGCCTCAGCTTTTTTATCGTCTTTGCCGTCCTTGTCCTTGGCCTCTTTGTCTTTGCTGTCTTTGTCGGCAGCAGGTGCGTCTTTCTTATCTTTGGTCGTCTTCACAGCTGTAGCGCCGGTCTTGGGAGCGGCAGCTGCGTCTTGAACGCTCAACAGCCCTGAAACTGTGAACGATAAGGAGAAGGCGGCAGCAAATGCAATGAGTCCGCGTTTCTTGCCGATTAAGCTGATTTCTTGATGCTTGATTTCTGTCATAAGTTTTACTGGTTACCGCCCTATTTTTGGCTCGGAAATTCGCAGGACCCACCAAACGCCTTCTCAGGCTCCCGCTCTAGAGTAATTTATATTACCAAAGGCTCATCTTACCAGAAGCTTATCCTCTAATGCGAACAGACACCTTGGTCGAAATGTAAGATTGGTCTGACGCACAGTCGTTGCGATGATTCGCATATGTGTCGAATTGTTTTGAGAATAAAATCGGTTCGAAGATATATCGATCGGGACAGTTTGGAGAGAGAAACCGAATTCAAGGTGTGTTGAAAACGTGAAAAAAGCGAAAAATGAGAGCATTAATTCCACTGCCGAGACAGGCTCGGACTCAGGCGCGCCCGCAGTTGAAAAAACGCGCGAATTGACGCCCTTGATGAGGCAGTACTGGGAGATTAAGGCTGAATATCCTGATTTCCTGGTGTTTTTCAGAGTCGGTGACTTTTATGAAATGTTCGACAGCGACGCTCAAGTAGCCTCCCGCGAGCTTGATATCACCTTGACCGGCCGACCGGAATCATCCTATCCCGGTGGCCGTATGCCCATGGCAGGCGTGCCGGTGCGAGCGGTTGATGCCTATTTGTCTCGCCTGATCCAGAAGGGATATTCAGTCGCTATGGTCGAGCAAGTGGGCATCGTCGGCGCGGAGAAAGGCCCCGTCGAACGTCAGGTGACCAGAATACTGACACCAGGGACGGTGCTAGAGTCGCATCTTTTGCCGGTCAGAGAAAACAATTATCTGCTCTCTGCAGTCAAAGCCTCCGGTGGCTCCGATCTCTGGGGATTGGCTTTCGTAGACGCCTCCTGCGGTGAATTCTTCGTCACGCAGGTGCCTGAAAGCAGTCTGGCCATTGAGATTGGCCGGATTCAGCCGAAAGAAATTTTGGCCGCCAAAAGAGTCGTAAAGCCGCAAGGAGATGACGTGGTTGCCCGCGAAGTTATCGATCTGCCCCCGGCAATCTGCGAGCAGTATCACGTCACCGGCCGTCCGGCCATGTATTTCCAGTTTGAGCCAGCCCAGAGACGCATCTGTCAATTCTTCGAAGTTGCCACACTGGAAGGGTTCGGCTGCCACAATATGCCTCTGGCCACAGCCGCCGCCGGAGCCGCGCTCGAGTATCTGGAGAAAACTACAGGCGCCCAGATGCCGCGCTTCAATGGTATTTCCACATACAGCGTCGACGGTCATCTGACCATGGACGAAAACACAAGACGCAATCTGGAATTGACCGAGACTTCCCGCGACGGTGTTTTTCAAGGCAGTCTGCTCTGGGTTATCGATCAGACGCAAACCGGTATGGGTAGCCGAATGATGCGCAAGTGGTTGATGCGCCCTTTGTTTGATGTCGCCGCCATTGAAAAACGTCAAAATGCAATTGAAGAATTGATCGGGCAAAATCAAGTACGCGAAACATTGAAAGACTGCCTCTCCTCATTGTCCGATCTGGAGCGGCTTTCAGTAAAACTCTCGTCCGGTACGATCAATCCGAAGGAACTGGCGGCAGTTGAAAATTCACTGTCGCAATTGCCTGCTTTAAAAAGCGCCGTTCAAGGACTGAAGAGCGAAAGTCTCAGGTGTCTGTCGGATTTGCCGGACAGTTTGCAGTCGCTCAAAGAAGAAATCTCCCGAGCTCTCTCAGCCGATCCGCCCAGAGAATTGACTGAAGGCGGCATCTTCAAAGAAGGCTATGACAGCGAGCTGGATGAGATTCGTTCGCTTTTGGGCGGCGGCAAACAATGGATAGAAGACCTGCAAAAACAGGAACAAGAGCGCACAGGCATAAAAAGCTTGAAGGTCAATTTCAACCGTAATTTCGGCTACTTCATAGAAGTGACAAATGCGCAGAAGGGGCTGGTTCCAGATGATTACATCAGAAAGCAAACCCTGACCAATGCAGAGCGTTTTATCACCCCCGACTTGAAAGAGTACGAAGTGAAGATCCTCAATGCGGAGAAAAATCAGTCTGATGTCGAGTACAAGTTGTTCACTCAGCTCAGGCAAAAACTTACGGCCGCTGGCGGAGATTTGCTCTCTGTCGCCAATAATCTGGCCACTCTCGATGCTCTTCTTTCACTTTCCAAAGTAGCGATCGAAGGGCGCTATGTAAAGCCGAAAGTCGATGATTCGCTGGAGCTCAAGATTGCCAAAGGCCGCCATCCAGTCCTGGAGCGCATCTTGCCCAGAGGTCGATATGTGGCTAACGATGCTCGTCTTGAAGGTGACAGCAGCGACCATCAAATGATCATCCTGACCGGACCGAACATGGCCGGTAAGTCCAGTTTGCTCAAGCAAACCGCTCACATTGTCATTCTGGCGCAAATGGGATCTTATGTCCCTGCCGACAGCGCTACGATAGGCATCGTCGACCGCATTTTCACGCGCATCGGCGCCGCCGATGATCTGGCGCAGGGGCAGTCGACATTCCTTGTCGAGATGAGCGAAACAACTCAGTGCTGTTTGTCGGCGACCAGCCGCTCTCTTATTCTCTTGGACGAAGTCGGGCGCGGTACCAGCACTTATGACGGTGTGGCAATCGCCTGGTCTGTCTCGGAATATCTTGCCAAGGAAGTCAGGGCGCGCACTATTTTTGCCACGCACTATCATGAGTTGAACGGGCTGGCCAGTTTCTTCCCGCAAATAACCAATTATCAAGTTCTCGTCAAAGAGACCGATGGTCATGTCGAATTCATTCGCTCTGTGGTGCCCGGCGGCGCCAGCCGAAGTTTTGGCATTCAGGTCGCCAAAATGGCCGGGTTGCCTGCCGAGATAATCACGCGCGCTCAGCATCTGATGCAGCAGATGGAGCGGCGCAGTGCTGCCAGCAAGATACTGGACGGGCCCAAGTTCAGAAATATACCGATTGAAGAAGTCATGCAATTGTCTCTCTTTGAAGCTGCCACTGCAGGCAGTGTCAGTGAAAGTTAGAATTGAAATTAAGATGCTGAGGAGCTCATGTTGAAAAACTCATCGAATGAAAGTGAAACCCTTCAGAAGCGCAATGGCGTCCAGGCTTTGTCTCTGGCGTTGAGCCTGACATTGCTCTTGTCGGCACTGTCGCCGTCGATCAGTGAAGCAGAAGCTGAGAGCACGCAAAAGACTGAGAAAAAAGCGAAAGTCGAAAAGAAGGCAAAAGTAGAGAAAGCTGCGAAGGCCGCAGACTCAAAACCGAAAGAGAAAACGAAATCGGAGAAAAAGGCTAAGTCTGAGGATAAATCAAAATCCCAGGTAGTCGAGCTGAGCAAAGAAGATTTGCCGCAGTCCGTGATCGGCCTGCCTAATTCGATCGCCAGATTGATAAACCAGGGGCGGTGGCGCGAAGCGAGCCAGCAGCTGGAAGCGAGAGTCAAGAAAGAGAAAAACGTCAATCGCGATAATGCCTGGTTGGCTTTTGCTTACCTATTTCTCGGCAAGAGCGACGAATTGAAGAAACTGGCAGACGATGCCGAAAAGGAAGCTCCTAAGAGTCCCTATGCGCTTTTGATCAAAGCATTCAACCAGACTCTGGACGGTAAATTCGAAGAGGCTGAAAAACTTCTTTTGACTCTGCCGCCGCAATTTGGTGGCGATCCGCTGGCGAATTTTGCGCTGGCGCTGGTCACTGCCAAGCAAGGAAAAGCAACAGCGGCGGCTGCCTACTGCCATAAGTCTGTTGAGCTTGATCCGCAGTTTGCCTGGGGATTCCGCACGCTCGGTTATTTGCAGCAGCGCTGGTTGGAAGACATCGGCAGAGCCGAAGAAGCCTATGCAAAAGCGCTTGAAATTGAGCCTGGCATGACGGAAGCCCAAGATGCACTTGTTGATCTCAGGCTCTCCAAAAACGACTTCGACGGCGCTATAGATGTGGCGAAAAGGGCCATCAAGGCCGCGCCCAAGCAAGCATCCACTCACTATCGCCTGGCCCAGATCTACACAGAGCAGTGGCGCTTGAGAGATGCGCTCGATGTCCTGCAGAAGGCTATCGACCTCGATGCCACCAATCCTCGATTTTTCAGAAGTCGCGCCACCATAAAGAGTTTTCAGGGCAATCTCAATGGTGCTATCGTCGATCAGCAGAAAGCTGTAGATCTCAGTAAAGACAAGGCTTTTGAACTGGTCGAGCTGTCCAATATGAATGTACTGGCCGGCAATAACAATCGCGCTGCCGAGAATCTGACCGAAGCATTGAAGCTGGAGCCCGACAATCAAACTGCTCACGACAAGCTAAATAGAATTCTGGCGCAAGAGAAGCGTTATGACGATATGGTCGCTGAAGGCAGGCGCATGATGGAGCGCAAGCCCAAAGACGTTCGTTATCGACTGGAATTTGCCTATGCGCTGACTTTAGCTAAAAGAACAGAGGAAGCCATCGAGCAATATAAGGAAGCGGCTGGACTGACCAATACCGACCCGGAGCCCTGGCGCAGGTTGGGGGCAATATACATAGGTAAGAAGGACTGGTCGTCAGCCGAGAGAGCCTATACCAATGCCCTCAATATCAATCCCACGTCAGTCACTGATCTGGCAGCGCTCGGCTTTTGCTACGCAGAAGACGACGAGTTCATGAAGGCTGAGGCCGCTTTCGTTACGGCGTTGGCGTTGCAGCAATTGACCCCTGCCAATCAACAAACCGGACCCAGCAAGTTCGATTTGATGCGCTCTCTGGCCGGACTTTTGTTCGCTGAGGGGCGCTATGCGGACGCTACTGCCCAGTATGAGTCGATAAGCCTGGCGACAAGAAACACTGCTCAGGGTAGTTTCGACGCATTCATGCTGGCTAAAGCAAAGGCTATGCGCGATCTGACCAAACAATCAGGGCAGAATCTGCTTGCCGCTTATGAAAAACTCGGCAAAGAAGAGAAGGCCCGAGAGACCGTAGCTGTGGCCGACGCACTGGTCAAGGCGGGTGCCTACAGCGAGGCACTGGTGCTCTTGCCGGAAGATCTTTCCTTCATCTATCCCAAGCACCTGGCAGAAGCCATGCAGACCAGAGCGAAAGCACTGGCACTCAAAGGCGATCTGGACCAAGCCATTTCGGTGGCGTCCAAAGCCACAGAACTCAAGGACATCGACTATGAGCAAAAGTCCGATGCCTGGTTCGTCTTGTCTGAATTGCAACTGATGAAAAAGGACACGGCAGGGGCGGAAGCTTCGGCAAACAAAGCCCTGGAGAGCTACGTCAAATCTCCGGAAGCTTATGTGATGCTGGGCCGGGTCGCACTGATTAAAGAAGACAGTAAAACTGCGATGAACCACGCAAAACGGGCTCTGGAATTGAATCCGTACTATCCGGCTGCCTATCTTCTGCAAGGAGATGCGCAGATGGTTAGCGGTGCAGTTAAGGAAGCTAAAGGCAGTTTCCGCAGAGCTGTCGAACTATATCCTGGCTCAATGGAAGCTCATCGAGCCTTATTGCAGGCTTTGAAGAAACTGGCTCTAACTGATGAAGCGAAGCACGAAGAAGAGCAAATAGCGCAGCTTGAATCGTTGCGTTAACCCGCTTCTCTTGTTTTTATTGAGCGCCTGAGGCTTCAAAATCGCACAATTTTTTTCGAGCTCGGAATCCGGGATGCGTCCTCCGTATCTGGGCAATCTCAATGTGGAATCCGGAACTTACTAATGCCCATGGCGTCTATTTAGTTTGTGTTTGGAACCGACTTTGAGTCGTTGGTAACCCTGTGAGGTTTGCGTCATGAATTTGCTCGAGCCATTTGTATTTTTCATATCAGTGGTCTTGTGCTTCATTACTGCAGCTGTAGGCAGTCACTACACGGAAAAGTCAGTCGATACCTGGTATCCGAACATTAACAAGTCTGTATTTGCGCCGCCGGAATGGGTATTCCCAGTGGTTTGCTCTGTCTTGTATTTCCTTATGGGAGTTTCGCTTGCCACCATTTTGACGACCGGCACAAGAGAGCAGGTTCTACTTCCGGTTGGCCTTTTTGCCCTTCAGCTTCTGTTGAATATGGCCTGGTCTTTTATATTCTTTGGTCAAAAGAATCCCCTGGGAGGCTTTGTTAC
>JBGAVL010000303.1:0-7756 GCA_044228145.1 Obscuribacteraceae bacterium (SeqCode)
ACAGTGACAAATAGAGCTTTTTCAATATTCTGAGACCAAGTCGAATGTTAGCGGGACGACTGTTTATATTATCGCGTAGAGCTTCCGGCGGAGGAATTGTGTTGGTCTTCACGCTAGTTGGCGTATGCAGGTTGAGCTAGCAGCGCTAAGAAGTGCCGACGACGCTAACCGTGCCGGCAAGATGGAAATGGCGCAGCTGCTTGTGTTGTTCACCGAGGTGTAGCTGATTGAATAAAAAACTTCACAGCGGTTGATCTGCTCTTTGAACCCCAGAGATTGATCTCTGAGGCTGAAAGGGGAGGGCGAATGGAATGTTTCGCCTCACTCAACCCAGTACGTTGAAAGGAGAGTAGCCATGAAAGCGAGCAGAAATCGTAGTGAAGTATCGGAATATCAAACTCTATCTGAAGTGAATCTTTCTGAAGAAAACAATGTAGCGCTAACAGCTCTCTCCCTCGGCAACTTTTCCAGGCTGCTCAAGGAGGAAAGGGTGTTGTTTTTTACTGACAATCTGCCCTTCAGGGGTCGCATTGAGAGCGAGTTTTCTATATCCAAACATGCATTCCAAATCATCCACAACCTCTATTGCCAGTTTGTCAGCGCATTCAAGCAAGCCAATCTGGCAGCAAAACCAATGCGGCGCGGTGCTTTTGCAAGAGCCAATCATATTTTTGACCACCAACTTGTCCCGTCCCTTGAAAAAGCAGGCATCTTCGTAGACCGCAGCACTATCAGGACAACATTTGCATTCTTCAATCTGCAAGACTTGCAGCTCAATTCGCAGTTCAATTGGATGGGCGCGACTGTCGACTTGAACACTGCTCACGGGTTGCGCTCTCTGCTTACCAGCGACGCCTCCATCCCGGCCGGAAGAAGGGAAGCCAACTTTTCGGACTTTGCCAATCATGTTTTGGCTGAGCCTATCCTGGCATCACTGCTCAGCGCACCGCCAGCACAACCTTTGACCATAAAGCAACGCTGCATGGTCTTTCTTTCCGCATCCACTGCCAGGGAGTTGCACGAGGCTTTGTGCCCGCAGCTTTTGACCAGACTCAATGAAGTTGAGTCCGTAAAGGTGCCACTGGAGCTGAGGATGTTTTTGCCCGGTAACACTGTTTCAATGTCGGGCAGGGCGCGCGCGCTTGTTTATTTTGAAGAAGCGGCCCATCTGTTTCAGTTTCTCAATGAAGGTCCTTTGACAGAAACAGGTGCATCCATCGCGCACGAGCTGGCTGATGGAAACATGTTCTTGCGTGCTTGTGCGGAGGCTTTGGGTTTTCGCGGCAGCAAGCTGATTGTATTAGAAAACGACCTCGTCTATGTACTGCATGAGTTGGGAATCAAGCCTCCAGCCTCTTTTTTGAATCGCCCGTATGAGTACCAGCGAAGGACGATTTCAGAACTGTTTTTCTACTTCTAGGGTATCCCAGTCAGAAGCAAACAAAGACGAGCAACCGAGAACTTGTCCGCCAATCGAGACAGGTTCCGTCTTTTAGGAGTTCATAATGAAACTATCACACTTATACCTGGCGCTGGTAGTTGCGTTGGCTGTGTTGAACATGATCGTGTTTGCAATACACTGCTATCGTTGTGGCGCCGGGGAAGCAAGGAAGGTGAAGAGTGCAAGAAAGTTGTTTCGACGCCTTTCGAAAAAGCTCTTTATTCGACCGGCTGAAGCATACTTGGTTGTTGTAAAAGACTGTAGCATGCGGCTTGGAGACCGCTCCACCTACACCGCCATGGAGGGGGCTCGCGTTGTTTCTGCAGGAGCCAGAGGCCTAGCCATGGCAGGCTCTCACATATTAGCGCAGGATAGAGCCGAGACAATTGCACTGGAAGGAAGCAATATAGTGGGGGAGGCAGGCTCCGTTACCCATGCTTATGCCGGTGCTATTGTGCGCGCCAAGCGAGCCGGGGCGGTAAAACTGGGCAGGGGCGTCAAGGCCTATGCGCGCGCCGGCTGCCAGGTGTTTGATGATGGCGGAAACATATACAACACAGGCGACCCCAGTGTTCTTGAAGGGTTTGAACCTGCGCTTGTTGTCGGCGAAGCTGATTCATTCATTTATGCCGGCGAGGGCTCGGTAGTGATAACGGAGCCTCAAGTAATCGTAAAGTCCGTGCCTTGACGCACCACTGGTAGTATCGCCGGATAAGGTGTTGCGAACTGTAGTGTGTCTGATCGAACGCTGCCATTTCGATGGCAGCCAACAGGCTGGTGCCCGTGACTCAGGGGCATTGCCTGAAAGGGGATTAATCGTGGAAACAACTGTATATGAGCAGGAATACGTATCACCGCTGCGCCTGTATCACATGATCTGGAATTTGGTACAGGAAAATTGTTTCGACCCTGCCAGTCTGGGCGATTGGAGCCGGTGGGAGCACAAATTCAGCAACATCTACAGCGATGCAGATGCGATCGCTGCCGCTGATGAGATGCTCAATTCGCTGAGCGATATGCATAGCAACATTCTCGATCCGGGTCGCATTGCCAAGGCCATTGAAGACGCTTCTGGAAAATTCGCGGGCATCGGTATCATCTTCGCTCACAAAACGATAGATGGCAAAATGGTCCGTGATGATAGTGGCGAGCCTTTGCCTGATGTTGATGCCGATGGCTTTCCCATCATCGAGACAGTATTGGCGGGCGGCGCTGCCGAAAAAGCAGGACTTAAGCCGGCTGACGTCATTGTCAGCTTTGATGGACTCTCGACAAAAGGCGCATCGATTGAAAAGCTCAAGCTGCAGGTTCGAGGTGAGATTGGAAAGCCAGTAACGATGGTGGTTCGCAGCGAGAACAGTGAAGAAAGAACTCTCACCGTCTTGCGTGCGCTCGTGGTACAGGAGCCAGTCACAGTAAAATTGCTGGAAAGTGAGATCGGCTACATCAGGCTGGAAGATTTTGTCCACCCCGAGATCAATCTGAAAACATACGAGGCCCTGGAGTCACTCTCTCAGGCCCGAGCACTGGTAATTGATCTGAGAGGCAATCCAGGCGGCTACATGTCCAATGCCTGGGTGATATGCAGTTTGTTCGTCAAGGAAGGACTGCTGGCATCCGTGAAAAAGCGAATTCCCGGCAATCCGGATCATCCGCACTACACAGAAACCACCTTCAAACTGACCAGAGATGCATTAGTTGAGGAAATCGTTGATTCGCGCAATCGTTCTACACCATACATCGAAGACTCGAAGCGCGTTCACTACATGGCAGGCGATCGCCCCATTGTCGTTCTGGTCAGCAGAGGGACTGCATCGGCCGCGGAGTTGACGTCGGCTGCATTGCGGCACAATGCCGGTGCCATTTTACTTGGCACCAGAACCTTCGGCAAAGGCACAGGGCAGAGCAGTTTGCCGTTGCCCAACGGCTGCAAGCTTCATTTGACTACACTGCGCTATTACACACCTGACGGCCAGTGGGTTGGTGACGGCAACTCCGTGGGGGAGGGACTGACTCCGGATGTCGTCGTTGAGCCCAACAAAATCTGTTATCCGGCCGGCGCTGACGACAATCAGCTGCAGGAAGCGATTGAACTTTTAAAGAGTAAGTAACCAGAGAAAACTTTTTTGCTGCCGAAGGTCATACGCTTGACCTTTACGATCAGATGTTAATTCACGAGGCGGCTTGGATCGCCATAACCGGTGCCAACGCTGTGAAAGTAGAAGGGGACTGAACCTGGCACGACAGTCGACAAGTTTTGTATACGGAGGCGTTATGAAAACAATACGCAAATCAAAAGAGCCTTCGTTCTTCCATCTGTCAAACATTGGGTTTCTCGATGGAATGTATGAGCTCTATGTAAAAGATCCCTTGCAGGTCAGCCCGCAATGGCGGGAGGTCTTTGCAGGACTGGCGGAGCCGGTTTTAGATGAAAGACTGATCAAGGCCGGCATTCCGCCGCAGGTGGCGCTCGCTCTCATGAAGAGGGAGGCGGTTACCAAACTGGTCGATGCTTTTCGAACTAAAGGAGATAGGTCTGCCAAAGTAAGTCCGCTGGCGCCATATCTCGCTTCTGGCTCAGGTTCTTCGCCGGCTAATTCCGGCAATCAACTGGAAGGACCAGCGGCAGTCATAAGACCGGAAGCCTATGGACTGGATGAGGAAGATCTGGATGAGGCTTTCACCCTGTCCTCGCCGAACATGCCGGCACGCGCCACCGTGCGCGATACCATAGAATTACTGGAAAGAGTTTACACCGGCAGCATCGGCTTTGAATTCATGCATTGCCCTCACCGTGAGTGGCTTTTACAGCGAGTGGAAACAGCCGCTCCTTTGGCCGCTGGCGCCCGAGCCGAACAAACTCGCATACTTCGTCTCTTAACTGCGGCTGAAACTCTGGAGCGTTACCTGCAATCTCGCTATGTCGGCCAAAAACGCTTCTCACTGGAAGGGGGCGAGACGCTCATTCCAATGCTCGACTACCTGATCACCGCTGCTTCTGCCGCCGGTGTCAAGGAAATTGTCATGGCAATGGCCCATCGTGGACGTCTCAATGTTCTAGTAAATATCATGGGCAAGCCACTCCAGGAATTGTTTGATGAATTTGAAGGCAAACATGCAGAACCACATGGAGTCCTTTCCGGAGACGTAAAATATCACAAAGGTTACTCATCAGACGTTAGGACGATAGAAGGCTCTATTCATCTTTCTCTGGCCTTCAACCCGTCGCATTTGGAAATTGTTTCTGCCGTAGTCGAAGGATCGGCAAGAGCGAGGCAGGACCGTCGTGGCGACAGTGACCGCGCGCAAGTTGTTCCGTTGCTCATCCATGGCGATGCCTCCTTCTCCGGGCAGGGCGTTGTTATGGAAACATTGAATATGTCCCAGACCCGGGGCCACACCACTGGCGGTACTATTCATTTGGTCATCAACAATCAGATCGGATTCACTACATCCAATCCCAGGGACAGCCGCTCTACAAGATACTGCACTGATGTGGCCAAAATGATCGAAGCACCTGTGTTTCACGTTAATGGCGACGATCCGGAGGCTGCCCTTTGGGTAACGAAATTGGCGCTCGACTATCGCATGAAATTTCACGAAGACGTAGTCATCGACCTGGTTTGCTTTCGCAAACTGGGACACAACGAAATAGACGAGCCGGCTGTGACCCAGCCGCGTATGTATGCGGCCGTCGCTCAACATCCCGGCACCCGCAGTCTGTATGCCGAAAGACTTAACAGCGCAGGTGTTGTCGGTGCTGTAAAAAGCGAAGAGATGATTCAGCAGTATAGGGAAGTTTTGGAATCCGGAGGCTCAGTACTTCAGTCAGCAGAGTTCGGACCGGCGCAGCAAGCAGCAGAGCATTCTATCCAGTGTTCCACCTCGCGCTTCAGTAAGTTCAGTCACGGGCGCTGGAGCGATTATGCAAGAACAGCACTACCCGTTGCTCTAGTGAAGCGCTTGGGTGCTGCTCTCACCAGCCTGCCGGAAGGCTTCCAGCTGCATCCGCGTCTGGAAAAGATGTTTTCAGAACGCAAAAAGATGGCAGATGGCGCTGCGCCCCTCGACTGGGGAATGGCGGAAATGCTTGCCTATGCCAGTCTGCTAAGCGATGGTTATGGCGTGCGTCTCTCCGGACAGGACAGCGTGCGCGGTACTTTCTCGCATCGTCATGCTCACTATCACAGTCTGTCTGACGGTGGCGAGGAGATCGATTTCTCTCCATTGCAAACACTGGAGAACAGGGCGACTTCACGGTGATTGATTCGATCCTGTCGGAGGAGGCCGTGCTCGGCTTCGAGTATGGCTACTCGACGTCGGAGCCAAACCAGCTCGTGATCTGGGAAGCGCAATTCGGCGACTTCGCCAATGGTGCCCAGGTTGTGATCGACCAATTCATCAGCTCCGCCGAGGCGAAATGGGGGCGGCTGTCGGGATTGGTCATGCTTTTGCCGCATGGCTTCGAGGGGCAGGGACCCGAACATTCATCAGCTCGCCTGGAGCGCTACTTGCAGCTGTGCGCCCAGGAAAATATTCAGGTGTGCGTGCCAAGCACGCCTGCTCAGATGTACCATCTCTTGCGCCGCCAGATGTTGCGCCAATACCGCAAGCCGCTGATTGTTCTCACACCCAAAAGCCTGCTCAGGCACAAAGCAGCCGTATCTAGTTTAGACGAGCTTGCCTCTGGTTGTTTTCAGCCGGTCATCGGAGACAATGCTGTTTACCCGGAAAAGGTAACGCGCGTTGTTATCACTTCGGGCAAAGTCTACTACGAACTCGAACAAGCCAGGCGAGAGGGCAACATGAACCATATCGCCATCATCAGGCTCGAGCAACTTTACCCCTTTCCCGAAGAGCAACTGCTCACAGAGCTTTCTCGATTCGAAAACGCAACCGAGTTTGTTATGGCCCAGGAAGAGCCGGAGAATCAGGGCAGCTACTTCTATGTAGAACGACATTTGAGGCGGCTTTTGCCCGGCTGCGAGTTAATCTATGCCGGCAGAGATACATCTGCCGCACCGGCTTGTGGTCACATGCCGGAACATATCGAAGAGCAGAAGATGCTCGTAAATAAAGCGATCAACTGATCGCTGTCAGTTCATGGGTGGCGACGTCTCGGATTCAGTAGCTAAGTTTGCACTTGTACGTCGCCATCTTCCAACCTCGCTGCCGGCATGTCGCTGGCGGCACGGAAGCTTTTAAATGGTGTTTGATGTGAAAACAAAGACAAAGCTGTGTGTGTGTGGTGTTATTTTGATTTTGACCGGAATATTTTTGGCAGGTCTAGTTATGGGTCAGGCTTGGGCTGTAGGTCTGCTTGTGGCAGGCATGGTTGTGACCCTTCTGGTTGAGGGTCTTATTTCGGGAGTGGCTGACCGCGACCTTTTTATCTTGTCTGTGGCTGTGTTTGTGATTGTCTGTATAGGCTGGGTTCTTTATGGCGGTGTGGCAGCAATTATTTGGGAAGCTCTGGGAGGGCGCGTAACTTCAAGCATGGCTACGGCTGCGTCTTTGACAGGCGTAGGCGGTGTGCTTTTAGGAATCGGCTCGGTTCAAGAGTGATTGCATCTGGACAGGGCGCAGGAAAAGGCGCTTATGAGGAGAAGAATATGGACGGACATGATGGTGGTGGTCATGATTTCGGCCATGACGGCCACGACGCCGGCATGGGCGGTCACTTTGGCCATCATGATGCGTATGGAAATGTCGATTTCGCTGGAGACGGGCAAAGCACCTGGGAGGCGCTGAGCATCGGCTATAGCCACCAGGGCGACGGTCAAGAGCACTTCTCCGGCTTCGGTGCCACAGGTGACAATTGCGGTGCGGACGGACCGAGCGGATCGGCGCATGGCTCGCACAGCCATGCCGGCGGTCAGCAACTGAAGCCCAACGAGAGCGGTTACTCCAGGGCGCGCACTGCGGCTGATTTCAACGGTGAAACGCGGAAGTTCGTAGCACACGTTGTGGCTCACGGCGACGTCAACATCCTCGACCACCTGGTGCGAATCTGTAAAAAGTACGATGTAATCAGGCTCGATACCTTTCGCCCGTCAATAAACGGAGAGGATCGTACCCTGTATGAGCTGGCGGATAGCGAGCCCTGGCTGCCCCCTTACGACGTCGAGAGAAGGCCACCGGCCGGCTGGTATTCCAATGCTACTGGCTCCACGCGTTTGGTCACGCAAATCTGGCAAGTCGGCCGGCGTTCCTCTATTTGGGACAAGGGTATTGCCAGGTCGCTGCATCTGATGCACCGGCACGAGTGGGTGCGCGACCCGCAGTATGACCCGGAAGCGCAGACGTCCTACGAGT
>JBGAVL010000304.1:0-7755 GCA_044228145.1 Obscuribacteraceae bacterium (SeqCode)
AATGCTCAAAATTGAGCAACTTTTCGCCCAATTCGCCAGCCTCGGCTGCGTCGATCTCGGACAGTCGATGCGTGAATTCCTGTGGCAGAACGAACAGCCCTCGTCCTTTGTCGTTATCGAGAAACTTGCGCGTCTTCGCAACATAGCCTGGGTCGTATAGCTCATCTACAGTTAAGCACCGAAACCACGAAATCATCTCGTCATCAATGTTTTTCTCTTGCAATGATTTGTAGTTTTTCGCGAGATGTTTGAGATCTGTCGACCAAATCTTTTCAGCATCACTTTCCGGCGCGATCAAAAACAGGGTTTCCACGAAAGTTTTCTTTCCGCTCTTGAACAGGTTGATCATGAACCCTACCCCCGAGACATGCAGATCACTTACCCGGATGCGCTCAACCTTAAATGACGCCGTCGCTCTTTTGTCTGGAGCTGCGCCCGTGGCTTTCTTGAGCACCTGGAAGCGGGAGGATGTCAAGAACGATTTGGAATCTCTGTCTTTGTGCGTGTATTACATTTTGTATTGCAAGGTTTCATTCGTTGTGGTACAAGTTGTAATACAAGCTGCGGGTAAAGGTCATTGGCTTACACGTATGATTTGAAGTACCTAAAGTCAGAAGGAGTCACGTATGAAGAATGCGTGATTGTTATTGATACGTCCGATTTTCACTATCCGAACGGTTATAGCGATAGCGGCAATCCACGTATCATGTTCGTCGGTAAGCCGGGTTTGAGAAAGCCCGTCATAGAGGTTGCAGTTGAGTTCTTTGATGAAGACGAGGAGATTGGACAAGAAGAATTTTGGCATATTTACCACGTGAGAAAGCCGGCGAAAGCGGAAACAAAAAGGAAGGCGCGCTATGAAGAGTAAGAAAGGAAAGACCTACGAAGAGATGGTCGCGCATATGAAAGTAGGGGCACGGGCCGAACGCGAACGTATTGAAGCAGAGCAGAACAAGAGTGAAACATTGCAAATCAGGCTCGAGCCGGACTTGATGCGCAAGATTTTGGCTATTGCAGAAAAAAAGGGCATCAAACATTCCACTTTGGTGCGTTCTTGGATAACCCACATGGCTAATCATGAACTGACATCGCGAGGAACAACAGGCATTGTCAACGAATCGCCTGCGCAAGAGATGAGCAGCGAAGAGTTGCAACGACAGATGTTGTATCTCTTGGTAGATATTCAGGCATCGGTTGGGAAACTCAGCAAAGACCAAACACCCAAGACAAAAACCACCATTTCTCAGAAAAAAAAGAAGTGAGAGCGAACTCCAAACGGTTGTTCAACTGTTTGGAGCTCCGCCAATTGCATGGGCGCTGCCGCTTAAATGAGAGTGTGCAGCCCCGGACTGAAGGTGAACAACATGCAAGAAACACAAGCAAACACGGCTGCAGAAGCCAAAGCAGACAACGAAAAGACAGCCAAAATGGCAGGCGCTGGAGCCGGAGTACTCGCAGGAGCTCAGTTGGGAACAGTCATCTTGCCGATTCCGGTGGTTGGAACTTTCACCGGCGCTCTGGTTGGCGGTTTGATAGGCACAAAGATCGGCAAACGCGTCGGTGGCGTGTTGCTGGACAAAATGAATGTCGCCGAAAAATGCTATGACCAATCGGGCGCAACCGCAGAGACAAGTAATCTCGCCAAGGAGTTGGAGCGCCTTGTTCAATTGCGCGAATCCGGCATTCTTAGCGAAGAAGAATTCAAAGCCGCCAAGGCGAAATTGCTTGGCTTGTGATTCACAGATACACCGGTCCAAAGACATAGTCCGGTATGACATCGGCATGCGCGCTCGCCGCACCTGAGCAAATCGGACCATTCCTCGTGACATCGCTGCATGTAGAATTAACAGGCTAGATTCGTGGAACAAAATGATGAACCGCGACTCAAACGCCTGATCTGGATGCACAAGGAAAGTGAAGAGAAATGTTTGGAACGCATGAAAGTAAGTGGGGCTTGCTTGCCGCTGCCGGTGTTGTCATCTCTGCCTGTTCTATAAGCCTTTGGACCGGCCAATGTGCGGTTGCCGGTCCGGCTGAAGACGGGATTTCGTTGTTCAAGGCGAAGCGCTACGCGGAAGCTCGAACAGCCTTTGAGAAAGCCTTTGCGCAAAAGAAGAGTGATCCAAATATTCTGTACTACTACGCCCTCACGTTGCAACAAACTGGTGATACTGCGAAGGCACGAGCGACGTATCAGCAGATAGTCAATGCATTTCCGGAAACAGGAGCCGCTGTATACGCACGCCAGGCACTCGGATTACCTCCTGCCCCGGTGAAGACAGGCACTGCCACGCCGGGTTCCACGGCGGTGTCGCAATCAAAGCAGCCACTTCCATTTGGCTGTCCTGTCTCGATGCTTCCAGGCGCAACTCTCGAAGAGGCAACCGACACACCTGCGCTGCTTTATAGGTTCAAAAGCATCAAATTGCGAGCTATCACTACTCCAGAGAAAGTAATCGAATTCTATGAGCACGAAATGGCGCGCGACACCAACTGGAAGTTACGTGAGAAAACGCCTGTAGTAAAGCAGCCTCGCCCTGATTTGTATGGCAATGTAATGTTCGGTGAGATCACTTACTTAAACAAGAAGAGCGGAGATTGGAATAAAGAGCTCACTATTAGTACAAGTGGTCCTGAAGGTACTCCGACAGCCGACCACACAACTTTTATCGAAATCACTCTATTTAACGAAGTACACTTCGAGAATCCGTAATGGATGTATCAACGGCGTTCAAACTTCCGCGCTGAGGCGTTTTATGGACGCAAGTCGAATTCTCAATACCGCATTGCTCTGCAGCTGGCCGCTGGTCCTCTGTGAAGCCGCCAGCAGCTGACTCTCGTCACTAGTATGCGTGCCGGCGCTGCGACAGAAGCAAAAGAGATCAAGGTTGAAAAACCTAATTGGCGATGAGAAATTCCATTAGACCGCTCCTGAATAAAAGTCACATATAATGAATCCGGCTATTGTCGCGGAAACCGCCGGATGAATCGAGACGCTTACCCGTACGCACCATACTATTGCGAAGAAAACATCTGGTATCTTTGCCAGGAAGACGACTTCAGCGCGTTCGACAGAAAAGTCGTGCTCATCTCCAATGACAGACGCACGTGTGCTCTGTGGAATCAGCGCGCGCAGCCGATTGCGGGCGAGCCGGTAATCTGGGACTACCATGTCATATTGCTATTCATGAGCAACGAGCACACCACTGTGGGATGGCAGGTCTACGATCTCGACACTCTCCTTGGCGTGCCGATTCCGCTCGCTCAATACATTGAGTCTACGTTCGGTGATCCATCTTTAGTGCCTGCGGAATTTTGTCCCCTGTTTCGCGTCATTGATGCAGACGAATTTGTTTCTATCTTCTCCTCCGACCGTTCTCACATGCTGACCGCCGATGGGCGCTGGCAAGTTCCGCCCCCGCCGTGGTCAGCTATTGTTCGCAACGGAAAATCCAATTTGATGGAACTGATCGACATGCAAAAACTGTCATTCGGAACAGTGATGGATCTGGCTCAATTCGAAGCTTCCTTTTCGTAGTGGCTGTTTTTCAAGCTTCATTGTCCCGACTCGTTTGAAGAATGAAAGACGCCTCTAGAAACTAGAGACGTCTTTCGATTGGGTTTATCGCATCGCTGAGATTCAGCTCTTTGCTACACTCGTAAGCATTCTGCTGCGCTCGCGTTGTCATTCAGCTTTTTGCTGCGCTTTCGTTGTCACTCAGCTTATTGCTACGCCGCGCTGACTTCGACATCGACGATGTCATCGTCTTGATGCTGCGATGCGTTTCTTCCGGGGTTGCCGGCGCCACCAAATCCAGTGCCTCTGTTTTGATGCGCACCAGTAAACGCACCGGTGCCACTACCACAGTCCGCTCCACTACCACAATCTGATCCAGTGCCACAACCGTGAGCCGCGCCTCCTGTTTGTGCACCGGCTGCTGCTTGCGCGGCGGCGGCTGATTGAGCATCCTGCTGCAGAACGATCAACGCTCCACGAAGCTCATCCATAGCGGATTTGAGAGTCGCGGTGTCAGCCTTTTCTCCAATCTTCCTGCGAAGCTCTTCAATTAGCTGTTTTGCGCGCGCTTTGTTTTGCTCTCCAACTGCGCCACCCAATTCGTTCAATTGGCGCTCGGTCGCATAGCACATCTGATCCGCCTCATTGCGTGTATCAGCGGCTTCCTTCAACTCGCGGTCTTGATCGGCGTGTTCTGCTGCTTCCTTGACCAGACGATCAACATCCGCTTTGCTCAAATTAGTGCTGGCAGTAATTGTGATCTTCTGTTCTTTGTTGGTTGCTTGATCACGCGCTGTCACGCTGACGATACCGTTGGCATCAATGTCGAATGACACTTCGATTTTCGGCAGTCCGCGCGGCGCCGGCTGTATGCCGTCGAGACGGAAGTTGCCCAACATTTTGTTGTCGCGCGCCATTGGCCGTTCGCCCTGGAAGACGCATACATCAACACCCGGTTGATTGTCATCAGCGGTGGAGAATGTCTGCGATTTGTGGGTCGGGATAGTCGTGTTGCGATCAACAAGCTTGGTGAAAACACCGCCCATGGTTTCGATGCCGAGCGAAAGCGGAGTTACGTCAAGCAATACGACATCCTTGACCTCGCCGGACAGAACGCCCGACTGTATTGCGGCACCGATAGCGACTACTTCGTCAGGATTGACGCCCTGATTGGGCTCTCTTCCACCGGTGATCGTCTTGACCAGCTCTTGCACGGCAGGTATCCGGCTGGAGCCACCGACCAGCACCACTTCATCAATTTCGGAGGCTTTTAGACCGGCGTCGCGTATCGCTTCTTCGACAGGTTTGCGGCAGCGCTCGACGAGTTGGCGAGTCAATTCGTTAAACTTCGCTCTCGTGAGGCGCATGTCCAGGTGCTTTGGTCCTGTCTCGTTGGCGGTCACAAACGGGAGCGATATGGTTGTTTCGCTAACAGAAGAAAGCTCGATTTTTGCTTTCTCAGCCGCTTCAATCAAACGCTGCAACGCTTGCTTATCTTTGCGCAGATCGATCGACTCCAGGTTTTTGAACTCATCGGCAATCCAATCGACAATAGCGTGGTCGAAATCGTCGCCACCAAGGTGAGTGTCACCGGAAGTTGCTTTTACTTCAAAGACGCCGTCTCCGACTTCCAGTATGGATACGTCGAAAGTTCCACCGCCAAGGTCGAAAACAAGGACTGTTTCGTTGTTCTTCTTATCGATTCCGTAGGCGAGTGCAGCTGCCGTCGGTTCGTTGATAATTCTTAGAACATCCAGACCCGCGATGGCGCCGGCATTTTTGGTCGATTGCCTTTGTGAGTCGTTGAAATATGCAGGCACTGTAATTACCGCTCCGGTAACCTTTTCGCCCAGGTATTTCTCGGCATCTTCTTTTAGTTTGCGCAAAATCATCGCAGAGATTTCTTCAGGAGTGTAGTCTTTATCCTGAATGGATACCTTGCTGCTGTTTTCCGCACCAGGTTTTACCTTGTAGGAGACGATGCCTCTTTCTGCTTCGACCTCGTCGAATCGACGGCCAATGAAGCGTTTAATGGAATAAATAGTGTTTTGCGGGTTGACGACAGCCTGCCGTCTGGCCAGTTGTCCAACCAGGCGTTCGCCTGTCTTTGTGAATGCTACAACTGAGGGTGTGGTTCGTGAGCCTTCTGCATTGGCGATCACGACTGGCTGACCGCCTTCCATTACAGCGACAACTGAGTTTGTCGTACCAAGATCTATACCAACTGCTTTGCCCATATTGTTATCCTCATTTCTTTTAAAACCCGACCAAAAGCCGCTCTCCGCAAAGGCGTTGCCGCCAATCGGAAAGTGAACTTGCTCGGTCCTACTATTCGTTTTAACCGCCGCCGCAGAAATGTTGTCCAAATAACAAAATTTCTTTATTTTTTGGGAAAACCCCACTGGGCGGCGCTATGCGCCGCCCGGATATACATTGGAGGGTGAAAAGAGCTGGCTATCGGGCAAACTGCATTGCACGGGGAGCGAGTGCTGGTCCCAGGACGCTGAGGGCACGTGCGGCTGCCGGCATGAGGGCTGGATTTGAGATACAAATTCCGACCACGCCCACTATAACTGCAATCGCGAGCGCTGTTTTCAGTGCTTCTTTCGCCTCATCGGAAAGGTCGAGAATATCGTCGGGATCGGGCAGCCAGTCGCCGCCGGGATTGCCAGGGGTGTCGCCGCCAGGATGTTTGTCGCCGCCTTTTCCACTCGGAATGATCGGCTTGATTGGACCGATTTTGCCGAGATAGTTTCCAGAGTCTGTCTGCTTCAAGCTGAAGCTGTCCAGCAGATCGGTGGCGTCGGCAAAGCCGAGGTCACGTAGTTGGGACGTCGGCACCTGTTTGATCCGCGCTAAATCATCTTTTGTCAGTGTAAATTCAAGCGGTTTTTCCTCGAACTGCAGCTTTCCGTGCCCACTTTCAATTGCTTCCGCCCTTATGCCCATTTTGAAAACCTCTCTTGCCTGGTTCTCTCACTGTACGCAAGCAGCAGGTCGAATTGCGGACGCGCTTCGGTCAGTTTTGGGTCATTCGATTAAACTCTTGGCTCGTTTTTGATCCTAATTTCAGACCAAGAATTTAGTGACGACGTTCAGAATCTGCTCATAACAAATAAGAGGAGCCTGCTGAGCAAGCTCCTCGTCGGCGTGTACAACAAATAAGCGTTCCACTTTCGAAATCCAGGCGCCCTGTTTTCGTCCCACTTCTACCTATTTGCGCCCTCGTCCCTCAGCGCGCATCGCAGCAATTCTTTCCATGGTGGCAAGATCGTACATAGCAATTGAATATTCGCGGGTAGGCATACGACCGTCTTCTGGAGTAACTTTTAGATGCCGTCCGTGCTTATGCAGAGTTTCGTTCAAATTTCTAACGACTTCGCCGAAATCTCTGTGCCCATCTGCTGACGCTTCTTGAATTGCTTCTCGCAGAGCGTGTTTGAAGCGCGGATGACGACCCAGGGCGCCGTCGGAAAGCCCATCTGCTAATTCACCTGGTTTCAATATATCAAAATGAGGAGTCTTATCTTCCAGCTTTAATAAGGGAAGGTGGTTATCCACGAAAGCGGTAATTCTTTCGCGTGCATTTGGGTGACATCCCTGATGAGCATCGCGTATATCTTTGTATGTTTCCACGGCAAGACGCTCGCCTCTGGTGTCAATTCTAAGCGGGTTGTCGAACCCGTCATGTCTGCCATTTTCAAATAAGCTCATAGGTTGGCTCTCCCGAAGCGGATTAGTGGGAGAACCTTAAACTTGCGGCGTGACTTTGGTGTGACTACGCCACAAGGTACAGTCATAGCTCTTCTTCTGGAGGCGTCTGGAGTAGCATTTTCTATGAGGGGTTCGAGCTTTAGCAATTTGCTGTTCGGACTTGAAACAACATCAATGTCCAGTGGCTGAAAACGCGTTATAATCCGGGCACGGTGCCTCTATTTTTGCCAGATCGATTTACGAAATCAATTCATCTGACCCTGGGCAAGTTGAATTCCGAAGCGAAGTAACTTGCGTGAGGACCGCCCAGTATGCCAAAAATGAAGAAAGCCGCCGCAGTTACGCGCTACAGCTTGATTCGTCGGCGCGCTTCCTTCTTCTGGCTGGTTGCAGCCCTTGCAAGCAGTTTTCCATTGGCGTTGGCTCAACCCACGGTGCTTCAGTCGACACCTGCAAAACCGGCAGTGCTTCAGTTGCTGCCTGAGCCACAGTTGCAGCAAGTTGCGCCTGAAGTAATCATCAAT
>JBGAVL010000305.1:0-7697 GCA_044228145.1 Obscuribacteraceae bacterium (SeqCode)
GATAGCATCAAAGTTTGCGCGAAGCCTGTGGCATTGTTGGCCACGGCCGGAGTTTTGCTCTCGGCCCTGATTGTGGCAGCAATTTTGCACTATCTCACCGGTTTGGACTTCAGACTCGCCCTCTTGTTCGGCGCCATGATTTCTGCAACTGACCCTATTTCAGTTCTGGCACTTTTCAAGAAATTGAGGGTCAATCCTAGACTTCATACGTTATTGGAAGGAGAAAGCCTGTTGAACGACGGCACTGCCGTTGCGCTTTTCCGTGTGCTGCTCGCCTCCATTCTTATGGGAGGTGAAGTTTCCTGGATGAAGGTGGAATTTGATTTTGTATTGGTGACACTGGGCGGAACACTCCTTGGCGCAGCTGTGGGAAATTTCGCTTCCCGTCTAACTTCCTTGTTCGACGATCATTTGCTGGAAACGACTTTGACGGTACTGGTCGCTTATGGCACCTACATTCTGGCTGAACAGATGCATGTCTCATCCGTGATTGCTGTTCTTGTGGCCGGGTTTGTTATGGGCAACTTCGGCAGCCGCAATGGCATGTCCGCCACAACCAGGCTGGCAGTCAGTGCCTTCTGGGAGTACGCGGCATTTCTGACTGAATCGTTGGTATTTCTTTTGATTGGAATGCAAATGCAAGTTCACCTGTTGGCGAAGTACGCACCGTATATTGGAGCGGGCATCCTGGCAATACTTGTCGGTCGTATGGCGGTTGTGTATGGACTTCTGCTTTTTGGCAACAGCAAAAGCAACCCGATTCCATTCAGCTGGCAGCACTTGCTTTTCTGGGGCGGTCTTAGAGGTTCGCTCTGCATGGCAATGGCGCTTAGCTTGCCGTCTAACTTCCCCGAAAGAGAAATGTTGGTAGTAACCACATTTGGTGTTGCCTTATTTACATTGTTGATTCCCGGATTGTCGATGGAGTTTCTAGTAAAGCACTTACGCTTATCGGGAATGAAAACACCAGCAGAAGCGCAGCTGCAAAATGAATTGGTGAAACTGGAAAGAGAGAAGGCAGAATTGATCAAGCAAGTGAAGTCTCGACAACTCAGCAAAAAGGACTATCAAGCACAACTGAAAGAATCTGAAACCAGGCGCTCAGAGACTGAACAAATGCTTGAACTTTTGGAGACCGGCATGGCAGAGCCGGATGGCGAACGGCTCAAGATTGAGACGGCTCTGCTCAGAGCCCAAAGAGAGTGTTTGATTCATTTGTCCAAGACGGAGTCTTCAAAGCCCGAAGTCTTGCAAGAGTTTAGAGAAAAGATTGACTCTCGCTATCTGGAAATCAAAATACCGTAACTCCGTTGGTCCTTTTTAGGTTTAGACATAGTCAGATGCAGGGAGGCATCAAATCATGAAGCTTGAGACTATCAAATTCTTTCGCAATGTCTTGCTGAGAACGTTTGCCGTTACTTTCGTCCTTAATCTTCTGATGGCGCTGGCGACCTTTGGGATGTGGGATACATGGACCTCTATAACAGGGCGTTGGTTTCACACCGAACCGCAAGCAATGGGACCGCTTATGGTCAACTTTTTCACCGCAACCAAGTTTTTTGCCTTATTTGTTTTGCTCGGACCCGTGCTGGCCTTGCACTGGACCGTGAAAGCCGAAGAGAGAAAAGCAGTCTGAGCGAAAGCGCTGTCCAATCCATGTCCAACGATGATTGCAAAATGTGTTTGTGAAATTCGCAAACACGCGAAATCCGACTGGCAAGGAGTATGTCCTGTATGGATTACGAAAAAGCAACTGAGGACGCACACAGAGGAGATGGTTTGGCAATATACGAAATTCTGGCAAAGGAAGCGAGTATTTGTGGACAGGAAGAGGTTTTGCAAGTAATCCACAAAATTTCTCGAGATGATTACAGCCTTGATGTGTTGGCTCTGGGCGTGAAGATAAACGGCGGTGGCGCATCCTCCAGAGACGTCACACTCTATTTCTCCGATAGCAGTAGGGAGAGCTATATTCCCCTTGTGACTGTCGAGAGCGTGCCACTCGAGTGTCCGTAGACCCTATCCGGCGATGTTTTCGAAAAGCCACAGTCCGAACTGATTGAAACGCGCTTCACCGGGCGTTTCAAAACGGCCGCATTCGTAGCGATTGAGAGTGTAGATTTGATTGGTGATGTTGGAACCAAAAGAAATTGAAGGACCCGCATTCCAAGTTAGATTGTTGACTTGATACTCGTGAAATTCGAACATAACTTCCTGGGCGGCTTCTAAAGTCATCAGTCCATGCGGTATTTCGGCATCGGGATAGCCGAGCGCGTGCATGCCTACAGAAAAGATGCTGGCGTTGTCGTCGTCGTTGTAGACTTTGCAATATGCCGCGCAAACCGTAGCCGGTGTTTCCTCTGCCGCGCAATTGAAAATTTCTTCGCAGGCGTTAACTTGATTTGAGTTGCGCATCAGTGCTACTGGCGCATTGACGGCGCGCATCAGGGGATCGAGCGTGTGCAGCAGCTGGGCGGCCACATCGTATTGGTTTCTTGTCGTTTGGGCGAATTCTTGATTGGGTGCTTGCAGGTGAAAAAACTGCGCGTGGTTAGCGATGTATTCTGCGTGGAAATTGGCTCGCGTTCCTTTCGTCAGCTCGATGATCGACTCGGCCCAGACCGGGTTTCGGTCCAAAATTTCCATGTCGTAAATTACGGATCCATGTTTGCGCAAAAGCGTTTTTCCGTCCGACTGCAATTCACGCCTTTTGTTTACTCTGATGAAAATATCGGCAGGATCGATCAATTGAATCGGCAACATCACCGAGATTCGCTGAGTGATAGGTGGACCCGGATCGGGATTGAGAACCAGCTTGTACCGGCTTCTGGCGTCATCGATGCGCTCCCAGAGTAATGATGTCGACTTTGGATCGGCGTCGTAGAGTTCTTCCGCCTTGTCCACGTCTGCCATCGCCGCGTCGACATCGCCGGTCGAAAAAATTGCTTCGGCGCGGATCAGGTATGCGTCAATCGACGGCTCAAGTTCGATAGCGGCGCCCAACTCCGTTATCGCCTGCGCTGTGTCGCCGCGCGCTAGAGCACTGCGTGCTTCTTCGAGGCGCTCCTTTGCGGCTTCCAACAAGTCAGGCTCCTTGCCAACCCGGCGCTTAAGTAGCGGTTTTTGGTTGTTCCAAACGCACGAGCATCATCGGTTGAGTGTTGGTTGGTCCGTAGTGCACGAGCACTGGTGCATCTTGTTTTGTCAGGTCTGCCAGGCTGGTATCAAATACGGTGGTGTTGTTTTGCCCGAGCGTAAAGGAGATTCTTTGCGTAGCTTTGTCCAGCGAACCATAGATGGTCGACGTTTCGTTGGTCAACTGATTGAAGTAATTCCCTCTGACTGTTCCGTCCTTGTCTATTGCCATTTGGAAAAGCATTGACGATTCAGTCTGCCCCGGTTGAGCCAGGGAGAAAACTCCAAGCGAACGCCAGTTGTCTGCGGAAGTGGCTGTGCCGTCGGAATTTTCGGTCGAATAATCTTGATAGCCGCGCGATGCCAGACCGACTGCCGAGTTGTAGTAGTCCTGTGTAGAACCCTGGGGAGTGCCGTTTATATAAACATTGTCACCTTCGTAAGTGACATTGCTCACAGAGGACGGGCTGTTGTTGTTGCTGCCACTTTTGCCGCCACCACCACCGCTCATGCTGGCCATCGCTGCAATGCCGAGAAATGAAGTAAGAGACGACAAGCCCATGCAAGTCCAGGCCGTTGCCGATGACCATCCCGGGCAATACCAACCGCCCGGATAGCCCCACCAGGCGCCATGAGCGCCATATCCATAACCGTATCCGCCATAACCACCCCAGTGGTTGAAATTGTTTACGTTGTAGTTGTTGAACGAATTGCGAACGCTGTTGTTGTTGAAGGTGTTGTTTTGCTGATTAAAGTTGTGGAAATTGTTGTTGTTGAAATTTCCATTCTTCCATTTGGACATGTTCCCAAAACCACCATCGGTCGGGAAATGCGCATTATTAGGATTGTAATTGGGATGGTTTCCGCCAAATCCCGGCTTGTTGTCGATGCCGCCGCCGCCTATATTAGGACGGTTGGTGAAATTGCCGCGATCGGCCACGCCGACGCCAGCAAGACCTCTATTTGCAGATACGGAGCCGAAGCCACCGCCAAAATTGCTGTCGCTGCTGCGTCCGCCGAAGCCGCCCAATCCGCTGCTGCCGCCGAAGCCGCGGCTGCCGCCCAAGCCGCGGACGCCGCCGAACCCGCTGCGGCCACCCCAGCCGCGACCACCGCCGCAGCCGCAGCCGCCGCCGAAGCCGCGGGCGCCGCCGAAGCCGCAGCGCCCCCCGAATCCGCGATTGCCGCCAAATCCGCTGCCACCGCCAAACCCACGATCGCCACCGCTGAAGCCGCGAAATCCACCGCCGCCACCGCCCCCGCCGAATCCGCGAAATCCGCCGCCGCCACCACCACCGAAGCCGCCTCGTGCATAAGTCGGGTTCGGCACCATCATTGATAAGCTCAAGCAAATCGCTGTAAGAGCAACAAGTCTGCGCATGTGTGTAATTCCTATTCCTTGATTCATGACTGTTTCAAAACGGTTGAAGGTCAACTACTGGTTGACTCTCTTCACGATCAAGGGCTCGGTGTCCGGGTACATCATTCCGTCAGAGTTGCGCTTTATCGATTGCCATTGAAATGAATCGTTGTTGCTCACTGAAATAACATTCGTTGCCGCAGAATGCCAACCCGATTGTTCGACGCCTTCCGCGCTGATCAGCCACTTATTGGCTTGTTTTCGCCAGCTGCCATAGCCAAAGCCGCCTGTGGAATCGAAGTGCCAGGAGACGATTTGGTCCTTTGTCGGATCCCAACCGATCACCTGTGCGTCCATGCGAGGTGGATCGCCGGGGCGGGTGAGCAAGAATTTGAGGTGCAGGAAATGACCATTGCCGACCTTTTCGGCGGTCATTTTCAGTTTGGCATTGCCCTGCTCGGCAGTCCATTCGCCGACCAGCCAGTTGAGGTCGGACAAGTGATCGACTGCGGTCTTTTGATTTACTGTCGTCTCCGACGCCGACTGAATGAGCCACGTTCCTTTTTGATTGCGCAAAAGCATCGTGAATCGGGCGTCCATTTGTTTGCCTTTGTCGGTCTGTCTGGTCGTCGCTCCTTCAATCCAGGCCGAATCGCCGCCGATTAATCTAATTGTCTGCGGCTCAAGCTTAAGAGACGCCTTCGTGTCCGGTCTGACGTGGCGCTCGAAGTGCTCTTGAAGCGATTGCCGTCCTTCGGTTTTGACCCCGTCTTCATCTACATATGCACCGTCTAAAGTAAAAAAGTTAGCCATCTTCTGCGCGTCGCCTTTGCAGGCGGCGTCGGCAAGTGAGGAAAGCTGGCTTTTGATTGCTGTCTCAGAGTCAGCTTGAGACTGAGACTTGGCTGAAGCTTTCACTTTGGTAGCGGACGATTTTGCAAAAGTCGTCTGGGGCATCAGACCGACCGTCAGTGCCAATGAAACTGCAGCCAATATGAAGATGTTTCGCCTTGAATTGCTCATAGTCTCCTCGATAAAATTGAAAGTACCTGACGGCGGCTGAAAGACGGCAATGCCGGTTCAGCCCTGAGGCGCGAGTCAAATATTAACCGCTTGCAAATCCTAATGGACACCAAGAAAAGAGTGATTTGTGTGAGGAACTTAACATTATGGTAATTTCACCATTGCCATTTAATGTGGGAAATGAGATTCTTACACCAACAAATAGCGTTGCGTCCTATATTTCTACTTTTCCGATGATGTAAAGAGTCATCAGAAGGAGCCGTTCATGCCTCAATCTATGGATCGTTCTCTCATCGCAAGCACCACGCGCGCTCGTCGAGTCACAAGAGAAGAAATAGTAAACCTCAAAATCAAATCCGAACCCAAGGGAATCAAAGCGATGTTTCGTGGCGTCGGTAACGTATTCAAGTCGATCGGGCATATGCTCTCGGTTGCTCCCAAGGTAAAACCAATAGTTGATTGCAAAGTATCTGGGCATGTAATGCCCGCAACTGGCTGGCGAGCCGGCAAAAGTCCGCAATGCGTCGAATGCGGTAAGAGAATCGACGACCCGACTCAATTGAGAAATTCAGTCTGGAAAAAATAGACTCGCATCTATTTAGAACGACGAGTCAATGAAACCCACCTATTCAGGTGGGTTTTTCGTGTGTGCCGTAATCGAATAGATTAGATCGCTGCTTTTGTCTTCGCGGTCGCTGATGACGAGTCCGACGCTTCCGCTTCTGACTTGTCGGAAAGGCTCAACTTGGTGCATGGCGCCAATACCAGGGTGAGGTCGATGGACGCATGTGGTTCGACCATAACATTGACCGGCCAGGTCGTAATCTGCGGGAGTTTTTCCTTCAATCTTTCCGTCAGTGCATTGTCGGCGCGATAGCTCATTTGTACGATTTGTTCGTGCTGGCAGTCGGACAGGTCACCGCGCATGATGTATCGGACCCTGTAGCCAAGCCCGTTTAGAGCAGTCTCAAGCTGTCTGGCTTCACGCTCTTGTCCCTTCGGATACTTGATTGTGATCCTGACCGGACGGTCGGTTTCGTCACTGTATGTAGTGGCGGCTGTGGCCGCATCGCTGCCGTAAGTCTGAGTCTTTTCTTCTTGTTCGGCAACTGAGATTTTCTCATTGAGCATGCGGCTGAAAACGACAGAGCATGCCTCCGGATCCGGGATCCAGTAGCTGCCGCCGTGAATGAATTCTGCATGACCGGGCAACGTGGCGGTTTGCACTTGGCTGGGTTGGATGTCTTTGCCAAATCCGGCTACTTTCGCCATCTCTTCGGCGTTCATGTCGGTGACTACATAGTCTGTTGCGAATTTGAATATCTCAGGCAGTTTGAGAAGAACTTGCGGTTCTTTCAGCTTTTTGGAAACCTGACGCATAAACCACTGCTGGCGCTCGATGCGGCCGATGTCGCCCTTAGGATCGTGGCGAAAACGCACATACTCTTCCACTTGTTTGGGACTGAGAGTCTGCAGCCCGGGCTCCAGGTCAACATGCAAGCCGGCAGCGCGATCGCGATATCGCATGCGCTTTTCGACCATGATTTCCATTGGTCCGAGCGCTTCGAACACTTTCTTTAAACCCTCGGTGTCGACCACGACATAGTGATCGATCGGCACGGCAAACGCCTCTTTAACAGCTTCGACTGCCAACTCAGGTCCACCTAAAGCGTGCGCGGAATTGATCTTGTCGATACCGTGGGCGCCCGGCAATTTGACCCGGCTGTCACGCGGTATAGAGACGATACCAACGCGCCTGGTGTCTGGGTCTACATGCACGAGCATCATTGTGTCCGAGCGCGTGTTGAGAAAACGCTGGGCATGGCGGCCATTCGAATCGACGCCCATGCACAGAATATTCATGCTGCGATCGAGAGTCGGCAGAAGCGAAAGCTTCGGCATCTGAGGAAAGGACATGACCGGCTTGGGCGTTGAGTCTTTGACAATGATGATAGGGGCCGGGTGAGCGCCTGGAATGAAGGGAAAAATAGGACGCTTCGTGAAATGAATAATGCTCAGCCCGACCAGCACTCCAAAGAGTGTCGCCCCCAATATTTGCAAGGCATTAGGTGACTCTGGGTATCTGTCGCTCAAGAAATCATCCCGCCCCAAGATTGAGGCTACTGTTTACAACCGGCTTCTAAAAATCTTATCCCCAACATCTGTTAGCTATACTGAA
>JBGAVL010000306.1:0-7696 GCA_044228145.1 Obscuribacteraceae bacterium (SeqCode)
AGTCGCTGAATGTGAAGCGCACATCCTCTGCGCAACCAGGCAGGTCAGCCGGATCAAAGAACCCGCCCGGCTTCATCGTCGGTTTTAGATATCGCATAAGGGGCGAAGCCGTTAATCCAAATGGAAGGATTAGAGGAGCTGCGGCCATGATTTTGAGGAACTGTCGCCTTGACTGGTTCATATAGGCAACCTCTCATTTAGTGATGAGAACTTGTATGTTTCCATCATAATCCTACTTGCCTCGAGCAGAGCTACTTGCTATAAGGTGCTGTTATGTTTCACTGCTGAATCAGCGCGTGAAGAGAAACTATTAGATTGGCAAAGGACTACAATTGTCTTAGGAGACGCGTTGTTCCTATGAAACTTCAAAAATTTTCTCTCTGGCCTTGGCTTTTGGCAATATTTGTTTTGTCGTGTTTTCCTGTTGGATTCATGATATTCGGCGGTGAAATGAGGGGGTTGGGCTTTGGTCTGTGCTTAGCGTTTCCTCCTCTGATGTTCGTGCCTCTTGCTCTTATTCCAGTTGTTACTGGATATTTTTTGTACAAGCTTTTTAGTAATGGAGCTTCAAGCAAGGTGACTCAAGCCGAACTTCAAGACACTGTAGACGAAACGGCTTAACAGAAGCTCCGTCATATAAGGCTGATGTTTCGTTTTCTCTTCGGCGTCTAGGGCGTCTGAAACTGACAATCGCTAAGGCTTTTGAGATTTAGCATCGCCAATATCTAACGTCCCTACTTGCCACTACTAGGGGTTTGACTATATTTGGGGGATGCTTTCGGCGTTGATTTTAGCTCAGTTTGATATCCAGTCGTCAGCATCGTCACAGCTATTGTTAGACCAATAACTATCAACAGCATCACTCCAGGCACCTGAAATAAAGAGGATGCAGTCATACCTCGCCATTTAGTTCCTGAAGGTGCCAGTTTGTTCATACTTCTTGCCACCATCTGCAGTTTCAGCATTATTTTTTGCGTGATTTCGTGAACCGACGCAGTAGCCTGCTGTTGCCTGGTTCTTTCGATGGCAAAGCCAATCACTGTGATAGCGAATGCGGGATAAATGACATAGTTGCCAACGTTGTTTACAAACCACTGAAGGACGAGAAGATTGTTTAGATTCAAAAATTCGCGCGTACTTGCGATCAAGTCATAGCCTTGCGGGCCGACTACATCGGCGATATAGCCAGAGCTTACTCGTTCGTATGCACATCCAAAATAAACAAGTGCGAAAAATCCAATGATAGATGCATCTACAGCTCGCCGTATGTACCATTTCATCCAGAGTTTATTGAGCAAGAACCTGGCACAGACGCGATACAAGACGATTCCAGCGACGCAAAACAATGTGCCGAAAAAGAGAATTGGAAGAATCAAGCCGTTTCTGCACATGGTGATTGGTAGTTCCGCTGCCTTGTTTAAGTGACATGCGCGCGCACCCTGCCGTTTAACTTATCTACTTTTGAAATGTAATAAGATCAATTCAACACTAAAAAATTGAATAAAGGCAACCTGTGCAGAAAGAGCGCCTTTTGGCGTTTGAAAATTTTAGGAGGTTAGCATGGCGACGAAGCGTCTGGAAGGTCTCAAGGTAGTACTGGTCATTGCTCCCGACCAGTTTCGGGATGAGGAACTGACCACTCCCCAGAAGGCGTTCCTGGATGCCGGTGCGCAGGTTTCGGTCGCATCGACCCGCCTGGGCGAAGCCAAAGGCATGCTGGGCGCGACCGCCAATGTAGATGTGGTTGTGAGCAACCTTCATGCCGACGACATTGACTGTGCGGTGGTTGTGGGCGGAATGGGCTCTCCTGAGTATCTGTGGGAAGACCATAACTTGCACACCCTTTTGAGAAACCTTAACTCGCAGGGCAAGGTAATCGGCGCAATATGCCTTTCCGGCGCAGTGCTTGCCAGGGCTGGAGTGCTCACTGGCAAACAGGCAACGGTATATCCGATGCCGGAGTCACTGAAAGCCTTGAAAGATGGACATGCCAATTACGTTGAGCAGCCGGTAGTGCAGGACGGGCATATCATTACAGCCGACGGACCGCCTGCAGCTTCGGATTTTGCCGAGACAATTATCAAGGAGCTGGCTAAGGTTAAGGTTTAGCCTCCGCCATTTCATAACTAGAACCACGCAGGCGCGCCGGATGGTAGCCTAGATAGTCTTACCTATTTAAAGGAGACTGCTGGGTGATTTCCGAGAGGCTGGCTGGCCTTGTCGAACGGGCAATTGACAGGGCGACGAAAGATGGAAAGTTGGGACCACTGAAAGAGTGCCCGTTTCCGGTTGTGGTTGAGCGCCCGCGCCTGCCCGAGCACGGCGACCTGGCTGTGGGTACGGCTCTAAAGCTGGCCGGTCAGGCAAAGATGTCGCCCATCAAAATCGCCGAAATCATAGCCGAATACATTGAAAAAGATGAGGAAGCCGGAAAAGAGAACATCGAGCGTCTCGCCGTTGCTCCTCCCGGCTTTATCAACTTCCATTTGGCGACCGGTTGGATGGAAGCGGCGCTCAGCAATATTCATAACAAAGGCGAAGCATTCGGCAGCTTGAACATAGGCGACGGAAAGAGAGTTCTTGTCGAGTATGTATCTGCCAACCCCACAGGTGATCTTCATATAGGTCACGGCAGGGGTGCGGTTTATGGCAGCTGCCTGTCCAACCTCTTTTCCTTTGTGGGATTTTCTGTAGAACAGGAGTTTTACGTCAACGACGCGGGCGTGCAAATCGTCCAGCTTGGCTATTGCGCATTTGCTCTTTATCAGCGCCTTCAGGGGCGTGATGTGCCATATCCGGAAGACGGTTATCCGGAAGAATCGCTCAAGCATTTTATGGAGCCGATAGTCAAAGAATATGGCGATAAATACTTGAATTTGGACAATGACGAGGGCGCAAAAACTCTCGGCGAAATCACTAAGATGACCATCATGGAGTCGCAGAGGAAGCTGCTTTCCCGCCTGGGCGTCAATTTCAATACATGGTTTTCGGAGACGTCTTTGCATACTTCAGATGCAGTCTCATCTGTGCTTCAAGAGTTCGAAAAGAGAGAGAAAAGCTACGAATCCGAAGGCGCACTCTGGCTGAAGGCTAAGGAGTTGGGCGACGAAAGAGACAGAGTGCTGCGCAAGAGCACGGGTGTAACAACCTATCTGGCTGCTGATGCCGCCTACCATTTGGACAAATACAAACGCGGCTACGATCAGCTTGTAACCATTTGGGGCGCAGACCACCACGGTCAGGTGCCCGGGTTGAAAGCGTCCGTAAAAGCGCTGGATCTGGATGCCGACAAACTCGAAATTATCCTCACGCAGATTGTAAACCTCAACCGTGAAGGGCAGATGGTGCGGATGTCCAAACGGGCCGGCACCGTAGTCACTCTGGAAGAAGTAATGGATGAAGTGGGCGTCGATGCCACGCGGTATTATCTGGCCGAATCCAATCCGCAAAATCCGATTAATTTCGATCTCGAGCTGGCCAAGCGCACTTCAAGAGAGAATCCGGCTTTCTACATTCAGTATGCACATGCGCGGTGTGCGGCTATTTTGCGGCGCGCCACAGAAGAGCAAGTGAATCAAGAAAGTGGAGTGACTGAAAAACCCGTATTGTCGGCTGAACAGCTCGATCAATATAAGACGGACTACAGGGCAAAACCGGAATCCTTCAGAGCCGCCTTCGATCCCGGTCACGAGGTCTTTCAGTATCAGAAAGAGCTGGTGCAAAAACTCGATTCATTTCCGGACGAAGTGAAAGAAGCTGCTCTGGCAAGACTACCCGGAAGAATGGCCAGATATGCCTATGACGTGGCCAATGATTTGCAAAAATTCTATGAAGTCTCGCGCGTGATCACGGATGATTTATCGGTCACGAAAGCTAGACTGGGCCTGATTCTTGCCACTAAGCAGGTGCTGGCAAATGCGCTCAAAATAATCGGCGTATCGGCGCCGGAGCGCATGTGATCTCGTTTAATACCGGTCACTAATAAATTACTGCACAACTATTGGACGCATTAAATCAGCTTTCCGGCGGGCACAAAAGCCCGTCAAATGCTTCCGTGTACGGCACTCGGGTGCTAGGCTAGAAATAGGACATACCATCAGCAAATTAGTTAGAAGGAAGCGGTTTAGCCGCATTAGCTTAGGGGACTTTTGATGGACATGGAAGATAAGTTCAGCCTGGAGCTGACTCAGGAAGAGGGTGTTCTTCTTCTGACCAGTGCTAGGCTTCTGGATAAGCTAGTAGCTGGCGTCACCATTCATTCCAAAGATCGAGACGAGCTGATTAAGGACATTATTGAGAAGCTCTCGGCGAAAGTCGCTCCTGCGCTTTCGGTTATGTCGGATGAGCTAGCAGACGCCATTGTGGACTCAGTATTGGGATGTGATGGTGAAGACGATCTCGATTTCGACCTCTCTCTTATCGAACACGAAATGAACGAAGAGCAGCTCGAAACGCAAATAATGAACTTTCCGATGTATGCCACCGATGAGACCCTGCCCAAGCTGGAACAGGCACTGGTCGACCACCGAATGGTCAAAGCAGAGTATTACAGTTTTGCCAGAGAATCAGTCGACAGAATTACACTCAACCCGCTGACCATTCTCAAAGAAGAAGGACTCTGGCGGGTTGTCGCTTATTGTCACGAGCGCAAAGAAGTGCTTTTATTCCGTGTCGACAGGATAAAGCAGTTGAAAGAAACAGCGCAGCACTTCGAAACACCGAAAGATTTTGCGCATCGTAAAACCCAGAGATACGCAACTTACTGCTAGATCCATTTCTGCTTTTGCTGATAAACTCTGAAGCCTCAGAGCGCATTCGTTTTGGTGCTTCAGATTACCAGGGACAGTTATGACTTTAGCCAGCCAGATAAAAGCCACAGGAGGCAAGATTGCCATAGGCAGCGATCATGCCGGGTTTGCATTGAAAGAAAAAATCAAGAAATTACTGTCTGGAAAATCGATTGAATTTATCGATTTCGGCACGTTTACAGAAGAGTCGTGTGACTATCCCGACTATGCAAGAAAAGCCGCCGACTCGGTTGCTCAAGGTGAGACTGTTTGCGGCATTCTATGCTGCGGCTCGGGGGTAGGAATTTCCATTGTGGCAAACAAAGTGAGAGGGATAAGAGCCGCACTTCTGCACGAACCGGAGACGGCGGCGCTTTCAAGGCAGCACAATAATGCCAATATGCTTTGCATGGCTGGGCGGACAATGGACGAAAACCTCCTGGAGCCGACAATTGATGCCTTTCTTAATACCGAATTCGAAGGCGGGCGTCACGCTCGCCGCGTGGACAAAATCGAAGAGCCGAGGCAGGGGGAGGCACCCGGAGCCTGGGCTGAGCGCTCATAAGGCGGGACCTGCGTAGTTTCGCATTGCATGCGGCTCGCGGTCGAGGTCGACGCATGGCGTCGACCCTACAGAACGCGGGTGACGTGCACACGGTCGACGCATGGCGTCGACCCTACACAACGATGGCGATGCGAACACGGGCGACGCGAACATGGGCGACGCGAACACGGGCGATGCATGGCGTCGACCTTACCTTTTGCCGACCAACTGTTTCTCATTCTTCTGGTTGGCAAACTCTTTGCGCCAGACGGCAAATGCTTGTGAGATCAGGTTTCCTCTTTCGTCATAAGCAGGCCCTATCAGCGCAGTCTCCGGCAATCTCACCAGCCATTGTTTTTCAAAACGGCTGAGAATTGACGTGAATCCCTCATCTGCCAGAGCTTCGGCCAGCGTCACGCAGTTTCTTCTTCCTGCGCCTTTGCTAACAAGAACGGCTATACAAGCGGCTCGTCGCGTTGTCTCTACGGTCTCCTGAAAAGAAATATCCGTATTGAATGAATTGCCGACGAGCAAATAGCTCTTGCCCGGCCACGCGGCTGTCTTCTTGTATGGAGTTACATCAATGTGATTCAGTAATTGTAGATATCGCTCATTCGATCGATTTTCATCTCGCTCCCCGTCATTGACCTCGGAGGCGATGCGCGTAAGCCTTACCAAAAGGCGATTTGACTCTTCTTTCGATGGCATGGAAAGAATCTCCAGAAAATTTATTCAGTCACTCATTGCTGCACAGATCATTCACTTGCAGCGAGGCAGCTAAACTTGGAAAATTGAGATTTGAGCGCAATTAAGATGAATTCTCAAAAGCTCGTAAAAACGCATATCCTGGCGATATGCGTGTGGCATAATCGCAGTGTTCGGGCTCTTGGAGTTTGCATTATCTAGCAATGCGAATAGTAGTTGCTCCATGTGCATACAAAGGTACGTTTTCGCCGACCATGGTGGCGCGGGCGATGGCAGAAGGCGCCAGGCATGCTGTTCCTGAAGCTGTCATCGAAATGATACCCCTGGCCGACGGCGGCGATGGAACAATCGAAGCGTTGTATGCAGGCGCAGGCGGGAAGGTCGAGGAGATGCACGTAAAGGGAGCGCTGGGTGAGCCGGAAACCGCCGTTTGGTTGTCTTTGCCGGAAGTGGCTGTAATAGAATTGGCGTCAGCATGCGGAATTGCCAAACTCACCGGGCGCACGCTCAAGCCTCTGGAAGCCCATACCTACGGGCTTGGACAGGTGCTTACATCTGTCGTCGCTTTGCGGCGCCACCGCCGCATTGTTATCGCGGTGGGAGGTAGTGCCTCTACAGATGGTGGCGCCGGTGCCCTCACCGCATGTGGTGTCAAGTTCTTCGACGCAGACGGTAGTGAAGTGCCTCTGGGCGGTGGCCATCTGGGCCGGATTGCCACTTGCGATGTTTCCGCTATCAAGGACTGGATGCGGGATTTGCAAATGGAGATTGCCACCGACGTGCACAATCCACTGACCGGTTCTAATGGGGCCGCAAGAGTGTTTGCTCCTCAAAAAGGAGCAATTGAGTCCGATATAGAACAATTGGAAAGCAATCTCGTGCATTATGCGCGTGTGTTGGGTCATGCCACCGGCCGAGCTGATTATAAGTGCCCCGGTAGCGGTGCTGCCGGCGGCACTGCATTCGGATTGGCATCCGCTTTCGATGCGAAAGTAGTATCAGGATTTGCTTTCGTCAAAGAAGTTTTGAATCTGGAAAGCAAGCTGGAAAAGGCCGATCTGATTATCACCGGCGAAGGAAAGCTGGACGGTCAAACAATTTCCGGCAAAGCAATCGGCGAGCTTTTGAAAATGGCAAAATCGATGCGGCGCGACCTGATCGCTGTCCCGGCTGTCGTTTCCAAAGACGAACCTGACGCTTTGATCGGCTTTAAAGCTATTGTTCCATCCGCCAAGGACGACAATTTGGCGTCCTTCGATGATATCGCCCGCGCTACTACGGAAGCGATTCGAAAAATTCGGACTTAATTACTTGGCCTTTCTGAACATCTCGACGATGTCGGTCGGCACCATCGTGGACGACACGACGGAATTCTTACCGTCACCAGGCAGATTAGCAGCAGGCAATTGCTGGTAGTTTGCTGGTGCTTGCGGTTGATATGCCGCTGGTTGAGCATTCGCCGCGCCTGCGCCTGATGCCTGAGGCACTTGCATCGATTGCTCTTGAACCTGCGGGACTTCTCGAACCTGTTGCATTTGCTGCATTTGTTGTGTTTGCGGAGCAGCCTGCGCTTCCATGCCTTGCGGCGGCTGCGCGGTACTGAACTGTGCATCGGCACCCGGTACTTGAGTTGCCGATTGAATTGTCTGTTGTCCGGCTG
>JBGAVL010000307.1:0-7690 GCA_044228145.1 Obscuribacteraceae bacterium (SeqCode)
GATCGGAAATTTTAGGCGGCAACTTCAACGCATGCATGTTCTTAATTTCGAGGAAGTCGCCATCAAGGAAAGGTGGTCTTCCTGTCAAAAGTGAAAATCCGATGTTGCCTATGGAATAGACTTCGGATTTCTCGTTGTATTCAACGCTACGTGCCTCGTCGGCAGACATGTAGGTGGCATCGTAGGGCTCTGTCAATTCTTCACTGGCTTTTACTTTGGGCAACGCAAAATCAGTAATCAAAACCGACGGTTCTGCGTTCATGTCATCAAAGAAGATTATGTTTCCCGGTCTGATATTTCGGTGAAGAACCCCCTGCTTTTGCGCATAAATGAGCGACTCGCAAACGCTCATCAAAATCTTGACTGCTACATCATGACTGGGGGTTCCATACAATGCCAAACATTGCTCGAGATTAAAGCCGTCTTTGTATTCCGTCACCAAATACGGTGCCTTACCGTTATGAAACCCTGAGTCGCAAATCTTCGCGATACTTGTATGGCTGAGTTGCTGGTTCTTCTTCACTTCGCTCTGGAAGGTCGGCTGCATTGCCGGGGCTATCTTCTTGAAGCACTTTAGAGCGACTTTTGTCCCTCTCTGTTTATCTCTAGCAAGAATTGTTGTAGCTCTTGCGCTGTTGCCCAGCAAAGCAATCGGCGCGTATCTATCCAACGGAAAACTTTCGGGCGAAAGCCCTATAGAAGTGAGATCCAACTGTACTGCGTCGCTCTCATTCTGCTTTAGATACGTGGCAACCTTTTTGGTCTGGGGCTTTTCGCAACAGCAAAGGTCCGGGTGCGCGACTCTGACCAAGGCATTACTCGCCACACGCCTCTTGCAAATAGCGCATACATCTAGCGAGAAGTTGGTGCTGGGAGCGAAGGGACGCTCACATCTGCAAACCGAAATCCATTGTGTTTGCGGCTTCGCCCCGGACTCTGCTAAAGGCCGAAAACAGGTTTGACAATTTTCTGGGCTTGAATTCTCCATCTTGGAAATTATACACACAGATCGTTGCCGCGATAGACTACTTCATGATTTTTCCTATCGCTTCTTGAGCGCCTCTCAGCATCACCGCATCTAAGTTATTGTCAAAACGCAGCGTACCTGCAGTGTTGACACCGGTGATATAGGTTGCTTCACTTCCCTGCGGACCAATCGAGCCGTTGGTTGCGCCTTGCAGAGTTGGTGCTAGTGCAGATTGAGTATAAGATGAGCTCACAGCCACGCCTGAGGCCACTAGCGAGTCTGCACCGTCCTTCCAGGCGTCTTCCTCCGTCGAATTCACAGTATAGGTTTTACCGCCTGATGTAATCAGTGTTTCGTGTTTTCCATTTGCATCTACAATTTCCGTGTGATAGGAGAGTGGTTCGAAGTTTCCATTTGTAAAACGGGCAATTTGCTTGAACACTTTGATTCCATCACCTTCATCCTCATATGACTCCAGCCCGTCGCAGGCAATTGTGTTGATGTGAATGCCCTGCGCAATTGCATTCTTTGATTCGGTTTTCCAATCATAGTCATGTGTATCGCGGTGCGGAGGTGCATCACCAATTAAGAAGATCAATTTTGCTGTTTTCTTACCGGTGTTCCACTGCAGTTCATTGATCGCAGAATGCAATCCACAATCCACAGCCTCAGGACCATCCCCTCCGCCTTCTGCCCTAAGCTCTGAGATATCGTTTACGACTTGATCTATATCGTCTGATAAGGGAAAAACCTTTGTCACATAGTCATCCCCTTTATCTCGATAAGCCACCAATCCCACCCTAACAATCGGTTTATCCTTGCTTGTGGTTATCTTTTTGACCATCGACTTGACTTTCGCTTTGACAGAATCAATCTCACCTTGCATTGAGGACGTAGTGTCGATGCAAAAGGCAACATCAAGGCGAGGTCGACTGCCCGAAGGCGTTGGGTCCTGCGAATTCAATGTACTTCCTTTTGTTTGAGCGGCTTTGTTATGAGCGGTGCTCGTTTCCCATTGCTGGAAAGAGGACGAAATTAATCCGTAAATGGCAACGGCAGAAAGTATGGTAAGACAAATGGTTTTGGGAGCGCGCATAAGTTGATCCTCAAATTGTTGGGATTTCAAAGCACCAAAAGCGGTGCCTGGCGTTATGAAAGGCATCGACTGGAGATGAAACATCTCGCCAGGTATTTAGAAATTTAGTAAGTGATTGCAAAAGCCGAAAAAAGCTCCGGCTCTGGAAGCTTAATCAAAATCTGACCGCTTGCATACCGGGTTTACCCTGAGGCAATGAGGCTAACCATTGAAAGAGAACACCCTTTTTGCCGGTTGGTTTGCTCCATCTCGATGAGCAACCGTAGATGTCTGGCGAATGAAAACTGTATCCCAGAATACATAACCTATTAAGGAAGCTTGAAGGTTTTCCGGGTTGTCAAGCAGGACGGCTATCATTGGTTCACCTTTTCCCTTCCCTCACACTAAGATGGACCCAATCTCAATTTTTGTTCTCATCGCCTTTGTCATCGGATATGCATTGATTACTATTACGTTCGACCGGTTCATGCACAACTACGTGCGTCCAAACTTCGCGCTCGGGGTAATGGTTTCCGCACTATCCATCTGCGGTTTGATTATTTTGATATTTGCTTATCCAAATGATCATTCAAAAACATCTTCACTGATATTTGTTGCTCTTCTCATTCTAATAATGGCTGGAAAGCTTCTCATCGACCAGAACGACATCGACGACCAAAACGCCGGCCGCATGTCTAAATGGGGAACCTGGTGGGATGGCTGGGACAACAATTACTTAAACAATGTCATTGACAAATGGGAGACATGGGCAGTCATTGCTTTCTTAGGATTTGCAGGATTCAACCTGGCTATGCGCAGCGACTTTGACGATAGCTTTCAGGCATCTTCAGATCTCTCACAAAGCACAGCAATCGCAACTCAATCTGCTAAGAGCAAGACTGCTCAGCACAAGGCAACTCGAGCGCGGCATGTAGCACATCGACCTCACGGCGCCACAACCCGGACGCATAACTCAGAACCCAAAGGTCACCACACACCAGCGCACTAGGTTGAATCCGAGTCTAACTCTTAAGTGGCTCAATTCTGTTTGCTGTCATCAGGCTGGCCAATTCTTCCAGCGCCCTGACAGCAGCGACAATGTCATCATTACAAACTGTGAGCTCGAATGACCGCCCATTGATCGACTTGCTGTAGAGCGGATCATAGTATTCAGCAAGAAGTGCCTGCACCGCTTCCTCGATCGATCCATCATTCAATAGTCGTCCAATCTGTTCAACACGGGATTTGCCTAAGGCTCCCTTAAGTCGCACCAGCATTGCAAGTGCTTCTTGCAATGCAAATTCGGTTGATTGGCAGGCTTTCAAATAGTCATGCGTGATTCGTGCTGCTCTTGCTTGAAGATTGCTCTCAACCAAAATAGCGGGACCTTCCTTGATCTTCTCGAGTATCTTATCTGGCAAAGATAACTTACCGACTTTGCGACTCTCGGCTTCTATGAACACAGGCTTGCTTCTGTCGAGCTTCCTCAACTGATTCCATAATGAGGCGTCGAAGTTTTTCTGGCTTGGTTGTTCGGCCAAGCCCAGCCCACCAAAGGTCGAACCGCGGTGATTTGCCAGTGACTCCAGATCTAATACCTGGAACTGCCGCCTGCTCAACTCGTGCAAAAGCTCGGTTTTACCCGCCCCCGTAAGCCCATACAAGACGAGGGGCTCAAAATCATATAGTCCTTCGACGAGGTCTTTGAGGACCATGTTGCGCCAGGCTTTATAGCCGCCGCTCAGTCTGTAGCTGGGAATTCCGGCGATACTCAAGACTGATGAAACGGCTTCACTGCGCAGTCCTCCGCGCCAGCAATGCACGACGATTGGGCGTGAGCGCTCCTTGTGACTGAGTATCTCTTCGATTAAGTCCGGAATTTTTGGTGCGATTATCGAGAGTGCCTTGCGACGGGCAACCAAATCGCCCTCGCTCTTGTAGATTATGCCGACCATAACACGTTCAGCATCGCTGAGAAGCGGGATGTTTATTGCCTCAGGAATACGCTCCGCCGCAAATTCACTGGGTGAGCGCACATCAATTATCAGTGGGTTTCTAAGACCATCCAGATCTTCGGCTGTTAGTTCGCGCCATTCCATGTATTCTCTTGCTTTGCTCCGCTCAGGTGGATCTGAGGCTGCTTCCACAATGCGCTGCTTGCGAATACTGCGTATCGAATCAAGCAGCTCGAGGGAAGTCTCGTACCGATCGGCAACATCTATGGCAGTGCACTTTGCCAGCAACGGATTTAGACTCAAAGGCAGATTAGCATTCTTGTCTACCTGTGAGACTTCCAGCGGAGTAGGATCTCGGCCGGTCAACAGAAAATAACAGGTAGCGCCCAGCGAATAAATATCGCTTTGCGGCACCGCCTTTCCGCGCAGCTGTTCCGGCGGCATGTACGATTGCTTGCCTACCATCGTGCCTGTGGCAGTTCCTACAAAAGCATTGGCGGCACCGAAATCGATCAAGATAAGCTGTCCATCCACTCTCAAGACAAGATTGTCGGGCGTCAAATCTCTGTGAATAATGGGAGGATCTTGCGAGTGCAAGTAGACGAGAATTTCGCAAATTTGCTGGGCCCAATTGAGCACGAAATCTTCCGGCTGTGGTCCTCTCTCTTTAACGAAACGCCTCAAATCTAGACCGTCGATGTATTCAATTACTTCATAGTGATGCTCATTTTCAACAAAGTGATCGAATACCTTTGCAATATGAGGATGATCGAGTTTGCTCAAAAATAGTGCTTCCCGGTTGAACAGTTCGATGGCCTTGGCCTTCAGTGCTTCCGGTGAGTTTTTTGGAATTACTGCTTCCTTGACGATGATCGCTTCGCCGTTTGAATTTTTAGCGGAGTAAATAGCTGCGGAACCACCACAAGCCACAAGCTCTGTGATCTTAATTGCTCCGCCTCTCAGCTCGTCTTCAGGTGCCAGCGGGACAAACAGAGTGGGGGAATAGCGAGTCGAAAACTCTTCATCCCAGAGGCTTGTGAAGTTATGAAAATTGAGATGCTTGATGCCAGATACCGTGGGAAATTCGAGCGCCACTTTATCCAGTGGCGGGTCAATCACCGCATGTGGTGCATTGGTCACTATTGCGTATATCATTTTCTTCAGGTCGAGCTGTTCGATCTCTTTCAGCCTGACATGTATATCGACATCCAATTTTCTGTCGTCATCCCGGAAACGGAGAACAAGCTGATCTGCGGACATGAGCGTATTTCCGCTTCTGGAAAAGACAACGCTATGGAGTTGCGACCAGCTCCAATTGAGTTTTCCAGTGCACAAGTAAATCATGGGTAGGGTTATTCCCCACTGACGAAGAACAAAGTCCTTTTTCAACAAGCAAGCAAGTAGCAGAAAATAAAAGCCGGATAAGAAAAGAGCAAGGAGGCATCCGAAAGCGGCAAAAGAAGACAGGTGTCCAGCGAACACGGCAGGGTAGACGTGGATGACGGCAAAGTAGCCGGCGCAAATAACCAGCGGCCAGGTGAATTTCAACAAGAGGACGGCGACTTTCTCAAATGATGGTGTGAGCGCAATCTGGTAGACACCGCCCTGGTCCTGCGAGATGCTTGTGAGACTGGCGCCTCTTTTTGATCTATCAGAGTCGCTCAAGTTGTGCCCTCATCTCGTTGAGATTGGAAAATCTTGCGGCTTGGTCAAATTTCGTACAATTCGAAACGATCTGATTCATCGTCGTGCTCACGGTAGTGACAAAATCGGCTGGGCAAGACTCGCTAATCGGTTCAGGATCGACTCCTGTAAGCATGAAGTGAAGGGTACACCCGAGCGCATAGATGTCGCTGGTCTCCCCGAGTTCTCCCTTGAACTGCTCTGGTGACATGTACGCATGCTTTCCGACGACTGTGTTGGTCTTATTACGGGTTAGCTCTTGCGAAGCGTCGAAGTCCATTAGTTTTACGCTTCCTGTCCTATCTACCATGATGTTGTCCGGTGTGACGTCACCATGAATAATTGCCGGGGAGAGTTCATGCATGTATGTAAGCGCCTCGCACAATGCAATGGCAATAGTTGCAACACGGACTTCCGCCAGCGGTCCTGATTCTGCGACAAGTTGTCGCAGAGTTAAGCCGTCGATAAATTCAATTGCGAAATAGCCGCGCATGTCTTCGAAGAAGAGGTCGTACAAGCGCACGATTCGAGGATGGGAGATGCGCCTCAAGATAGCCACCTCCTTAACGAGTCTGTCTGTCGCCTTTTTCAGTCCGCGATCGTTAGCCGGCAGAATAAACTCCTTTATCACCACCTGCGATGGCATTCCGGCGACTTCGGACGCTGGCAAGACTGAAGCCAAGTACGCGGTACCCTGACCGCCTCCGCTCAACATACGCTCGATTTTATAGCTGTTGCTTAGAATGGTTCCATCAGAAAGTGTCTGGTCTTGTCTGAGACGTCTCTCTGTTTTTGTCGAACTGATATCCTTGAGCCAAAGCTCAGTGTAGGTGGCTATCGATTCAGACTTTGTCAGCTTAGCGTCGCCCTTGATTTCAGCATGTGGAGCCCAGGTTCGAACACACGATATAAGAGTGGTCGAATCCATCGCATCGCGGACATCTTCCCAGAGGATGAGGACATCCGATCTGTCTCTGAACTGGAAGTAAACGTAATTGGGAATCATGCTGAACGAGCGCTGTCTAATTTCGACTTTTGTCAGCCATTCCCATGGCATGATAGCGTTCAGATAACGGTCTTTGATATCGAGCCCTTTGGCTTTAAGGTCAAGCTTTGAGCGCATGAATTCATCTGTAGATCCATACCTGATGGCGTGGTAGACAACTAGTACCACGACACATCCGATTTGCTCAACGATCAGGAATTGGTCAATCGTCGAAAATACAAGCCAGAAGAAAACGAACAAACCTAACAGAACGAAGTAAAGTTGGCTTGCAGTCTCCGCGCTAGCCAGGGACTTTGGCACGATGATCGGATATTTCTCGCCTTTGGATATCTCGGACTTCATGTCTATCAGTTTGCGCTGTTCAAAACCGCCACAAGTATATTTGAACGGCGAGCTTGTCGCTCAAGATTTCGTAATTCCACCATGCCGGTTGCGGAGTTCCCCATTAAAGTCGGGGAGCTATAAGTATATCTTGGACAATCATGGCCAAGGATAACCGATGGAACTGACGCCTGAAATCCCTAACAAACTTGATACTTCTTCGCACCAGTCGTGGCTCACCGGCGCGATGGAAGACGCCTATGCAAGGCCGGGATCAAAGCAATTAGCAGATAAATCGTCATCAGTTGGCGAATTCGCCCAGGAGCACTGGAAGGAGATAGCCGGCGTCGGACTGACCCTAATAGCCGGAACAGCTTTTGTGGCCGGCAGAAAGTATGGTTTGGGCCCACTGGCTAATTTGCTGAAGGGCGGAGAAGTCGCTGTCGGGCTCGAAAAAGGCGGCGTCGTTGCAGAAGGCGCGATTGCTCGACTGCGCAATGTCGACCACTACGTTTTT
This sequence comes from Obscuribacteraceae bacterium (SeqCode), assembly GCA_044228145.1. Lineage (GTDB taxonomy): Bacteria > Cyanobacteriota > Vampirovibrionia > Obscuribacterales > Obscuribacteraceae > QKMZ01. The sequence continues at coordinate 7,525 of JBGAVL010000307.1, forward strand.
GACATGGACCGTACGCTGCTCGATCACGACGGTGCACTGAAAGTCCTGCAGACGACAATGACAGACGGCTTGACCAAGTCTAGCGGACTTTCGAGGGGGTATATCAGCGACGCATAGAAACAAACAACCACGCGTCTGGATAGCCCTAACTTCTGGAACAGACTTG
>JBGAVL010000308.1:0-7644 GCA_044228145.1 Obscuribacteraceae bacterium (SeqCode)
AGGGATGGAACGCTTCCGCCTTGGCGAATTCGTTGCGGAAGAGCCATATCTAAAAGCTCACATTCATCTTGCTCCAGAGATCGATGAAACCAATATCGAAACCAGCACCGAAACCAATACCGAAACCAGTGAATCAGGTTCTGGTAATTCTCCGGCGATGAAATTACCGATGCGCCTGGGAATGGCATACGCTGCGGCTGGAATTGGTGGCATTGGATTTTTCGTCTTGTCTTTTGGACTTCTTGCCGTAATACCCGGTTTTGCGCTGCAAAATGAAATCGCTCGCACAAAACCTGCCACCATGCTTGCACCAACCGATCAAGAGCAGCGAGGTCGGATTGTTTATGCAAGAGAAGGCTGTGCATACTGTCATACCCAACAGATTCGCACGGTTCCACAGGACGTGCAACGCTTTGGTGCGCCAACGCGTGCCTGGGAAAATCGTTATGATTACCCGCAGTTGTGGGGCACGCGAAGAGTCGGCCCAGATCTGTCGCGCGAGACAAGTATTCGATCCGATGATTGGCAATTGACCCATTTTTACAATCCGCGGCTGATAGTTCCAGACTCTGTAATGCCTGCTTTTCCCTGGCTGTTTGAAGGCTCACCGGCAAAACCAAAAAAAGAAGCGGAAGACTTGCTTGCTTACATAAAGTCTTTAGGCAAGGCACGCCAGTTGGCAGGAAACGATTCCAAACAGTGGTCGCTTTCTCCAAATTGCCAATGTCCTGATGAAGTCAAAAAAATTGAAACCACTCCGGTTCCGTTAGATGCAAGCAGTGCGACGCGAAGTGTAGGCGTTGAGGCAAAGGAAGTGCAATTGCCTCACGACCCGGCAGAATTGGCTGACTTGCAACGCAAGGGTGCAGTCATTTTTGCTAGGAATTGTCAGGGCTGTCACGGCGAGATGGGCGATGGTCAAGGTCCAGCCGCAGAAGGATTGTTTCCGAAACCGGCCGGACTGATGGAAGCCAACTACACGATCAAGCATCTTGCTTCAGTGCTGATGAATGGCGTACCGGGGACAGCCATGCCGGCATGGAGAGACATGCCGCAGGATGATGTTGTAGCTTTAATTGCTCATCTTAAGACTTTGGCTGAGCGTCCTGTATACATAACCTCGAAAGAAGAACTTGCAAGTAAGGAAGTGCAGGACGGCAAGAAAATCTACGAGCAAAAATGCGTCTCCTGCCATGGTATTGATGGTGATGGCAACGGACCTGCCGCTGCAACTCTCGACCGCAGACCCACGAACTTCAAAGAAGTACAACCTGAGCCGGATGATTTGTTAAAGGCGATTGAAGAGGGTATTCCGGGAACAAGCATGCCACCATGGAAAGACCAATTGTCTGAGCAGGAGCGGGACAAACTCTCACGCTATGTGCAAGCATTTTTTGTGGAGGAGACGCCTAAATGATTTATGCTCTGCTCATAGTGATGACACTGTTGATTGCTGCTTATGCAGTGGCATGGCTAGCTGTCCCCTCGCTAAGGCGAATACTTGAAGGACCAAAGCAACAGTTGCTGGATAACAGCGAAAAGTTCAGGCGTATGCAACAGTAACCAAAGAGCTAGTTTTTTGAATTCAATGGTGCAAGTATGAAAAGCGAAGACAAAGTGGATATTCAAGAGCTGACGGCGCGTTATGCCAATGCCATGGATGATACTGACCTGGACGCCTGGTTGGCGACCTGGGATGGCAATGGGCTCTGGAAGGGCGGTTTGGGAGAATTTCAAGGCACGCAGAAGTTGAAAGAACTTTTCGCGGCTCTTGGCGATCGCATTAAAAACCGCCGACACGTAATGACGAATTTTGTCATTGACGGTGAGGGCGATCGGGCAGATCAACGTTGCTACATGCTGGTTTTCGACCGTGTTAACGAAGCTCGATTGATAGCCTCCGGTGTCTATAACGACCGCCTAATTAAAGCAGATGGAAAGTGGAAGTTTTTGGAGCGACGGGTTGCCCTTGATCCCAGTTTTCGTCCATAAAGGCCTTCTTCTTAGCGAGCCCCGAAGAATCAGTCAGTCTCAAAGGAATCAATCATGCTGAAACAAGCTGTTATAGCCCTGAGCTCGATAGTTGTGTTGTCGAGTGCTTGCTGGGCTGATGACATCGAAGTCCAGGAGAAGATTCGCATAAAAAGCGGCGAGTGGATGGCGCAAATGAGGCAAGTGGACAAGCTTAAGTCTCAAAAGAAGTGGGACGAAGCGGAAGCAGCCATTCGGAAGGTCATGGCGGAAAGAAAGGAACTGAAGCTTAATCTGAGTTCTGAAAAAATCGCTCTGGGGAGTTTGTACACCGTGGCCGGCAAAACTGCCGAGGCGGAAAAAATTTACAAAGAATTGATTGCCGATCGCGAAACTCATGACGGCATTGAAGATTTTATTTTGGTTCCGGTTTTGAATCAGTACGCTGAATTTTTGCGTGCACATGGAAGAGCAAAGGATGCAATTCAGTTTGAGCAACGCGCAAATGCAATCGAGGCTGATGTAAACAAGCCTCCGAAGAAACAAATTGCCGCCATCACAGGTGATGCCAGGCTCAACTCCAATGAAAAGTACAGCAAACTTTGCGATCTCGGGAAAAGATATTTGGACAGCGACAATGCTACCAAAGCTTTTTTTGCACTGAACGAAGCGGTGAAGTTAAATCCTAATCGTCCACGCGCATTCAAGTTGCGTTCTCAGGCCAACTATCAGTTGGAAAAAACACAGGCCGCGCTTCCTGATTTGAATGCGGCAATTAAACTTGATGCCAAAGATCCTTCTCTCTTTTTCGACCGTGGCAGGGTTTATCAAAGTTTGAACAAACCCGCCCTCGCTCTCAAGGACTTTGATGCTTCAATTGCTCTGACTCCTGATGTCGACGTGCTCGGCTACCGTGCAAAACAGTATTCAGCTCTCGGCAAAATCGATAAGGCGATTGCTGACTACACATCTGTAATCAAAGAAAAACCTCGTACTCACTGGGCGTTTATCCAGCGAGCTTTGCTCTATCGCGACAATAAGAAAGACTACGTGCAGGCTCTGAAGGACATTGATAAGGCAATTGTCTTGGCTCCGAAGAATACTGACGATTGGGAACTACGCGCTGAAACGCTGATGAAAGCCAACCGGCTGAAAGAGGCTGCCGACGATGCCACGAAAATGATCGAATTGGAGCCGCAAAACACTATGGGCTACTCTTTGCGGTCTCGAATCTATAAGGCGATGGAAGGCCCCAAATCTAAGAATGCCGCTGCCGACCTGGCAACGATTGAGAAGCTCAGAAAAGCCCCCCAATAGAGTCTATAGCCTCATTGGTTTGTTCTCGCTTATTATGAGAAGATGTCCTGGTTGTCTTATAGAAAGGATGAGATTAATGAACAGGCTTGTAATTGCAGTTGGCGCGGTTTTGGTTGTGGCATGCATCCTCAGCCCTTCAGCAGATGTCGGAACAGTGACCAGGGGTATCAAGAAAGGTGCTCGCGCGACCGAAAACGGCGTCAAGAAGAGCGTCAAGGTCGTGGAGAAGGGTACAAAGAAGGGATTTCGAGTTACGGAAAAAGGTACAAAGAAAGGCGTGCGCGTCACAGTTGGCGGCGTCAAGAAAGCTGTTAAAAGTACCAAGAATTTCGTGAAGAAGGTATTTTGATCGGCAAATGGCGCACCACGTATGGGGCAAAAATCTTTTTCGCGCTCGCGATTTTCGATCGATCGGTAAATGGTGCCCAGCATGAAAATTTGGGTTGATGCAGATGCCTGTCCGGGAGCTGTGAGGGACATTGTTCTTGCCGCCTCTCGCCGGCGTAGTCTGGAAACGATTTTTGTCGCTAACAAACCCCTTGCTTTGCCGGTATCCGACCTGATCCATTTTGTGCAGGTGGGGAATGCGCCCGATGCTGCTGACGCCTATATCATCGAACATGCTCAAAAGGGAGATCTGGTTATTACCCAGGATATTCCGCTTGCGCATCCTCTGGTTCATCGTGAAATCGTAGTAATCAGTCCACGCGGCCTTGTTTTCGATGAGGACAATATTGGAGAGCGTCTTTCCATTCGCGACATGATGCAGGATATGCGAGACGTGGGGATAATTACCGGCGGGCCGAAACAATTTGGAGAGAAGGAAAAGCGCGAATTTGCATCCAGCTTCGATAGAGAGCTTACGAAACTCCTCAAGAAGGTGTAGATTAATGCTCTATGAATATTCAAGAGATAGAGATTTCCGGCTACCGATCTGTTGACGACCTGAGGCTAGAGCTGAGCAACGTCACGGTTCTTGTCGGCGCAAACGGCTGCGGAAAAAGCAATATCTATCAGTCCATAAATCTAATTGCCGCAGCGGCAACGGGACAATTCGCCAGACGAATTGCCGAAGAGGGCGGCATGCAGTCGATTCTCTGGGCGGGAGACAGAAAAAAACGCGAGCAGCCGAGAACAAGACTATCAGTCAGCCTCGATCAATTATTTTACTCGATTGAATTCGGTCTGATTCCGGCAAGCGAGCGAATGGAAGGTTTTATGCACGAGCCGGAACTTTCAATATTCAAACTCGATCCCGATATCAAGGAAGAGTTGGTTGAAATCAAAACCGGCAAGCGAAGAGTTAATTTGTTGCGGCGAAAGCGTTCAATTGTAACCGCCAAGGATATTGACGGAGAAGAGCATGCGTATCCCGATACCATGACTGAAAGCGAGTCGGTTCTCTCGGAATTGAGAGAGCCGCAAAAGTATCCTGAACTGTCATCATTGCGCTCTCAGTTTTTACGCTGGCGGTTCTATCATGATTTTAGAACTGATTTGCAATCTCCGATTCGCGACCCTCAACTGGCGACGATGACACCAATTCTCAGCCATGACGGTCGCGATTTGGCAGCAACTTTAGCCACCATTCGTGCAGTTGGAGATCGAAAGAAGCTTGACGATTCTTTGAAAAAAGCATTTCCAGATTCTGAGGTAAATGTCGATGAACTGGAAGGCACTCTTCATATGAGCATGCGTTCTCCAGGTGTCACGCGCGCGTTGAGTGCACGTGAACTATCTGATGGCGTGCTGCAATATCTTTGTTTGCTAGCCGCACTTTTAACACCGCGGCCCGCCCCATTCATGGTCTTGAATGAACCTGAAACAAGCATTCACTTCGACCTATTGAAGCCGATGGCGGATTTGATTATCGCTGCTTCGGATAATTCGCAAGTTCTTCTAACTACTCATTCGAAAGAATTAGCCAGATTTCTCCGCCTCAAGGGCGCGGCGATTTACGAATTGGAGAAGATTGATGGTGCCACCTGCATCAGTGGAAAACGCAAGGTGAAAACACCTGAACAGAAAAGCAGAGGATGGCTCGGCCCGGAAACGGAAGTGATGGACGGAGATTGATGTTTTAATGGATCTTGCTGAATTCTCGATTCAGAATTACCGCTCGATAAGGCATGCATGGCTGAAGCTGGAGCGAGTAAATGTGATTGTCGGGCCCAACGGTTCAGGCAAGAGCAATCTTTATCGCGCGATTTACTTGCTGGCTTCAACGGCTTCCGGCAGACTGGCTAGAAACGTAGCTGAAGAAGGCGGCATGTCGTCTGTGCTGTGGTCAGGAAAAGGAGCAGACAGAAAGAAAGTCGAACTTTCCGTCAAGCTGGACAATTTGCAATACGATCTCACTTTTGCTGCCCTGTCGCCATCACTAGGTGGTGGCAAGGATTCTGTCTTCAAAGACGATCTGGAAATTCTCAGAGAAGAGATAAACATCAAAAGTGGGCAATCTAGAAATTGCATCTTGAAACGAAGGAAGGCGGAAATTTACCTGACTGATGCAAAAGGCGTCAAAGTCGATTACACAATGCGAGTTCCGGCAAACGAATCGATTCTCTTCGGAATTCGAGAACCGCACAGATTTCCTCAACTGTCTGCCTTGCGTCAGGAGTTTCTCAGTTGGCGCTTTTATCACCACTTTCGCACCGATCGCGATTCCCCTCTGCGCAAACCTCAGTTGGCGATCATGACCCCGAGGATGGCACATGACGGTGGTGATTTTGTTTCAGCGATTGCCACCATTCTTCAATGGGGAGACAAAAATGGTTTTCTCAACAGCCTGGATGATGCATTTCCCGGCTGTAGTGTCGGTGTTTCGGAGTCAGCTTCCGGATTGAAAATAGTATTCAGATCCGCTGATTTGCGAAGAGGATTTGAGACTCGTGAACTGTCGGATGGTACATTGCAATACTTATGTTTGCTGGCGGCTCTCTACAGTGTGGATCCCCCATCCGTACTGGTAATAAATGAACCGGAAACTAGCCTTCATCCGGATCTGAGCGAGCCACTGGCAAGATTGCTGGCGGCAGCGTCTCACCGTTCTCAAATTTGGATAACTACTCACTCAAGAGATCTTGCCGACTACATAGTCGAGCAAAGCGGTTATTCTCCAATCGAACTAGAGAAAGTTGAAGGTGAAACAAAATTGCTCGGAGTCAGCATGGGTAGATTCCGCGAGTCATGGTATCAAGGAGAAGAAGACGAATAACAACACAACATCTATTGCACAGGCGCTGGCATACCCTGGGGCTGCTGCGACTCAGGAGGCTGCATGAAACCGGATGGCTGGCTAACCGGAGTCTGGCCGGGAGCCGTGGATGGTGGCATTGTGCTGCTGGTTGCAGAGGGGCTACCCGTTGGATTGCCAAGCTGGTTGGTATCCAGCGGTGCTGGCTTGTTCTGCGTCAGGAAGACGAAGTAGGCAATCATGATCACACCGACAAAAATCGCAACCAGCATATATCCGCCACCGCCGGCCGCTGGTGCTTCGCGGTTTTGCGGTTGATAATTTGCGTAGGGATCCTGTGTTGGAAAACCGCTGGCGGAAGATGCGGTAATGCCTGATTGATAGGAATTGTAGTTTTTCATCCACTGCGGCTGGTCCGCGCTCGGCGCTGGTGGAGCGCCGCCGGGGCGTGCGGTCGGCGTAGGTATCGAATTAAGGTCATTGAGGTTGGCTTGTTCACCAGAAGTTCCAGCCGGACGATTCATTCCAGGTGTGGGAATAGCATTTAGCTGATCCTGAAAACTCAACGCTGCGGAAGGTGGGGCTGCTGCAGGTGCTTTAGGAGCAGGTGCGGCTGTCCCCGGTGTGGGGATCGCGTCCAATTGATTTTTCGTGATCGATGCGGGCGGGGGCGTCTTAGCACCCGGGGTAGGGATGGCTGCCAGCTGGTCGGCAATGCTGGGCTCGCTGGTTTTAGCTGGTGCGGGGGCTGGAACGGCTTTGGGGGCGCCGGGAGACGGGATTGCGTCCAGCTGAGACTTGAGATCTTGCTGACTTACGGCTGGTTTTGGCGCCGGAACAGGCGGTGGAACTACCTTTGCGGGCTGCGGGGGTGTTGCGGTCGGCGCGGCTGCAGTGCCGGGAGCTTTGATAGCATCGAGCTGGGCTTTCAGGTCGTCGCCTGCTGCAGCGTGTCCCTTGCAATGGGCATCTGGGGAAGCCGGATCGGCGACTTTGGATTTCCCGCAAATTGAACAGAGATTTGCATCAGAGGTCATAGGTATTCTCAAAATCGGGGCGATTATTAACTATGTCAAAATATTATACAAAGTAGGTTGTACCCGGATTTTTGGCGCGTACACATGTCCGTAATCGCTGCTGGGCGCGCGACTTGAGCTTTT
>JBGAVL010000309.1:0-7603 GCA_044228145.1 Obscuribacteraceae bacterium (SeqCode)
CCAAAATTGCGAAGGCAACAATAGCGGCTGCTGCGCGCCAATGGAGCCCGGTCAGGGCGCTTGAGACAGCAGGCAAGGACACCGCGAAGTAACCACTCCCTGAATTGTTAGCTGCACTGGTACAATCGCCTGTCTTTTGTCAAAGCGTGATTTTTCGCCGCTCTCATTCATGCATGCTTTTGGATTACCCGACTCGGCAAAGAGGGGAGACAGACTCAACCAGGCGGGGTGTGCGACCATGAACGTGCTGTTAGTTTGGCCAGAGATACCGATAACTTACTGGGGTGGTCAATACGCCGTCAAGCTCATGAGTCGGCTGGCACTCATGCCGCCACTGGGTCTACTGACTGTGGCGGCGCTGCTTCCTAAAGATTGGACCCTGCGGCTGATTGATTTGAACATTCAGCAAATCCGTCCGACTGATATCGATGGGGCTGATCTCGTGCTCGTCAGCGGCATGGCCATTCAGCACAAATCGATGATGGAAGTCATAGAGATGTGCAGGCGAGCAAGAGTTCCCTCAGTCGTGGGAGGTCCCCATGCCACATCAAGTCCGGAAAAATTTGTAGACGCTGCACATCTGGTGCTAGACGAAGGTGAAATTACCTTGCCCTTGTTTTTGAGCGACTACCAGGCCGGCAATCCGCACAGAATTTATACAGCAAGGGGCGAAAAGCCTGACATCACTCAATCGCCTGTACCCCGCTTCGATCTGCTTTCCGGTGGTGCATATGCTGAAATGTGTATACAATTTTCGCGTGGATGCCCGTTCGCCTGCGAGTTCTGCGATATAACCACACTCTATGGAAAAAAACCACGCACCAAGACACCCAAACAGATGGTTCGTGAGCTTCAAACAATTTACGATCTGGGCTTCAGAGGGGAAGTATTCCTGGTCGATGACAACTTCATAGGCAATAAGAAGAATGTAAAGCTCATGATCGTTGAGCTTATAGCCTGGATGGAGCAAAACGACTATCCCTTCCGGCTTTTTACAGAGGCGAGCCTCAATCTAGCAGACGAGGACGAACTCCTGGAGCTTATGGCCAAGGCCGGCTTCTTTTCAGTGTTTGTTGGTATCGAGACCCCTAGCCTGGAAAGTTTGCGCGAAACTCGAAAATATCAAAACCTGCACGGTGACATGCTTAGCAAAATTCATAAGATTCAGCAGTATGGAATTGAGGTGACGGCCGGATTCATTGTCGGTTTTGACCACGACACAAAGGACATCTTTGATCGCCAGATTGAATTCATTACCGCTGCCAGAATCCCCATGGCTATGGTCGGACCGTTGAATGCCATGCCAAACACTCAATTGTGGGAGCGTCTAAAGAAGGAGGGACGGCTTAAGGCAGATTTCGACGGCGACAATCTTGGCTTTTGCAACTTTGAGACTGCAATGCCTGCACTAGATTTGGTGCGTGGCTATCGTGCCGTTCTCGTTGCGCTTTACTCTCCTGCTAATTTTTTCGCGCGGCTCAAAGACCTGATCAGTTCACAAAAGGGCAGCTGCAATGAAACACGCGGCCGTCTGACTCCAAGCAAAGTCAGGGCTTTCGCCCCTCTTCTGGAGGGCTTTCTCCGGCTGAGCACTATTTCGGACCACGCTTTTCGCAAAGAATACTGGCGTTTCATGCTGTGGGTCTGTTGCCGGCGTCCTGACAGATTTCTGTTTGCTCTGTGTAGAGCCATAGTCGGCTTTCACTTCATTCGATACACTTCCGAAGTAATGGTTCCACGCCTCTCCACCTTGGAAACTGAGCTTATGTCCAACACTTGACCAGCACGCACAAATGAAGATTATCCGGATAATTCAAGCAGCCAAAGGGACAGGAAGGACGGCAACAGATATAAAATCGTCCGGACACTCATATGCAAAAAAATCTTTGAGCTATTTTTGGCTGTGAATACTCTTTTGCGGTGTAATCCTGGAGTTCCGACCAAAGGGGCAACACTTGGCTACAGATCCAGTTTCTGCGGTAAGTGGAGTTTCACACCCGGCTATTTTTCAAAAAGCCTGCGTGTCTTTTAAGAGTTGACGACCGAGTCAATCAACTCCTGCTATGGGCCGCTCCATACAATCAATGCGGAGATCCTCCGGGCTTAAATTCTCCACTGAAGTGACAGGCGCTGTTTTAGCTCCGCCATACTGCGAGCGAAGTTGGCTACAAACGAATAAAGTCAAAGGCACGACCCCACCCACAACGAAAATGGCTCCACCGACAATACGCATCCAGGTAAGAGTCTGAAATGCTTCACTCAATTGGAAGGTTTGTGATCTTGCAAACCAGAGCCCGCTGGTCAGAACTGCATTCAGTTGCATGACACCCACAGGAAACAGATCAAGCAATACCATCAGCATCAGTCCGATGTTCAGCGACCAGAAAGACACGATGATGGTTTTGCTGCTCCAGGAAGAGGCAGGAATGAGAAAACGCAGGCAAAAGAGCATTGCCGAGATGGCCAGGTTTCCGTACACTCCCATCAAGGCTGCGTGTCCATGGTTGACAGTCAGATAAGTCCCGTGCTCGTAATAGTTGACAATGGGGAGGTTGATTATGAAGCCGAAGACGCCGGCTCCCATGAAATTCCAGAAGTTAACCGCCAACAAAAACAAGTAGGAATCCTCATGCGCGAAGCGTGCTTTTATCCCAGTCTTTTTGCGCTCCAGTTGTGGTGCCTGCGCCAGTCTGAAAGCTTCCAGCGTAAGAAGGATCAAAGGAACAACTTGAAGTGTCGAAAAAATGCTGCCTAAGGCCAGCGTTTCCACAGGCTTTGCGTTCCAGTAAAAGTTATGAGAGATACCTATGATGCCTGAGCCAAGAAACAGCAATGTGGACAGATAGACCGCTCGCCCGGCGCTCTGCAATGTGACTAATCCCATCAGGTATAAGAAGCAAGCAATGAGTGCGGTCGTGAAGACTTCAAAGAAGGCCTCCACCCACATGTGAATAACGCACCACCTCCAGAAATCCGCAATGACGAAATTGGTCTTTGGTCCGGCAACAAACCCTGCAAGGAATAGTCCAAGCACGCAGAGCACAGAATAGAAAAGCCAATTGGGCAAGGCAATCGGGTGATCGTTTTTGAGGAAGCCTTTCAGCCCTCTATAGAGCAAGAAAGCCCAGAGTCCAATGCATACAAAGAGCAGTCCCTGCCACAACTTGCCAAGCTCGACGAATTCCCAGCCCTGATTTCCCAGAAGCCACCAATCTTTGAGCATCCCCAGAGGGCCAAGAAGCACTCCTACCGAGCTGCCAATAACGAGCAGAACAAGCATAGAAAAAAGTAGATTGACGAGGGCTGTCTGTCCTTTAGGTTCATTTTTTTCCAACATAGGGATAATGAAAAGAGATGCGCCCATCCAGCAAGTGGAAATCCACAGCAAAGAGAGCTGCAGATGCCAGCTGCGCGTGACAGGCAAAGGTAAGTATTTGGCGATATCAATGCCACCAAAAGTAGTGAAATGAACAAAATCGTGGATCGTTAGAATTCCCGCTACTACTTGCAGCAAAAAGAGCAGAATGGCGGCGGCGAAAAACTTGTAGGTCGCCTTTTGAGTTGGAGTGGGATTAAAGTCGGACAAGAAGTCCATTGTCATCAACTTTCGGCCCGAGTCGAGCAACTTCGATTGAGAGCCGTTGGCCGGCGTTGTGGAAATTTCAGAAGGGCTCTTGATATAAACATCCAACCGTCCGCGCAAATAGAGCACTCCGCCCAATCCCATCATCAAACCCATACAACCGGCCACGCTCCAGAAAGTGATTGGCCAGCTGGGAATATTTCCTGCCGTTGGGTCGTAGGGCCAATTATGCGTATAGCTGTAGTCGTGTCCCGGTCTTAAGGCTGAGCATACCCAGGCGCCCCAAAAGAAAAAGTGTGAAAGATCGCTGATTTGTTGCGCGCCTGTTAAGTACCCGACCGGGTGCATGGATTGTTTATCGTCAGCGCTAAAAAACTTTTGGTAATAAGCAGTGAGATCATTTACTGCAGCCAATTGTCCTTCGGTTAACGATACGCTGTTGTTTTTTTCCTCATAGGTGTTTTGCCTTAGCTCTCTGTGGACGCGATTACTGATTGAGGCAAGGCGATCCGCATCTAGTTCATTGACTTGCTCTCTGCCTGAATAGAACCTGATCATGGATGTCGCGACATTGTGAAGCGCATCGGCTGTGAAGTCCGGTCCTCGTCCGGCCCCGTCGCCGAACATGCTGCCGTAATTCATCAACGCATATTTTTGAAACACAAGTTGACCGTCAAGTATCGATTCGTGTGAGACGATTACTTTTCCATTCTCGTCAACAAAGCTTGGTATGGGTGGCGCATCCTGATAGGTACGGATACCCATGAACACAACACCGGCAATTCCACTAATTAGTACCGCTGCGATTGGCAGCCACCATTTCCGGAACATGTCGTGTCCTCCGCATCTACCTTGTACTAACTTTCATACGCTATCCGGGCGAAAATATTCATGGTTTTCATGACAGTTTGAAAAGATCATTCCCAGGGTGGACACATCACGGTAACCACTTGATTCGATTGCATCAAACCATTGAACTGCTTGTTACCTGCAATACAATTGGCTGACGCTGCGAAATTGACAGCGATCTGCATAGAGGTTTTTCCTGATCGACAGGCATGAATATCGCAGATCGATCCTGGGCACCTCTGCGTAACTACTTACGATTTTTGGCGCGGGAAGCTTACGATAAGTAGAGACGCCCCCTTTGCGAAGGTTTTTGCCATGCAAACCTATTTCAGATCTGATGGAAACGTGATGCCTGCTGTTCTGCCCAATCCCTGGCTGATCGGAAAAAGAGAGGACATTCTCTATTTTTTCTTACCAGTATTTGCTGCTTTGTTAGTTTTTTTCATGGCGCAGCACCCGGCTGTATCAAATTCGATGTTTCTCTCGATGATTGCTGCTTATGGATTTGGACTCGGGCCCTTACACCAGGGTCCTTCCTGGTTTACTTATTTCGATAAGGACAACCGCACTTACTACGCGAGCAATCTTACCAACAGATTTCGCTTTTTCATTCTGCCTCCAATTCTGATGATCACCGGAATACTGGCAACACTGCTCTGTACGCAATTTCTCTTTGCCGCCTTGACTCTCTGTCATATCGATCATCTGTTGCAGCAGAGCGTCCGACTTTCCAGACTCTATAGAAAAGATGATGCCTATGCAGCGGCCAACCCGAAGATGGAGGGAATCTCCCAGTATTCTGTTGCTGTGGCATTTTCAATGGTAGGTTTTTACAGGTTCAATTTTCTGCAATTCGCAACCGTGCCAGGAGCCTACTACTGGACGGTTGCAGCATGCATCCTTGCCTTTGTGTGTGTTTGTGTATACCTGGGAGGTATACTGAAGCGCCGCCACGAAGGTCTTCCTATTCACTACCAGTCTCTGCTTTTCTGGGTGATTTCCGTGCTCGCCTGGGCACCGGGAGCATTCGTCACGAATTTCTATCTGGCATTCTTAATCCCTCTGACCATCCATTGGTTCCAGTTTCTCGGCATGAATGCCACACTTGTTGAACGTAAAGCCGCAGCAGCGCGCAAATTGCATCCGGAATCCGCAAACAAAGACGCGGTGCTTCCACCGGCGGTCGCGCTCTTTGCCGTTTGTTTTACTTACATGTCTTTATTTGTCTTCATTGACTACATTAGCCAAACCACAGTGTCGGTAATAGTCAAAGGCCTATGTGTAGGAGTTCTATCCGGACTGGCAATGAATCACTACATGCTCGATACTTTCATCTGGCGGTGGCAGGATGAATATCCCAAAAAATGCATCTTGCCTTACATTACATCGCAACATTAGCCGATCAAGTAATCAATCACAGCGGTTGCACCATAGGAGTCTTCCCCGCTCTTCACCAACTCAGCAATGTGTTGTATCTCATTGCCCGAGGTAACAAGCACTTTTTCGACATAGCCGCTCTTTTGAACTTGCGGAAAACCGATGTTTGCCACCAAACCATTACAAAGGCACTTGCGACCGATGGTATCTTCAATTTTGCCGCCTTTCTGAAGGTACTGATCCACCGGTTCGCCAGGGCAGCGAAAACCGAGACTCCCGTCTTCCTTCTTATACGCACTGCGCAAATAGCCAAGATTGCAGACTCGCGGACGACTCTCATACACGTCCTTTTCGGAAAGCGAACCTTCCAGTTCCACTACCTTAAATGGAAATCCTGTAGGCGAGGCCAGCGGATCGGTGAAGACTTCCAGATTGCCACTCAGCGCTTTATCAAGAATGCGTCTTTTTAGCTGATCTTCAATTCCCGACTCACGGCAAAAGGCAAATAACGTACCAACCTGAATTCCATTAGCGCCAAGAGCAATTGCCTCCTGAAATTTTTCAGGAGTGTTGAAAGAACCGGCCAGCCAGAAAGGCAGTCCAAGTTTCTTGACCTCATCGAGATCCACGGTGTCGCGCGGACCATAGATAGGTTCGCCATTCTCATCGAGCTGGAGACTACCTCTGGGCGGTGCATTATGTCCTCCGGCAGTAGGATTCTCTATGACAAAACCATCAATCCGTCCATTGGATTTTTTTGCCAGAGTAGCAGCCAATGCTGCTGAAGAAACAATGCCCAGAAATTTCGGACGCTTCAGAGGCGAATGCAGCTCAGTGTTGATCGACTGCGGATCGAAGTGTACTTCGAAGTTGTCCTCAGCAGTTGCTCCATCAACGTTGAGCTTTAGAGAAACATCTTGGTGATTTGAAAGTCTGTCTAGTATGCCCGGGATGGTCCTGGGTACGCCAGCCCCCATCAGCACATAGTCGACACCTGCCAGCATCGCTCCATAAAGCGAAGGCAGTGTCGGCAGCTGGATTTTCTCCAGGTAATTAATTCCGACAACACCGCCATGACCTTCCTTGGCTAAAAATACTTCGACGAAATTCGCAGCTACAGTCAGCTTAAGCAAAGCCAGGTCGGAATTGTGTTTAAACATGGAGTGCCGGTAAGGTTCACTATCTTTTTTTCCGCCTGGCTTGTAATAACGCGACAAAATCTCATCAGCTAAACCAGGTACAGGGATATGCTCAAGAGCCCGACGCATGTGCCCGCCGCGATCACCCTCCTGAAGACGGCATACAAATATGCCATCTAATGCCGTTCCGGAAACAACTCCAAGGTGTCCCTGCCTGGAAACTGCCTGTGCCAGCCGCCAGTTTGACACGCCAGCCCCCATGCCACCTTGAATAAGGACTGGATCGCTCATCTCAACTCTCCTGGTCACTGGTAAGCACCATCAAGAGGCTCACCTGTCTTGCTCACGAACACATTATAGCAACACGACTACAAATTGTAATCACATCACTACAAATAGTAATGAATGGGGGTTGGCAGAGCCACCCGCACCCAAAAGCCACACAATTAGATTCGTATGTTGCCTCCATATATGATGCCATTCAGAAAGGAATATCCAGTGGAGAAGATAAGAGCGCCCGCGATGATGCCGCACTTCTTGAAGAGAATCATCGGCTGAAGAATGCCTTGGCTTATTCTGTCGAAGAAGAATAGGACCTCAGCCATCGGTAAATCTTATCGAGAACAGATCTGTCGACGTCGGGATTTTGCAAGAT